>MERE01000174.1 GCA_001771975.1 Betaproteobacteria bacterium RIFCSPLOWO2_02_FULL_68_150 | reverse complement strand
CAGGGCGAAAAAGGTGGCGGCCAGTCCAGCGCGAAGTACGGATTTCATCCGTTTTCTCCCAGGATATCGGTCCTTGGAAGCATAACGCGCGAGCGCTGCCGCATGGAAAAAACATGCGCTGCGGGAGCCTCGTTATCCAACTGAAGATAAAGCGCAATTCTTCGTGCTTGGCCGGATGCTGCATGGCCAATCTGTACTTCAGGCTCGTGCCGTGGCCCGGACGGGTAGCGCGTCTTATCCGGGGGCTTTCACCATAACTCGCTGAATTCATTTCCGGTCCCGGCTTTCCCGGGGCTCCGTGATGCGATGTGGCACGCACATTGCGTGAGATCGGGTGAAGGCTCAGGAAAACGAAAATCAGACGATGGAGGATGTCATGAGAGTCACTGCAAACACCGCGACAGTCAGCACCTATCCCGTCACCGATGCCGAATTCGAACGGGTGATGCATGAAGCAGCGAACGCCGCGCGCGCCGTCAAGGCGGTGACGCTGGTGGCCGCGGCACCGTTCATCGGGTTGGCCTACGTGGTTGCACTGCCGGTCCTCGGCCTGGCTGCGATGGCATGGCTGGGCTTGAAGGCGCTCGCGGCTCGCTGGAAAACGGGAGCGCGCGCCGCCAGGAACGTGGTGCTGTTCTTCGCTGCGCCTTTCGTGGGTCTCGCCTATGCGCTCGCGCTGCCGTTCGTCGGTGTAGCGGTGATGGCATGGTGGGGCGTGCACGCCGCCGGACACCGGTTGGCGACGAACTAGGCGCGAACCGGGAACCCGCACCGGACCGGAGAGGCCAATGAACCGCAAGCCCGAGATCCTGATCGTCGACGACGAAGCGATCGTACGGCACAGCTACGCCAGGATCCTCAGCGCAGCGCAATGCAACGCGAATGCCGTATGGAACGGCGACGAGGCGTTGCGCGCGATGGAACGCCAACCGTACGACGTGGTCCTGCTCGACCTGCGCATGCCGGGGACCGACGGCATGTCGGTTCTCAAGGCCATCAAGCAGAAGTGGCCCGAGAGCGAGGTGGTGGTCATCACGGGTTTCCCGAGCATCGACTCGGCCAAGGAATCGGTACGCCTCGGCGCCTATGACTATCTCGCCAAACCCGTCGGCCCAGAGGAGGTGATCGGTGCGACGCACGGCGCCATCACCCGCAAGCAATGGGCGTTGCGCCGGGTGCGCAACGACGCATCGGGCCAGCGCGAAGCACGGGGCCGCAGCACTTTCTGAAAATCAATTTACGTTCAAAGGAGCATGTCATGACAGCACTGAAAAGGATCCTGGTAGTCGACGACGATCCGGTGATCGGGAAAAGTTTTCACCGGGTTCTTTCCGGCAAGGGCTATGCCGTGATCAGCGCAAGCAGCGGCCAGGAGGCGCTCGACAAGCTCGCGCGCGAGGATTACGACGCCGTGTTCACCGACATCAAGATGCCCGGGATGAACGGTATCGAGGTCGCCGCACGTGTCAAGGCGGCTCGCCCGTGGCTGCCCGTGGTCATCGTCACCGGATACGGCAGCGACGCCAATGAAGCCAGGGCGAAGGCGGCCGGCGTCGCGGCGTTCCTGCGCAAGCCGCTGTCACCCCAGATGATCGAGCACAGCGCGCAGGCTGCGGTGTTTGAGCGCCAGGCCGGCGCCGCCGCGCAAGCGATCGCGGTGCCCGCGCCGGCGCCCGTCGGCATGCCGATCGAACTGCACAAGAGCGGAGCGTTTGCCAAGAACGTCGGCTTGTTCTTCGCCGCGCCGTTCATCGGTCTGGCGTACGTTATCGCGCTGCCGTTTGTCGGGCTGGGTCTGCTCGCCCTGCACGGCTACCGGGCACTCGCGAAGCGGGGCAAGTCGGCGTAATCGGCAGGTCCAGCCGCCGGGAAAAGGGGGCGAAATCGCCCCCTTTTTGCGCCTAAGCAAATGTCTGCGGATGCCGCGTGCCAAACTCGCGGCGACCAGAGGATGACTAGATGAAATTCGCACGCCAGCTCCGTCTTGCTGTCGCCGCGCTTGCGGCCCTTGCGGCGTTCCCGGCTGCCGCCGCACTGTCGGAAGACGACCAGGGCTGCCTCAGCTGTCACGCACAGGAGGGCTTGAAAAAGAACCTCGGCAAGGGGGAATCGCTCCCGCTCCACGTCCAGGGCGACGAGTTTGCCAAGTCCGTGCACGGCGAGCTCGGCTGCGCCGCCTGTCACTCGGACGTCGAAGCGAAGAAGCACCCGGGTGCCGGCAAGAAAATCAGCTCGGCGCGCGAGTACGGAGTCGCGAAGGTCGAAGTGTGCCGCCTGTGCCATGAAGACAAGGCCAAGCTTTTCGACGGCAGCATCCACGCCAGCACGCTGAAACAGGGCAATCTGTGGGCGCCGGTCTGCACCGACTGCCACGGCTCGCATGCGGTGCGCGCCAAGGCGGCGCAGGAACCGATGAACGGGATCTCCTGCCGCAAGTGCCACGACGACATCTTCGACGCCTATGCCGGCAGCATGCACGGCCTGGCGCGCAGCAAGGCGGGGCAGGTCAGGGCGCCGATCTGCGTCGATTGCCACCGCGCACACGACGTGAGCCCGGCCGCAACGGGTACCCGCCTGCGCGATGCCTGCCTCGGCTGCCACGCCGGCGCCGTGGCCGCGCACGAGAAATGGCTGCCGAACACCAGGACGCACCTCGAGGTAGTGTCCTGCCCTGCCTGCCACGCCCCGGCGTCGCAAAAGAGGGTCGATCTCAGGCTCTACGACCCCGCGACCAAGCAACGCATGAGCGACCAGGGCGGCCAGAGCCTGGATGCCAAGGCGCTCTGGGATCTGCTGCGCGGCGTCAATCGCGAAGGCGCTCCCGCCAAGGCGACGCTGATCGGCCGCCTTGAAGTGCGCACCGGTGCCGAGGCGCACCAACTGACCGACAAGACGAAGGCCATCAAGGACTGTGTCACCTGCCACAAGCAGGGTGCCGACGCGTTCCAGAACGTCACGATATCGATCATCGGACCCGATGGCCGGCCGGTGCGCTACGAGGCGCAGAAAGAGGTGTTGAGCAATCCGGCCTCGGTCGACGCGGTCGGCGATTTCTACGTCATCGGCGGCACGCGCATCAAACTGCTCGATGCGCTGCTCGCGCTCGCCGTGCTCGCCGGCGTCTCGGCGCCGGTCGGCCATTTGCTGCTGCGAAGACTGCTGCGCAGCAAGCCGCGCCACCCGGGTGCCGGCAGCGACACTGCGAACTAGAGGGAAGGCCCAGGGCCATGCACAGGATCTACGTTCACCCGCTTCCGGTCAGGATCTGGCACTGGATCAACGCGCTCGGCTTCGTCGTGCTGATTCTCAGCGGCATCCAGATCCGCTACTCGGACCTGCTTGCGGTCATGCCGTTCCAGCTTGCGGTGCGCCTGCACAACGGGGTCGGGTTCGCGCTCATCGGCAACTACTTCATCTGGCTGCTGTTCTACCTCTTCACCGACAAGATCAAGGTCTACCACCCCGAGCTCAATCCCGCGAAATACTTCCGCGACAGCCTGCGGCAGGCGGTGTTCTACGGCTATGGCATCTTCAAGGGGCAGCCCAACCCGCATCACGTCAGCGTGTACCGCAAGTTCAACGCACTGCAGAGCATCGCCTATCAGATCATCATGATCCTGCTGGTCCCGATCCAGTTCTATACCGGGCTGCTGCTCTGGGATGTGCACGGCTTCGCGGGATCGATCGAGCTGTTCGGCGGCGTGCGCGTGGTGAGCACGGTGCACGTGCTGCTGTTCATCTTCTTCAGCGCCTTCATCTTCATCCACCCCTACCTGGCGAGCCTCGGTCACACGCCATCGGCGCACTTCAAGGCGATGCTCACCGGCTACGAGGAGGTGGAGGAAGAGCCGGCGAAAAGCCCGCAGCAGTAGACCACCCCGGAAGAAAACGGGGCCGCGCGCGCGGCCCCGGGAATGCGGCGCTGCATGCGGCGCCTGCTATCGCCTGACCCGCGGATCCCCCGCGTAACCGAGCGCTTTCCAGTCGAGGCGGCCATTGGCGCCGTGGCAGGCGTTGCAGGCGAGCGCCTGCGCCTTCGGCACCACCATGTGATTCACCTTCCAGTACATGTCGGTCTCGACGAAGCCGTACTGGCCGCTGTAGCTCAGTCCGGCGAGCTTCATGCCATCGGCGATCGCGCTGTTCCAGTCGTAGGTCTGCCAATAGCCGCCGGGTCCGAACACGTGCGGCACGGCGATCACGTTATTGCCGGAGTCGTACGGCTGTTTGCCACGCATCTGCTTGAACGGCGTGATCCTGGCACTCTTGTCGCCCCGCTCGCCCCTGGGGTAGTTCAGATGGGTCACGGTCTTGGGGTCGATCCTGTCGCCCATCAGCACGCGATCGACTGAGCCGTTGAACCATGCATAGACCGGGCGCACGTCCTTTTCCCACCTGAAGTCGCCCTTCATCTTGTCGTAGGTCGCGAGGCCGTACTGGTCCTTCGCCACCACTTGGTCCTTGCCCGCGGTCGACCAGTCCCACCATGTCTTGGTCGGCAGCGTACGCGCGAAACTCGGCACGTGGCAGGTCTGGCACGCAACGCGATCCGCGTGCTTGTCGAGCAGGGGATTCTTCGAATGCGGCGTGCCGGCATGGCAGTCGCTGCAATCGAGCGTCTGACGCGCGCCCGCCACCGACACCGACAGCGCCTTACCGGGGATGACGTGCTTATCCGACTTGTGGCATGCGGTGCACGACATGTTGGCGCCATCGATCGCCATGTGCACGTCCATGGCGCGCGGCGGCTTCGCCATCGAGCTGTCGAGGTCGCCATGCTTGACGTGGTCGCCGCCGCCGCCGAAAAAGTGGCACGCGCCGCAGTTTTCGCGGCCCGGCTTGCCGACGCTCTTGGCCACCTTCTCGAGGTTCACCGCCGGCCAGATCCTGCCGGACTTGGGCGGGAACTCGATGTCCTTGTACGCCGGGTGTCCGGCCGCGGTCGGAAATTTCTTGTAACTCCCGGTGGTGTCGTGGCAGACGAGGCAGTCGACGCTTTCCGCCTTGCCGAAGTCGAAGGACGCGTCCTTCCAGCCATAGCCGGCGTGGCAGCTGGTGCAGCGCGGCTCGTTTGACGGCAGTGCGATGCAATAGTTGTTCACCGCATTGATCTTGCCGAGATTGAATTCCCTGCCGCCAGCCTGCTGCCTTGAACTCCAGGTCCAGTGCACCGTTTTCATGAAATCGCTGGCCTGCTGCTCGTGGCATTGCAGGCACGCCCGGGTCACATCGGAACCCGTTTGAAACGGCCCTTGCACGAGTTCTGCGTGATTCGCGGCCGCCATCGCGGGCCCGGCGAGGGCCGCGGCGGCGACGGTAATGATTCCCAAGATGCTGCGTCTCATGATCTGCCCCCTGTACGTGAACGGAGTTGCACCGGTGAAACTGTGCTCCGCTGCCCACGCGGTGAGTTGACGCAGATCAGATCATATTAGAATTCGCTAATATTCTTCCTGGCCTTCGGAGGTGTCGCGCGAGCGGATGCCGTACTTCTTCATCAGCGCCTGGAAGTTGGCCCGCTGCATGCCGGTTTCCTCGGCGCTGCGGGTGACGTTCCAGGCATTGCGCCTGAGCGCTTCGAGGACAAACGCCTTCTCGATGTGCTCGACCGATTTTTCGCGCGCGGCTTTCTTGATGCGCTTGAGCTGGTCGCCGGTCCTCGGCACGTCCGCCGCGGTCTGCGCCGACGGCGTCACCAGGCTGACCAGATGCGCCTTGCGGATCACCTTGTCGGTGGCGAGAATCACGGCGCGGTGCAGCGTGTTCTCGAGTTCGCGCACGTTTCCCGGCCAGGCGTGATTCAGCAGCACGTTCATCGCGCCGCCGGAAATCTCGGTGACTTCCTTGCCGAGTTCCTGGCTGAAGGTCCTCAGGAAATGGAAGGCGAGGGCGGCGACATCCTCGCGGCGCTCGCGCAAGGGCGGGATTTCGATCGGGAAGATGTTGATGCGGTAGAACAGATCGTCGCGAAAACTTCCTTCGGCCACCAACGCACGCAGATCCTTGTTGGTGGCGGCAATGAGCCGGATGTCGGTGCTCTGCGTGCGCGTGTCGCCCACCGCCTTGAATTCCCGCTCCTGGATCACGCGCAGGAGCTTCGCCTGGATCGCGAGCGAGATGTTGGCGACTTCGTCCAGGAACAGCGTGCCGCCGCTGGCCACCTCGAACAGACCGCGCTTGTTGGCGACCGCGCCGGTGAATGCCCCCTTGACGTGGCCGAAGAGCTCGCTCTCCAGCAGGTTTTCGCTCAGCGAGGTGCAGTCCACCGGGACAAAAGGCCGCTCCTTGCGCAGGCTGTTGTAGTGGATCGCGCGCGCCACCAGTTCCTTGCCGGTGCCGCTTTCGCCGGTGAGCAGCACCGTGGTGTTGGTCGGCGCGCAGCGCGCGATCAGGCGAAACATCTCCTGCATGCGCGGACTCGAGCCGATGATGTTCTCGAATCGGTACTTTGAACTGACCTCGCTCGCGAGACCGAGGTTTTCCTGCAGCAGGCGGCGCCGCTCCAGCGCCCGCTCCACCGCCAGCTTCAGCTGGTCGGGATCGAACGGCTTGGGCAGGTAGTCGAAGGCGCCGAGCTTCATGGAGCGCACCGCAGTCTCGATCTGCGACAGCCCGGTCACCATGACGACTTCGATGTCGGGGTGCGCCTCCTTGACCCGCTGCAGCACCTCGATGCCGTCGATGTCGGGCATCATGATGTCCAGCACGATCACGTCGCAAGGGGCTTGCTCGATCTTCTGCAGCGCTTCGGCGCCGCTGCGCGCCGCATCCACGGTGTAGTCGCCGCCGCCGAGGATGCGCAGGCAGCTGCGCACGACGATCTCCTCGTCGTCCACCACCAGTATCCGGCCCTTCATCAACGGCTCCCTTCGGTCGCCGGTTCCTGCGCCGCGCCGACCGGCTGCAGCGGCAGAAAGACGCGGAACGTCGACCCTTCACCGACGCGGCTCTCCACTTCGATCACGCCACCGTGCGCCTGCACGATGCCGTGGCTCACCGACAGGCCGAGCCCGGTTCCCTTGCCGACCTCCTTAGAGGTGAAAAACGGATCGAAGATGCGCTTCAGGTTGTTCGCCGAGATGCCGCAGCCGGTGTCGGCAATCGAGACCTCGATCATCGGCACCGCCGCCGCCCCGGGCGAGGGACTTTTCGGCTGCGGCACGCGCCGGGTACGGATCGCGATGCGGCCTTTTTGCGCAATCGCATGCTGTGCATTGACGAGCATGTTCATGACGACCTGCTCGATCATGCTCGGGTCGATCCAGATCTGCGGCAGCGATCGATCCAGCTCCAGGCGGATCTCGATCTCCTGCAGCTGTGCCGGCTGCTCGACGATGTGCACGGTGTCCTCGATCAGGCGGTTGAGATCGGCGAACTTCTTTTCCGGCGCCTTTTCGCGTGCGAAATCGAGCAGCCGGCGGATGATCGTGGCGCAGCGCCTGGTTTCCTTGATCACCAGATCGAGGTCCTCGGCGTCGGCGCTGCCGTCCGGCAGGTTCTTGCGCAGCAGGCTGGTGAAGGTCAGGATGCCGGTGAGCGGATTGTTCAGCTCGTGCGCGATGCCGGCGGCGAGCAGGCCGACCGAGGCGAGGCGTTCGCCGCGCACCGCTTCGGCCTCGGCGACGCGCAGCGCCCGGGTGCGTTCCTCGACCTTGCGCTCGAGGGTCTCGTTCCATTGCTGCAGCTCCTGCCGGGACGCCCGCAACGCCTGCGTCATGACGTTGAACGAGGCCGCGAGGCGGCCGAACTCGTCGTCGCTGCGCACCGGGATCGGCGTCTCCATGTTTGCCGCGGCAATCCGCTTGGCCCCGCTCTCCAGATCACGCAGCGGCCGGTAAATGAGGCGGTGCACGAAGACGCTCACGCCAACCGCCGCGAGCAGTCCGAATCCCAGCGAGAGCACGATAAGCGCGCTGGCGCCGGCCTGCATGCTGCGGTCGATCTCGTCGAGCGAGTAGACGATGTCCAATACGCCCAGCACCGTCTGCGATTTCCGGTGCGCGTGGCAGGCGGCGTTGTAGCAGGAAGGTTCGTTGCGGATCACCTCCATGCTGGCGAGCAGGTGCCGGCCGTCGGGCGCATTGAACACGCGCGCGCGCGAGCCCTGCGGCAGGCTGGCGGCCGGCCGCTCGGTCTGGTGGCAGTTGAGGCAGCCTTCGGCCTTGCGGTCCACCTTCAGACCGAGTTCGGGCGCATGGGTCGAGTCGATGATCACGCCTTCCTTGCTGAAGATCCTGACGCGGTCGATGTTGCCTCCGCGCGCGACATCCTGAATGATGCGATGCACGTACTCGGGCTGGTTCTGCAGCATGGCGAAACGCGTGCTGCGCGTGATTACTTCGGAGAGCTGCGTCACATGGCTCTCGGCCGATTCGAGCAAGGCGTTGCGCTGTTGCCGCACGACGAGCGCCGCGAACAGCAGCAACGTCCCCAGCAGCGCCAGGGCGACGTAGAACCCGACTTTGACCCTAAGGCTTTGCCGGAGCATGCGCGGCGACACCGGCGGCGTGCGCCTGGCGGTCGGCGTGATAGGAGGACCGTACCAGGGCACCGACCGCCGCATGCATGAACCCCATCGCCGCCGCTTCGCGTTCAAGATGCGCGAACGCCTCGGGACGCACGTAGCGCTCCACCGGCAGGTGGTGCCGGGATGGGGCGAGGTACTGCCCGATGGTGAGCCTGTCGACGCCGTGCGCGCGCAGGTCGCGCATCACCTGGAGGATTTCCGCGTCGCTCTCGCCCAGACCGACCATCAGGCCCGACTTGGTCGGTACGCCGGGCTGGCGGCGCTTGAACTCGCGCAGCAACGCCAGCGAATGCGCGTAATCGCCACCCGGGCGGGCGCGACGATACAGGCGCGGCACCGTCTCCAGGTTGTGGTTCATGACGTCGGGCGCGGACACGCAAAGCACTTCCAGCGCGCGCTCCAGCCGGCCGCGGAAGTCCGGCACCAGCACTTCGATCGTGGTGCGCGGTGAGCGTTCGCGCACGGCGCGAATGCAATCGACGAAGTGCTGTGCGCCGCCGTCCTTCAGGTCGTCGCGGTCGACGCTCGTGATGACCACGTAGCCCAGTCCGAGGCGCGCGACGCTCTCGGCAAGATGCACCGGCTCGCCGGCATCGGGCGCGAACGGCCGTCCGTGGGCGACATCGCAGAACGGGCAGCGGCGCGTACAGAGGTCGCCGAGAATCATGAAGGTGGCCGTGCCCTTGCCGAAGCACTCGCCGATGTTCGGGCACGAGGCCTCCTCGCAGACCGTGTGCAGGTTCTGCGCGCGCAGGATCCGCTTCACCTCGTGAAAGCGCGAATCGGCGCCGGCGACGCGCACGCGGATCCACTCGGGCTTGGCGAGCGGCGCGCGCGGCACGATCTTGACGGCAATTCGTGCCGTCTTGGCCTGCCCCTTTTCCCGGCTTCCCGGCTCACGCATGCTCAAGCAGTCCGGCCAGCCGCGCGCCGAGCCGTGCACCGAGTTCCTCCACCGACGCCTCGATGCCCAATTCACGCGTCTGCGTGACGCGCAGGCCGGGAAAGCCGCACGGGTCGATGGCAGCGAACGGCGCCAGGTCCATGTCGACGTTGAGCGCCACGCCATGGTAGCAGCGGCCGCGCGACACGCGCAGGCCGAGCGCCGCGACTTTGGCATCGGCGGCGTATACGCCCGGCGCGCCGGGCCTGCGCCCGGCCGCGACGCCGTATTCGCCCAGCAGGTCGATCACCGCCTGCTCGAGCATGGCAACGAACTCGCGCACCCGGATGCCGCGCCGCGCCAGATCGAGCAACGCATACAGCACGACCTGGCCGGGGCCGTGGAAGGTGATCTCGCCGCCGCGCTCGCAGCGCACTACCGGGATGCGGTCCTCGCCCCTGGGTCCGTGCGCAGGGTCGGCACCCACGCCGAGGGTGTACACCGGCGGGTGCTCGAGGATCCAGAGTTCATCCGCGGTGCCGGCGTCGCGGCGCGCAGTAAACGCGCGCATCGCGGCGGCGGTCGGCTGGTACTCCACCCGGCCGAGGCGTTTCACGATGCAGGGTGCCGACGCAACCAGCATTCAGAGCACCATCACCACCGCTGGGTGGTCGCAAAGGTCCTGGTACAGGGCGTCGAGCTGCTCGCGCGAACTCGCGCGCACGATGCAGGTCAGGCTCAGGTAGGTGCCTTCGCGGCTCGGCAGCGTGGCGATCGTCGCCGGATCGAAGTCGGGCGCATGCCCCAACACGATCTGCGTCACCTGCTGCGCCAACCCGGGTTCGCGCCGCCCCAGCACCTTGATTGGAAACGGGCACGGAAAGGCGAGCAGCGCCTGTACCTGCGACATTCAGGCCGCCGCTTTCTCCTTGCCCGTGCGCATCACCGTCTTCTTGAAGTCCTGGTAGAGCTGGTACATGCGCCTGAACACCGGGCCCGGCCTGCCCTCGCCGACCGGCTGGCCGTCGAGCCGCACGATCGCGAGCACCTCCTTGGAAGACGAGGTGACCCAGATCTCGTCCGCCGCGCGCACCTCGGTCTCGGCGACATCGCGGACCTCGAGCGGCAGCCGGGCCGCCTGCGCCAGCTCGAGCACCACGTCGTAGGTGATGCCCGGCAGGATCAGGTTCGACTTCGGTGGCGCAACGATCGTGCCGCCGCGCACGATAAACACGTTGGAGGCCGAGGCCTCGGTCAGTTTGCCGTCGCGGAACAGGATGGTCTCGGCTGCGCCCGCGTCGGCCGATACCTGGCGCAGCAGGACGTTGCCGATAAGCGATATCGATTTGATGTCGCATTTCTGCCAGCGGTAGTCCGGCGCACTCAACGCCTCGGCACCGCGCTCGACCAGCTTGCGGGGCGGATTGACCAGCGGACTGGACATGATGAACACCGTCGGCTCGACGCCTTGCGGAAAGGCGTGGTCGCGCTTGGCGACACCGCGCGTGACCTGGAAGTACACCCCCTGGTCCTCGTAGGGCTGCAGCGCGATGAGTTGCGCGATGATCCCGCGCCATTGCTGGCGGTTGTGGGGATTGCGGATGCGAACCAGCGCGAGGCTGCGCTCCAGGCGCGCCAGATGCTCGTCAAGCCGGAACGCAACGCGCGAATACACCGGCACCAGCTCGTAGACGCCGTCGCCGAAGATGAATCCGCGATCGAGCACCGGCACCGTGGCCTGCTCGATCGGCAGGAACTTGCCGTTCAGGAAAATCATGCGTGCCCCGCTATTTGAGCCACAACCTGAGTGTATCCCAGGCGCGGCCGAAGATTCCCGCCGGCGCCGCCGCTTCGAGCGCAACCACCGGATACTCGCCGAAGGGCTTGCCGTCGAAGCTGACGCGCATCAAACCGACGCGCTGCCCCTCGGCCACCGGCGCCAGCAGCGGCTGCGGTGCGAGCAGCTCCGCCTTGATCCGGTCGGCCTGCCCCTTGGGCACGCTGACCACGAGGTCGGCGCGGAACCCCGCCTTGAGCAGGCGCTTGTCTGCCTTCCAGACTTCGATCTCCTTCACCGCCTGGCCCTTGTCGTAGAGCTTCACCGCGTCGAAGAACTGGAAACCCCAATTGAGCAGCTTCTGGGACTCCTGCGCGCGGGCCGTTTCCGAGGTCGAGCCAAGCAGCACCGAGAGCAGCCGCCGCGGGCCGCGCTTTGCGGACGCAATGAGGCAGTATCCCGCGGCCTCGGTATAGCCCGTCTTGACGCCGTCCACCGTCGGGTCAAGCCACAGCAGGCGGTTGCGGTTGTGCTGCGTGATGTTGTTGTAGCGGAACTCCCTCTGCGTGTAGTAAAGCGCGTACTCGGCGGGGAAATCGCGGATCAGGGCCGCAGCGAGCAGATGCAGGTCGCGCGCCGTGGAATAGTGCTGCGGATCCGGCAAGCCGGTCGAGTTCATGAATTTGGTCTCGCGCATGCCGAGACGCTGCGCCTCGCGGTTCATCATCTGCGCGAACACTTCCTCCGAACCCGCGACCGCCTCCGCCAACGCGATGCAGGCGTCGTTGCCCGATTGCACCACCATGCCGCGGATCAGCTCGTCCACCGAGACCGGCCGGCGCGGCTCGATGAACATGCGCGAGCCGGCCGCGCGCCAGGCGCGCTCCGACACGTTGGCCGTCTGCTCGAGCGAGAGCTTCTTGTCCCTTACGGCCGCGAACACGAGGTACGCGGTCATCAGCTTGGTGAGCGATGCCGGCTCGAAGCGCTCGTCGGCCCGCTCGGCCGCGAGCACCTGCCCGCTCGCGAGATCGGCAAGCACCCAGGCGCGCCCGATCACCGAAGGTGGCTGCTGCGCCGGTGCCACGGTAACCGCGAGCGCGAGCAGCGTGGCGAGAAACGCTCGAAGCATCGGTAGCTGGAACGAAAAAAGAGCGCGAATTATCGCACGACGAACAGCGGCACCATGTTCAGTTCGGCGCGGATGCGCTCGGCGACCGGGCGCGCCTGGTCCTGCGAACGGTAGGGCCCGAGGTGCACCCGGAAAAGCGCGCCGCCCGCGACGACGTGAATCGCATCCGAGAGCCACGCCAGTTCGCGAACCATGCGGACGCGGAAGTTCTCCGCGCTCTCGCGCACCGAAAACGCACCCAGTTGCAGGTAGACGCCCCCAGCCTCGGCCGCGGGCGGCGAAGCCGCAGCCAGCGCCGGTTCGCGTGGCAGCACGCTCTCGATGTCGACCAGCGCGCTGCCCAGCTCCGCGAAGCCGAGCTTGAACGCCGCGGCGTAGGACAGGTCGATGGCGCGCTCGGAATGGAACGGACCGCGGTCGTTGATGCGCACCACGACGCTGCGGCCGCTCGCGACATGCGTGACGCGCGCGTAGCTCGGAATCGGCAGGGTCGGGTGCGCTGCGCTCATCGCATACATATCGTAGAGTTCGCCGCTCGAAGTTTTCCCGCCGTGGAAGCGCCTGCCGTACCAGCTCGCGGTGCCGCGCTGCCGGAACGGGGCCGGCGCAGCGAGCGGCAGGTAATCGCGCCCGAACACCTGATACGGGCGGTTGGCGAAGCGGTGCAGCGGCTCGTCCCTGGGGACGGCGTCCGGGACCGTGTGCAGGTCCCGCGGCGGCGTGTCGCCGGGCCCGTCATCCTTGTAGTAGCCGCCTTTCGGCGCGGCCGGGGCCGCTGGCTCGCGCTTCGCAAGCAGACCGCAGCCCGAGAGCGAGAATGCGAGAACCACCGCGAGCCACTTCACGGCTGCTCGAAGACCACCTTGCCCGCGACCAGCGTCGCCCGCACGCGCCCGGCAAGTTCATGGCCGAGGAACGGCGAGTTCTTGCCCTGGCTCCTGAGCGCCTCGGGGACGATGCGGAAATCGGCCGCCGGGTCGAACACGATCACGTCGCCGGGCGCTTGCGCAGCGATACGACCCGCGCCCACGCCCAGGATGCGAGCCGGGCTGCTGGTGACGCGCGCCAGCGTCTGCGCCAGACCGAGTTTTTGCTCGGCGCCCCACTTGAGCGCCAGCGGCAGCAGCAGCTCGAGGCCGGTAGCGCCCGGCTCGGCCTCGCCGAAAGGTAGTTGCTTGTGGTCGTCGTCCACCGGCGTGTGATCCGACACCGCGCAGTCGATCACGCCATCCGCAAGCGCTTTCGCCAGCGCCTCGCGGTCACGCTGGCTTCTGAGCGGCGGCTCGAGCCGGCACTGCGCATCGAAGTAGCCCAGGTCCCGGTCCGAGAGGTGCACATGGTGGATGCCGACGTCGCAGCTGATCGGCAGCCCTTCGCGGCGCGCGGCGCGCATCAGCGCGACTCCCGCAGCGCTCGACAGGCGGCACACGTGCAGGCGCGTGCCGGTCGAGCGCACCAGCTCGAGCAACGTCGCGAGCGCGACCGTCTCGGCGAACACCGGGATGCCGGCAAGCCCCAACCGTGTCGCGACTTCGCCGTCGTGCGCCACGCCGCCCTGGGCGAGCCACCGATCCTCGGCGCGCAGCCACACCGCATAGCCAAAGGTTGCCGCATACTGCAGCGCGCGCCACAGCACCTGGGTGTTGGTGATCGGGGTGTTGGCCTGCGAAAACGCGACGCAGCCGGCAGCGGCCAGCTGCGCCATTTCGGTGAGGCGCTCGCCCTCGAGCTTCGCGGTCAGCGCGCCGATCGGATAGACGCGCGCGCGTGCCAGCGCCTTGGCGCGCCGGCGCAGCATGTCCACGAGACCCGGCTCGTCGAGCGGCGGATCGGTGTCCGGCGGACAGGCAAGGCTGGTGATGCCACCCGCCACCGCGGCATCCATCTCCGACTCGAGCGTGGCCTTGAACTCGTAGCCCGGCTCACGCAGCCGCGCCGAAAGGTCGATCAGTCCGGGCGCCACCACCAGTCCGGTGGCGTCGATTACGCGGTCCGCGCTGGCGCCCTTCGCGTCGCCGTCGAGAGCCGCAATGCGCCCCTCCGCCAGCAGCAGGTCGCCTGGCGCGTCGCGCCCGCTGGCCGGGTCGACGAGACGGCCGTTCCGGATCAGGGTTCGCATCAGTGCCCCGCCACCATCGACATCACCGCCATGCGCACCGCGATGCCGAAGGTGACCTGCGGCAGGATCACCGAGTGCGGCCCGTCGGCAACCGAGGAATCGATCTCGACCCCGCGGTTCATCGGTCCCGGGTGCATCACGATCGCTGCGGGCTTCGCCAGCGCGAGCCGCTCCGCGGTCAGGCCGTAGGTCATGAAGAACTCCTGCGCCGACGGCAGCAGGGCCCCGCTCATGCGCTCGTTCTGCAGCCGCAGCATCACCACCACGTCCGCGTCCCGCAGGCCCTCGCGCACGTCGTGATACACGCGCACGCCGAGCGCCTCGACGCCGGCCGGCATCAGGGTCTGCGGGCCGATCGCGCGCACTTCCGGCACCCCCAGCGTGGTGAGGCCGTGAATCAGCGAGCGCGCCACGCGCGAGTGCAGCACGTCGCCGACCACCGCCACCGTCAGCTCGCGGAAATCCTTCTTGTAGTGGCGAATGGTGTACAGGTCGAGCAGGCCCTGCGTCGGGTGGGCGTGGCGGCCGTCGCCGGCATTGATCACGTGCTCGTGCGGCTTGACATGGCGCGCGATCAGGAACGGCGCGCCGCTCGAGGCATGGCGCACCACGAACATGTCCGCCTGCATCGCCGAAAGGTTCGCCACCGTGTCGAGCAGCGATTCGCCCTTGCTCTGCGATGATGCCGCGATGTTGAGATTGATGACGTCGGCCGACAGCCGCTTGGCTGCGATCTCGAAGGTGGTGCGGGTACGCGTCGACGACTCGAAGAACAGGTTGAACACGCTCTTGCCGCGCAGCAGCGGTACCTTCTTCACCTCGCGCTCGGTGACGCCGACGAACGACTCGGCGGTGTCGAGAATCCGGATCAGGATTTCGCGCGGCAGCCCCTCGATCGACAGCAGATGCTGCAGTTCGCCGTTCGCGTTGAGCTGCGGATTAGGCGGCATGTTCCAGCTCGAAGCTCAGCCTGCCGCCCTCGGCGCGCTTCAGGCGCAGCCGCATGCCCTCGGCGACCTCGAGGCGCGCGCCGCAGTGCTGCGCGCAGATCGGCAGCTGGCGGCCGCCGCGATCGGCGAGCACGACGAGCGCGATGCTGCGCGGCCGGCCGTAGTCGAACAGCTCGTTCATCGCCGCGCGCACGGTGCGCCCCGTGTAGAGCACGTCGTCGACCAGCAACAGGTCCTTGCCCTCGACGTCGAACGGGATCCGGGTGCGTTTCGGATCGTGCTTCAGCCCCTGCTTGTGGTAGTCGTCCCGGTAGAACGCGATGTCCATCAGGCCGAGCGGCTCGCGCAGCCCCAGCATGGGGTGCAGCCGCTCCGCGAGCCACGCGCCGCCCGTGTACAGCCCGATCATCGCACTCGCGGGCGTGACGCGCGCGCGCAACTCGTCGACCAGCGGCTGCAGCAGGTCTTCGGCTTCAGGCAGCGCGTTCATCGAAATACTGCTCGAGGATCAGCTGCGCGGCGACCGAATCGATCGCCAGCTTCGGGGGACGGCGGCCGCGCAAGCGCTGCGTTGCCTCGACCGAGGTGTAGCGCTCGTCCACCAGCTCGACCGGCAAGCGGAAGCGGCCACGCAGCTGGCGCGCAAAGCGCATCGCACGCTGCGTCGTGTCGTGCGGCGAACCGTTCGCCGCCAGGGGCAGCCCGACGACCAGCCGCGCCGGCCTCCACTGCGCCACCAGTCGGCCGATGGCGGCGAAACGCGCATCGCCTGCGGCGGCAATGCCCGGCAGCGGATGCGCGGTGCGCACCTCGGGCTCGCCTACCGCTACGCCGATACGCTTGATGCCGAAGTCGAAGGCGAGGATCGTGCGGGCGGCCGTTTCAGGCATGTCCCGCCACGTCCGCGAGCCGCGCAAAGTCGAGCCCGAGCAGTTCCATCGCCGCCGGCAAGCGCTCTTCGGCGGGCAGATCGAAGATGATCGCGTCGCGCGCCTCGACCGTGAGCCAGGCGTTTTGCGTCAGTTCGTGTTCGAGCTGGCCCGCAGACCAGCCGGCATAGCCGAGCGTCACCAGGATCCGGTCCGGCCCTTCGCCGCGCCCGACCGCCTCGAGAACATCCTTCGACGTGGTCAGGCCGATCAGGTCGCGCACACGCAACGTCGAATGCCAATTGCCGGTGGGTGCGTGCAGCACGAAGCCGCGGTCGGTCTGCACCGGGCCGCCGAAGTAAATCGGCGCGCCGGCGATCTCCTTGTCCTGCAGCGTGAGCGAGAGCCGTTCGAACAACGCCTGCAGCGTCATGTCGATCGGACGGTTGACGACGATGCCGAGCGCGCCCTGGTCGTTGTGCTCGCAGACGTAGGTCAGCGTCCTCGTGAAATACGGATCCGCCATGTTGGGCATGGCGATCAGGAAGTGATGCGTCAGATCGATCGAGGACACGCTTGAGGGCATTTTACCCCCGACCCCGGCCCGCGAGGCACCGCCGCCAGCCCAGGCGCTCAGATCTCCACCATCTCGAAATCGTCCTTGCGCGCGCCGCATTCCGGACAGGTCCAGTTCATCGGCACGTCTTGCCAGCGGGTGCCCGGCGCCAGACCCTCATCCGGCAGGCCTTTTTCCTCGTCGTAGACGAACCCGCACACCAGGCACATCCAGGTGCGGTACTTCACTTGACTGTCGGTCATGCAGCGAGCGTGGGCCCGAGGGTTAAAATGGAGCGGCATCTTAACGCATTCCCATGGGTCGCCCGGCGCGCCGAGCGCGATCCACCATGACCCAAACTCCTCCCATCGTCGTCGTTTTTGCCGCCTCAGATCCGACGGGCGGTGCCGGATTGCAAGCCGATTCTCTGGCGCTGGCCGCGCTCGGTTGCCATGCGGCAACCGTACTCACCGCAGTGACCGTCCAGGACACACGGGGCGTGCAGCGCGTGCAGGCCATGGATGCGGAATGGGTCGTGCAACAGGCGCAAACGCTGCTGGCGGACCTGCCGGTTGCGGCTTTCAAGCTGGGGGTGCTCGGCTCCGCGGCTAACGTCGCGGCGGTGGCGCGGATTCTCGCCGAGCACCGGCAAGTGCCGGTGGTGTTCGATCCGGTGCTGGCCTCGGGGCGC
>MERE01000173.1 GCA_001771975.1 Betaproteobacteria bacterium RIFCSPLOWO2_02_FULL_68_150 | reverse complement strand
GATGAAGTACATGTTGGCGACGCTGTGCTCGAAGCCCGCGGCGACGAACGCCGAGATCGGGAACACGATCGCGAGAATCTTGTCGACCACCGTATGACCGGCCATCGCGAGCCATACCGCGAGGCACACGAGCAGGTTGCACAGCACGCCCTTGAAGAACGCCTCGCCGAAGGGCAGCGCGGTCTTTGCCGCCGCGATCTTCACGTAAGCCGCACCGACCGCGCCGCCGTTCATTGCGCCATGGTTGGCCAGACAAACCACCACCGCGAGGCCGATGGCGCCGAAGGCGTTTGCTGCATAGACGATGATCCAGTTGCGCAGGAGCTCGGCGATGGTGATCTTGCGGTCCGCCAACGCCATGACCATCAGGTTGTTGCCGGTGAAGAGCTCGGCTCCTCCCACCGAGACCAGGATCAGCCCGAGCGAGAACATCAGCCCGCCGAGCACCCGCGTCGCGGCGAACCCCAGCGTCGCGTCGCTCGCCACGAGCGTGAAGAAGAGCGCGCCGAGGCCGATGAACCCGCCGGCGAGCACGCCGAGCATCGCCGTCTGCAGGAACGGCAGGCGCGCCTTGGTCACACCCAGAAGGTTCACCTTCTCGGTGATTTCCCTTGGCGAATAAGCTTCCAAGCCAAGCTGCAGGTAGGCCATGTGGTCTCCGGATTCGCAATCGATGGAGTGTGGGGTGCGGGTGCGCTCAACCCATGTGCTGTTCGAGCTGGTGCAGCGTGCGGTAGCACGGCAGTACCTGCGCCACGCTCGCGTTGGGTTCGCGGCGCTCGCGGATCGCGGCGACGAACTCCCGGTCCTGCAGCTCGATGCCGTTCATCGAAACGTCGACCTTCGAGACGTCGATTTTGTTGTCCTTGCCGTCGAGCAGGTCGTCGTAGCGCGCGAGGTAGGTGCCGTGGTCGCAGATGTAGCGGAAAAAGGTGCCGAGCGGGCCGTCGTTGTTGAACGAAAGCGAAAGCGTGCAGATGCGGCCGGACCGCGTTTTCAGCTGGATCGACAGGTCCATCGCAATGCCGAGCGCAGGATGCATCGGACCCTGGACCGCGTTGGCGACGACCACCTCCTCGCCGGTCTGGTACTGGAAGAGGTCCACCGTGTGGGCGGCGTGGTGCCACAGCAGGTGATCGGTCCAGCTGCGCGGCTGGCCGAGCGCGTTCATGTTGCTGCGGCGGAAGAAATAGGTCTGCACGTCCATCTGCTGGATTCCGAGCTCGCCCTTGACGATGCGCTTGTGGATCCACTGGTGGCTCGGGTTGAAGCGGCGCGTGTGGCCGCACATCGCGACGAGCCCGGTCTGCTGCTGCAGTTGCGCCACCGCTTCGGCGTCGGCGAGCCGGTCGGCGAGCGGAATTTCGACCTGCACGTGCTTGCCCGCCTTCAAACAGTCGATCGACTGCGCGGCATGCATCTGGGTGGGAGTGCACAGGATGACCGCGTCGACCTCCTTGATCGCGAGGCTGGCGGCGAGATCGGTGGCGACATGCTTGATGCCGAACCTGGCAGCCACCTGCTGCGTCTTGGCGAGCTCGCGGCCGACCAGCGAGACGACTTCGACGCCGTCGATCCTGGCGAGGCCTTCGAGGTGCTTGATGCCGAAGGCACCGGCGCCGGCGAGTGCGATTTTCATGCGGATCTCCGGTTCATCCTGCGTTTTCCAGAATCAGGTGGCCTACAGCGGTGTTCGAGGCCGGCACGTGATAGAAGCGGTGCACCACCCTGGGCGGTGCGCCGCGATCGACATCGTTCATCGCGCCGCGGGCGATCAGCCACATCACCAGCTCGATGCCCTCGGAACCGGCTTCGCGCACGTACTCGATGTGCGGCAACTGCGCGAGCGCGGCGGGCTCCGCGATCAGGCGGTCGAGAAAGCGCTGGTCCCATTCGCGATTGATCAGCCCGGCGCGCGGCCCCTGCAGCTGATGGCTCATGCCGCCGGTGCCCCAGATCTGCACCTGCAGCGGGTCGTCGTACGATTCAACGGCACGGCGAATCGCCTGGCCGAGCTGGAAGCAGCGCCGGCCCGAGGGCACCGGGTACTGGACGACGTTCACGGCGAACGGAATCACCGGGCACGGCCAGGCCTGCGGCTGGCCGCACAGGAGCGACAGCGGAACGGTGAGGCCGTGGTCGACGTCCATCTTGTTGACGATCGTGAGGTCGAAATCGTCCTGGATCACCGACTGCGCGATATGCGCGGCGAGCTCCGGATGGCCGATCACCTTCGGCACCGGGCGCGGGCCCCAGCCTTCATCCGCAACGGCGAACTCCGCGGCCGTGCCGATCGCGAAGGTCGGGATGATCTCCAGGCTGAACGCGTTGGCGTGGTCGTTGTAGACGAGGAAGATCACGTCGGGCGGGTTCTCCCGCATCCAATGCCTGGAGAATTCGTAGCCGCTGAAAACCTTCTGCCAATAGGGTTCGTGCGTCCTGCCGTGGTCGAGCGCGGCGCCGATCGCCGGCACGTGCGAGGTGTAGACGCTGGCGGTGATGCGGGCCATCACTTCTTCTCCCATTCGTGCCGATAGCGGTTGCCCTCGATCGGGCGGCCGCCGCCGACCATCATGCGGCGGTATTCCTCCTCGCTCAGGCCGGTCATGCTGCCCGCCATCTGCTGAAAGCTCTTGCCGTCGGTGGCGCCGATTTTCGCGAGGAAGTAGATGTTGCCGCCGAGCGCGATGCAGCGGTTCAGATCGCGCGCCAGCACCGCCTGCTTCTGCGCCTCGGTCATCGGCCACTCGTCGAGATAGGCGCGCTCGCCGGCCTTGAAGCGCTCGCGGTTCGCGGCTTTCATCAGCGACATGCAGAACTGGTTCAGCCAGTAGCCTTTGCGCGACTCCTCGGCATCGAAGATCGTCGTGCCGGGGACATCGCGGTAGGGTTTGTCGAGGGCCATTGCAGTCTCCTACTTCGCTTCTTCGGGCCAGTACAGGTGCATCGGGTTGTCCACCAGGAGCTTGCGCTGCAGTTCGGGCGCAGGCGCGATGTGCGGAATGAAGTCGGCGAGCAGGCCGTCGTCGGGCATGTGGCTCTTCAGGTTCGGGTGCGGCCAGTCGGTGCCCCACAGCACGCGCTCCGGGAAGGCCTCCACGATGCGGCGCGCGAAGGGCACGACGTCGCGGTAGGCGTTGCGTTCGCCCTCGAGCGCCGGCGGGCCGCTCGCCGACAGCCGCTCCGGGCAGCTCACCTTGGACCAGATGTTCGGGTGCTCGCCAAGCAGCTTCACGAAGCGTTCGAATTCTGGGCCGTCCACGGGCTTGCGCACGTCCGGGCGTCCCAGGTGGTCCACCACCACGACGGTCGGCAGCGCGGTGAAGAAATCCCACAGCCCGGGCAGGTCCTGCGCCTCGAAATACACCACCACGTGCCAGCCGAGCGGCGCGATGCGCTGCGCGATTTCGGCGAGCATTTCGCGCGGGGTGAACTCCACCAGCCGCCGCACGAAATTGAAGCGCGTGCCGCGCACGCCCGCGGCGTGCATCGCCTCGAGCGCGGCATCGCTCACGTCGCGCGCCACCGAAGCGACGCCGCGGGCCTTGCCGTTCGAGTGCTGCAGCGCATCCAGCAGCGCACGGTTGTCGTTGCCATGGCAGGTCGCCTGCACGATCACGTTGCGCTCGAAGCCGAGCAGATCGCGCAGCGCGAACAGCTGCTCCTTCGATGCGTCGCAAGGCGTGTACTTGCGCTCGGGTGCGAAGGGAAACCGCGCTTGCGGGCCGAACACATGGCAATGTGCATCCACAGCGCCCGCCGGCGCACGGAATGCGGGCCTGGAGGGGTTGGGGTGAAACGGAAGCCAGTCGGGGTCCATGGATTTTCAGCGCTCGGAAGCAGGCAGCGGTGCGAATTTGAATTTCCCCGGTCTCCGGTTTTTTTGGCTGGATCGCGCCGCGATCCAGCCAAAAAAACCGGAGATTATATGAACCCCAAAACGGTAGCGCGGATGATCGATCGCGGCGGAATGCATATCGAGTACGAGCCCGGCCATCACTCGACGTACTTCAGCCCCGCCTTGGCGAGCGCCTCGCGCATCCCATAGACATCGAGGCCCAGTTCTCCCGCGGCGAGGCGCTTGCGCGTCGCGGCTTCCTTGTCTTCGCGCGCCTGCGCGGCCTTGGCCACTTCGGCAGCCTTGCCGCGCGGGATCACCACCACGCCATCGTCGTCCGCAGCCACGACGTCCCCCGGATTGACGAGCATCCCTGCGCATACCACCGGCACGTTGACCGCGCCTACGGTCGCTTTGACGGTACCTTTGGCCGAGATGTGGCGCGAGAATACCGGGAAGCCCATGGCCGAGATTTCCTTCACGTCGCGCACCCCGGTATCGCTCACCAGCCCTTTGGCGCCACGCGCCCTGTAGGACGTCGCCAGCAGCTCGCCGAACATGCCGTCCCCATTGGGCGCGCTGCAGGCGATGACGAGCACGTCGCCGGGTTGCAGCAGCTCGGCGGCCACGTGCAGCATCCAGTTGTCGCCCGGATGCGTCAAAACGGTGAGCGCCGGTCCGCATAGCGAGGCGCCCGTGTAGATCGGCCGGATGTCGGTGTCCATGAGGCCGGAGCGGCCCTGCGCTTCGTGCAGGGTGGCGACTCCGAACCGCGAAAGCGCGGCGACGACCCCTGCCTCGGGGCGCTGGATATGGCGCACTGCAATCGAGCTCATGGAACCTTTCCTTTCAGGGGGTCCGGATTCACAGGCCGCGCGCCTTCAGCGCTCGGTCGAGCCGTGGATAGACGCGGCGCGCGTTGCCTTCGAAGACCTTGCGGCGCTCTGCCGAAGTGAGGTTCGCGGTGGCCTCGACGTAGCGCCGCGTGTCGTCATAGTTGAACCCTGTCTCCGGATCGACGCCCTTCACCGCGCCGAACATCTCGGACGCGAACAGGATGTTGTCCGCGGGAATCACGCGCGCCAGCAGGTCGATGCCCGGCTGGTGGTAGACGCAGGTGTCGAACCAGATGTTGTTCAGGAGGTGGTCCTTGAGGAGCGGCCGCTTCAGTTCCTGCGCCAGGCCGCGAAAGCGCCCCCAATGGTAGGGCACCGCGCCGCCGCCGTGCGGGATGACGAAGCGCAGCGCGGGAAAATCCTTGAACAGGTCCGCCGTGAGGCACTGCATGAAGGCGGTCGTGTCGGCGTTGAGGTAATGCGCGCCGGTGGTGTGAAAGCAGGCGTTGCAACTCGTGCTGACATGGATCATGGCGGGGATGTCGTACTCGACCATCTTCTCGTAGATCGGGTACCAGTGGCGGTCGGAGAGCGGCGGCTCCTTCCAGTGCCCGCCCGAAGGATCGGGATTGAGGTTGATCGCTACGCAACCGTATTCGCGCACGCAGCGCTCGAGCTCGGGAATGCAGGTCTTCGGATCGACGCCCGGCGACTGCGGCAGCATCGCCGCGCCGATGAAGTTTTCCGGAAAAAGCTTCGCGACGCGGTAGCACAGCTGGTTGCAGATCGCGGCCCAGGTCGAGCTGGTGCCGAAATCGCCGATGTGGTGCGCCATGAAGCTCGCGCGCGGCGAGAAGACCGTGAGGTCGTGGCCGCGCTCCTTCATCTGCCGCAGCTGGTTCTTCTCGATCGATTCGCGCAGTTCGTCGTCGCTGATCCGCAGCTCCGAGACCCTCGGGGCTTTCGCGCGATCCTTCAGACCGGCGATCTGCGCGTTGCGCCAGTCCTCCAGCGCTTTGGGCGCGGTGGTGTAGTGGCCGTGGCAGTCGATGATCATCGATGAGCTCCCGGTGCTCTGCATGGGGTGGTCATGCCGGCTCCATGCCGTGGCGCCGCTTGGCCTCCACGGCGGCAGGCGAACGCATGAAAGCGAGAAATGTGCGCACCGCCTCAGGCTGGGTCGAGGTGGCGCACAGGCCGGCCGAGAAGGTGGTGACGATCTCGATGCCGGGCGGCATCGGGCCGAGCACGTCGATGCCTTCCAGGTGCATCAATTCGCTGAGCTGCTGCAAGCCGAGTTCGACCTCGCCGTTCGCCACCAGCTGGCCGACCGGCATGCCGGCTGGCGCCTGCACGATGCGCTCACGCACGGTGCTGGCGATGCCCCAGCGCTCGAACAGCTTCGCCAGCGCGACGCCGCTCGGCCCGGTGGAATAGCCGAGCGTGCGCGCGGACAGCACCGCGCGCCGCAACGCATCCTCCGAACCGATGTCCGGCCGCGGCGCGCCGGCGCGCACTGCGATCGCCACGCCCGAGTGCACCAGGTCGGCCTTGCTGTCGGCGACCACGCGTCCGGCGGCGACGAGCTTATCGATGGCATCGGCGGCGAGCACCACCACGTCGAACGCCTCACCGGCCTGCACCCGTCTCGCCGCATCCACGCCTCCCACCGACTCGAACGCGACCACCACTTCGGTGCGCTGCCGGTACGCGCCCGTCAACTCGGCGAGCATCTGGCGCGTCGCCATCGACGAGATGCCAGCGATATGGGTGGTCATGCCCGGGAACGCCGTGAGCGCGAAACTTCAAGAAAGGGCGCTATTGTCGCTCATTCGAAAGGCATCCCCGCGTACTGCTCGGCGACGCTCGCTTGCGCGTGCTGCGAGCGCGCCAGGTAGTCGAGCTCGCATTCCTGCGCGCGCTGCTCGAAGTCGCTCATGCCGGGGAAGCGGTGCAGCAGCCCGGTCAGCCACCAGGAGAAGCGCACCGCGCCCCACACGCGGCGCAGCGCCATGGCGCTGTAGCTGTCGAGGTAGGTGCTCGAGCCGTCGCGGTAGTAGCTCGTCAGCGCGCGCGCCAGGTAATACACGTCCGAGATCGCAAGATTGAGCCCCTTGGCGCCGGTCGGCGGCACGATGTGCGCGGCGTCGCCGGCAAGGAACAGGCGCCCGTGGCGCATCGGCTCGGCGACGAAGCTGCGGAGCGGCGCGATCGATTTCTCGATCGAGGGTCCGGTGACGATGGCGCGGGCGAGCTCTTCCGGATAGCGCGCCTTGAGTTCCTCCCAGAAGCGCTCGTCCGGCCAGTCTTCGATGCGCTCTTCGAGCGACACCTGCACGTAGTAGCGGCTCAGCATCGGGTTGCGCATCGAGGCGAGCGCAAAGCCGCGCGGGTGGTTGGCGTACGTGAGATTGGGCAGCGGTGGGGTCTCGGACAGGATGCCGAGCCAGCCGAACGGATACACCTTCTCGAAAACCTTCAGCACGGCAGCGGGCATGACGCTGCGGCTCACGCCGTGATAACCGTCGCAGCCCGCGATGAAATCGCAATCCAGGCGCTGGCTGCGGCCCGCGTGCCGGAACGTGACGCAGGGCCTGGCGCTCGTCACGTCCATCGGCATCACTTCCAGCGCCTCGTCCAGCACCTGCGCGTTGCGGCGGTCGGCGGCCGCGAACAGGTCTTCCTGGAGGTTGGTCTGGCCGTAGGTCGTGAAGCGCTTGCCGACGTACTTCCAGCAATCGATGAAGTAGTTGTGGCGCCCCGCCCAGACGATTGCGGCGCCGTCATGCGGATGGCCCTCGCGGTCCATGCGCTCGCCGAGGCCCGCCGCGCGCAGCACTTCGACCGAGCCCTGCTCGAGGACGCCGGCACGAATGCGGCCGAGCACGTAGGCCCGGCTGCGGCTCTCGAGCACGACGCTCTCGATTCCCGCCTGGTGCAGCAGCTGCGACAAGAGCAGCCCGGCGGGGCCGCCGCCGATGATCGCGACCTGCGTGCTTGGCGTGCTCATGAGCCCGTTGCAGTCAACCCTGCTGCGGAATATTGGCATGCTCGATCACGCGCCGCCACTTCTCGATGTCGGCCTCGAGCTGCGCGCGCAGCGCCCCGGGGGTGCCGGCGCGCGCTTCGATGCCGAGTTTATAGCAGGCAATCAAGCGACTTCCGGCAGCAACCGCGGGTAGACGGCGCCGGGAACCGGCGAGGTAACATGACGCTCATGAGCGCCACGCTGCCATCGGTTTGCCCTCTGGACTGCCCGGACACCTGCAGCCTCAGCGTCACCGTGGACGCAGGACGCGTCGTCGCCGTGCGAGGGTCGCACGCGAACCCTTACACCCGAGGCGTGCTCTGCGCCAAGGTGCCGGCATCGTATCCGGCCTTCGTGCACGGGCCGGGACGCCTGCGCACGCCGCTGCGTCGCGCCGGCAGGAAGGGCGAGGGCCGCTTCGAGCCGATCTCCTGGGAGGATGCGCTCGAGCAGATCCATGCGCGCTTCCAGGCGATCATCGCCCGGCACGGGCCGCAGGCGATCCTGCCGCTGAACTACGCCGGTCCGCACGGCATGCTCGCGGGCGGCTCGATGGACCTGCGCTTCTTCCACCGTCTGGGCGCGAGCCTGCTCGACCGGCGGCCGCTGTGTGGCGGCATCCGCAGCGACGCCTGGTCGGCAACGTTCGGCCCGGTGCCGGGCATTCGGCCGGAGCAGGCCGAGCACGCGCGCCTGATCGTCGCCTGGGGCAACAATGTCACCTGGTCGAACCTGCACCTGATGCCCGTCTTCAAGCGGGCGCGCAAGCGCGGCGCAAAGCTGGTGGTGGTGGATCCGCGGCGAACGGTGATTGCGCGACAGGCAGATCTGCATCTGGCGCTGCAGCCCGGGACCGACGTGGTGCTGGCGTGGGCCGTAGCCGCGGAGCTCGAGCGCCAGGGGGGGCTCGACCTCGCGTTCATCGAACGCCATGTCGCCGGGTTCGGCGAATTCATGGCGCTGGCGCGCGAATGGACGATCGAGCGCGCCGCAAGCGTCACCGGGGTATCGCCTTCAGACCTGCTTGCCTTCGCCCGCTGGTATCAGAGCCTCTCGCCAGCGGCGATCAGCGTAGGCAACGGCCTCGAGCGCAATCGCAACGGCGGCAGCGGCATCCGCGCCGTCTTCGCGCTGCCTGCGCTGGCGGGGAAATTCGGCGTGCCCGGCGGCGGGTTGATCAACGGCGCGCCGCATGCCTTCCCGAAGACACCCGCACGCCTGGCGCGAACCGACTTCATCCCTGCGGATACGCGCACCCTCAACATCATCGACGTCGGGCGTCACCTCACCGATCCCGCGCTCGAGCCGCCGATCGAGGCGCTCGTCATCTACAACCACAATCCGCTCATCGTGCACCCGGATCAGAATCGGCTGCGCAAGGGGCTCGCGCGCGAGGATCTGTTCGTGGTCGGTTGCGACCTGGTGATGACGGACAGCCTCGCGTGGGCCGACGTGGTGTTGCCGGCCTGCAGCCACTTCGAGCACGCCGACCTGTACACGGCGTACGGCCACCATTGGCTGCAGCGGGCCGAGCCCGTGATCGCGCCCCAGGG
This sequence comes from Betaproteobacteria bacterium RIFCSPLOWO2_02_FULL_68_150, assembly GCA_001771975.1. Taxonomy (GTDB): domain Bacteria; phylum Pseudomonadota; class Gammaproteobacteria; order Burkholderiales; family SG8-39; genus 2-02-FULL-66-14. The sequence goes on along the minus strand of MERE01000173.1, from coordinate 12,371 downwards.
CGAGGCGCTGCCGAATAGCGAAATTTTCCGGCGACTCGCGGCGCGCTTCGGCTTCACCGATGCGGCGTTTGGCGCGACCGACGCCGAGTTGATGGACGACGCGCTCGATGGCGCCGATGCGCGGCTGGCCATGCGCCCGAGCAGCGTGCCGACCGATCGCGCAATGGCGATGACGGTAGGCGGCGAGGACGCGATGCTCTTCAGAAACGTCTTTCCGAAGACGCCTTCGGGCAAGGTGGAACTCGCCTCCGCCGGGCTGGAGCAGAAGTACGGGGCGAAACTGCCATCGTTCCGGCCGGTCGAGTCGGTCTATCCGCTGGCGCTGCTCTCGCCGGCATCGGACCGGCGCATCACGTCGACCTTCGGCGGGTTGCACAGCGGCGAGGAGCCCGTGCTCGAGATGCACCCCGTCGACGCGCAGACGCGCGCACTGCGCAGCGGCCAGCGCGTGCGCGTCTGGAACGATCTCGGCGAGATTCACCTGTCGCTCGTCGTGACGGAGGCCGTGCCGCAGGGCGTCGTGTGCACGTTGAAGGGCGCGTGGCTGGCGACGAGCGACAACGGCCAGACGGTGTCCGCCCTGTGTCCCGCGCACCATGCCGACATCGCCGGGGGCGCGTGCTTCAACGACGCGCGCGTCGAGGTGGCGCCGCTCGCCCCCTGAGCGCGTGAGCGCGCTCGCCTCGCGCGCGCAGTTGCAAGTCGGCTGGTGAACAGATAGTATGGTTTATAGGATGATATAGAGGCAAGCTCAGTGCGAGCGACGCAGCGCGGCAGCGCAGCAGCAAGCGGGAGCATCGACGGCGCAATGAAAGCGCTGCTGCAGCCCGAGTCGGTTGCGATCCTGGGCTGCTCCAGCGACCTGAACCGGATCAGCGGCCGACCGCTCAAGTATTTTCTCGAGAAGGGCTACCCGGGGCGGCTGTACCCGGTCAATCCGAACCAGGAGGAGATCGCCGGGCTGCGCTGCTATCCGGATGTGCGGGCCATTCCCGGCACGGTAGATCTTGCCGTCGTCGCCGTCCCGGCAGAGCGCGTGATCGAGAGCATGCGCCAGCTCGTCGCCAAGCGTGTGCCGGCGGCGGTGATCTTCAGCTCGGGCTTCGCCGAAATGGGCGAGGAGGGCGCGGCTGCCCAGCGCGAGCTGGTGAGGATCGCGCGCGCCGGTGGCGTACGTTTCTGCGGTCCCAACGCCGTCGGCATTCTGAACGCCTTCGATGCGGTGACGGCAAGCTTCAGCGAATATCTCGAAGGACCGGTTGCCGCGGGGCCGATCGGCTTCGTCAGCCAGTCGGGCGCGTTCGGCACTGCCATCGCCGTCCTCGCGCGCGAGCGCCGGCTCGGTCTGGGCTACTACGTCAACACCGGGAACGAAGCCGACATCGACGTCGCGGACGCATTCGGTTTTATCGTGGAAGATCCGCGCATCCGCGTCATCGCCGGCTACGTGGAAGGGGTTCGCGACGGTCGCAAACTGCTCGCCGTGGCCGAACGCGCCATGGCCCTCGGCAAACCGATGATCCTCACCAAGGTCGGCCGCAGCGACGCCGGCGCTCGCGCCGCCGCTTCACACACCGGCGCTCTCGCCGGGGCGGATGCCGTGCTGGACGGGGTGCTGCGCCAGAAGGGCGTCATCCGGGCCGATGACGAGGAACAGATGATCGACTTCGTCGAAATGTTCGCGCACTGCCGCCTGCCGCAGGGAGCGAATCTCGGCATCGTGAGCCAGTCGGGGGGCGCCGGCGTGCTCGCCTGCGATCGCGCGGAAGCGCTCGGCTTGCGCGTGCCGCTGCTCGACGGCAAGACCCAGGCCAGCCTCAAGCAGATCCTGCCGGCGTACGCCGCCGTGGCCAATCCGGTCGATCTTACGGGCCTGTCGCTCGCCGAACCGGAGCGCATCCGGCGCACGATGAAGCAGGTGCTGGCCGATCCGGCCGTGGACATCGGATTGCTGTGGGTGCGTCTGATGGACAAGTACGCAGACCTGATGGTCGACATCATCGCGGATATCAGCGCCTCCAGCGCAAAGACGTTTGTCGTAAGCTGGCTCGCCCCGCCCCAGGCCGCGCTCACGGTGCTCCGGGAGCGGGGGATATGCGTCGCGCGCGGAGCCGCTCAAGCGGTGAGTGCCCTCGCGGCACTGGTCCGCTATGCCCGTGCGCGAGGGCGCTGGCTGGCCGATGCTCCCGCGCGGGAGGCGGCCGCAGCGCAGCCGCCTGGACTGCGGCTGCCTGCGGAATGCGGCGCAATGTCGAGTGTGCCCGCCGCCGCCGTCCTGAGGAGCGCGGGGGTAGCGCTCGCGCCTTTCGAACTGGCAAGCGATGTCGAAGCGGCCGCCGCGGCCGCGCGCCGGCTCGGTTATCCGGTCGCCCTGAAGATCGAATCGCGCGACATCGCGCACAAGACCGAAGCCGGGGGCGTGCTGCTCGGCGTTGCCGACGAAACGGCGTTGCGGGCCGGATTCGAGCAAATCGTAAGCTCGGCGCGCAAGCGGCACGGCGCGGCCCGCATCGACGGCGTGATGGTGCAGAAGATGCTCGAGCGCGGCGTCGAGATGGTGATCGGCGTGCAGCAGGACAGGGCGTTCGGCCCGGTGGTGATGGTGGGCTTCGGCGGCGTCCTCGTCGAGGTGATGAAGGATGTGGCATTTGGCGCGGCGCCGCTGACGGTCTCAGAAGCCGACACGATGCTCTCCAGCCTCAAAGCAGCGCAGGTGCTGCAAGGCGTGCGCGGCAGGCCGCCGGTCGATCGAGCCGCGCTGTGCGAACTGCTGGTGAATGTCTCGAGGCTCGCCGCGGCGGCCGGTCCGAAGCTTGGCGAGCTGGACCTCAACCCCGTCATGGCGGGCGCGGACGGCAGCGTCGCCGTCGACTGGCTCATGATTCCAGGAAAAGAGAGCGCATGACGAATTCCCTGCGTGGCGAAGTCGCGATTGTCGGCTATGGCAGAACCCCCTACAGCAGGGCGAAACCGGGCGAGCGCATCCTGACGGTCGATCAGTACATCGCCGGGGCCGCGGCGCTGGCGCTCGAGAAGGCCGGTATGTCGAAGCGGGATTTCGACGGCCAGGGCCTCGGCGTTTCGCACGCCGAGGCGAGCCACACGGTCAACTGGTCGGCCGCCGTTGCCGAGCTGCTGGGCATCAGTCCCCGGGCCCTCATTCGCGGCGACCAGGGAGGCGCTTCGGCGTCGGCGATGTTGATCCGGGCGGCCGCGATGATCCACGCCGGCATCATCGACCGGGCGCTGGTGGTGGGCGCGGACACGCCTCTGAGCATTCCATCCATCGCGCCGGGGTTGCCGCTTTCTCCCGAGCGCACGCGCGGTATCTTCTGGGAGTTCCAGGGGCCGTTCGGCGTCATGGGGGCCAACAATCAGTTCGGCCTGGTTCAGACGCGCTACGCGCACCAGTATCCGATGAAGCGCGAGCACCTGGGCAAGATCGCCGTCACCACGCGCTATCACGCCTCGCTCAATCCCGGCGCGATCTATCGCGAGCCGTTCACGCTCGAGGCTTATATGAATTCGCGCATTCTTTCCGACCCGGTGCGGCTGCTCGACTGCGTCCCCATGGTCAACGGCGGCCTCGCGTACATCGTGGCGTCGGCCGAGACGGCGAAGACGATCACCGACAAGCCGGCGTACCTGCTCGGTTGCGGCGAGGTGAGCAACTATTACAGCGGATCCCGCACGCGCCCCGACATCACCGTGACCGGTTTTGTCCAGGCGGCGCCGGAAGCATTCAGGATGGCGGGCGTGCAGCATCACGACATCGATGTCTTCGAGCCCTATGACGACTACCCGATGATCGTGCTGATGCAGATGGAGGATTACGGGTTCTGCAAGAAGGGCGAGGGCGGGAAGTTCGTGGCGGAGCGCGACCTCACGTTCAAGGGCGACTTCCCGATCTCGACCGACGGCGGCCAGTTGTCCGGCGGCCAGCCCGGAGGTGCGATCGGAGGCTTCATGCCGATCGTGGAGGCGGCCGCACAGTTGCGGGGCGAAGCGGGACCGAGGCAGGTGAAGGACGCCAGCATCGCCGCGGTCTCCGGTTTCGGCGGGATCCCCTACGCGCGCAACGCCAGAAGCTGCATTACGTTGATACTCGGATCGGAGAAATAGGCCATGGCACAGATGCCCCAGGGAAAACCGCTCCCGGCGATCACCGATCTCACGCGCCCTTTCTGGACCGCGGCCAAGGCGGGCAAGCTCGTCATGCAGAAATGCGGCCGCTGCGGCACGCTCGACTTCCTGCCGAAGCCCTGGTGCATCGAGTGCGGCCATCTCGGCCTGGACTGGGTCGAGGTGAAACCGCAGGGCACGGTTTACTCGCACAGTACCGCGTACACGGTGATGATGAACGACCCCGCGTGGAAGAGCGATCTGCCGGTGGTGATGTGCATCATCGAACTGGACGACGGTCCCAGGATGTACGGACAGCTCACCGACTGCCCGCCCGAGAAGGTGCGCATCGGCATGCGAGTCCAGGCGCATTTCGAGCCGATCAGCGACGCGGCCGCGGTGCCGAAGTTCCGCCCGATCTAGGGTTTTCCCTGAGGTACCATGCAAACAAGGAGGAGACAGACATGAAACGCAAACCCATCACGACCGCGGCCATCGCGCTGATTTTCGCCCTGGCCTCCGCCTATGGCGGCAATTCGTCGGCCCAGGACCGCTCGAAACCGGCGGCAGCCAAGATCGAGCGAATCAGCATCGCAACCGGCGCCATCGGCGGAATCTACAATGTGCTGGGCGGCGGCATGGCGAAGCTCCTGCGGGAGAAACTGGGCGGTATCGACGTCACCGCAGAGACGACCAACGCATCGGTGGACAACGTCCGCCTCGTGGGTACGAAGCAAGCCGACATCGGGTTCTCCACCAGCATCGCCGTTGTCCAGGGAACCAAGGGTGAAGGTCCCTTCAAGGGGGTCAAGTACCCGGTCGCCGGCCTGGCCAACATCTACCCGCAGTTCCTCTGGGCCGTGACGCTGGAAAGCTCGGGAATCAACAATCTTGCCGACCTGAGGGGCAAGCGCGTCTCCACGTCCAACCCGGGCAGCGGCAGCGAACTCGATGCCCTCAACCTGATGGCGGCGGTCGGCATCAAGGTGGGCGAGATCAAGCGGGAGCGGCTTCCGCCGCAGCAGGCCGCGGAGGCGCTGAAGGATCGCCGCATCGATGCGCTGCTGCACACTGCGGGGCAGAAGCAGCCCGCATGGGAAGACATCGCCAATAGCCCGGGCGCCACCATAAAGTTCCTCAACACGGCGGTTGCGGTCGGCGGTCTGGAGCGGGACTGGGGCAAGGGCGTCTATTTCCCGCTCACGCTGCCCAAGGGCATTTACAAGGGCCAAAGCGCGGATGTACCCATGGCCGCGGGCGGCAATTGCTGGTTCATCCGCCCGGACCTGCCGGAGGATCTCGTCTACCAGATCACCAAGATCCTCGTCGAGAATCTGGACGAACTGGCGAAGGTTCACTCGGAGGCGAAGAACATCAAGCCGGAAACCGCGCCGAACACGCCGGTGGCGCTGCATCCCGGCGCGGCCCGCTATTTCAAGGAAAGGGGACTTCTGAAGTAGCGCTTCGTGCCGACCGCTCACAGCAAGTCGCAGCCGGGCCAGGGATAGCGTGTCCGTCCCTGAGCCTGTCCCGAGCGAGACGCCGATCCGAGCCTTGCGCGGTTGGCATTACCGCGCGTTCCAGGCCATCTGTGTCCTGATCGCGCTATGGACCCTGTACGGCACGGTCTACCTGGTGCAGTCGTACACGTTCCGGATGGTCCATCTGGGTCTCGTGTTGACGGGCGTCTTTTGGCTCTTCCCCGCCAGGCACCGGATGAAGCTTCGGCCGACGATAGTCGACTGGACCTTCATAGCGGTGGCCATCGTGGCCTTCACGTACGTCAATTTTGACCTGGAGGATTTTGTAAACCGGGCCGTCATCCCGACGCAGTGGGATATCTTCTTCGGTGGAGCAGTGATGCTTCTTATCCTGGAAGCCTGCCGCCGCACTATAGGGTGGCCCTTGGTGCTGGTGATCGTCGCGGCGCTCGCCTACGCCCTCTTCGGCGACCTGCTGCCTGCGCCGTGGGGCCACCGAGGCTACAGCCTGGTGCGACTGATCGGCCACGAGTTCATCACGCAGGACGGGATCTTCGGCGTACCGCTCGACGTGTCGGTGTCGCTGATCACCCTGTTTGTCGTGTACGGTGCGATCCTCGAGCAGACGGGTGCCGGGAAATTCTTCCTGGACTTCTCCTTCGCCCTGACCAAGGGGAAGACCACGGTAGGCGTCACGCGGTCCGTCATTCTGGCTTCCTTCCTGCTGGGCGGCCCCTCGGGGAGCGGCACGGCAACCACCCTGACTGTAGGGTCCATCGCCTACCCGATGCTGCAGAAGGCCGGCTACAGCGCCGACCGGGCAGGGGCGCTCTTTGCCGCAGGCGGCATCGGCGCCGTGCTCTCGCCGCCTGTCATGGGCGCCGCCTCGTTCCTCATTGCCGAGATGCTGAACGTGCCGTACCTGACGGTCATCAAGATGGCTCTCATGCCCACGCTGCTGTACTACCTTGCGATCTTCGTGATGATCGAGGCGGACTCCCGCCGGCAGCAGATCGCGGGCGTGCACATCGAATACACGCCGCCGGACACCGCTTGGAACCTGATGAAGCGGTACTGGTTCCACCTCTCATCGCTGTTCGTGGTTGTCATTCTGATGGTGGTAGGCTTTTCTGCGGCCTACGCGATGCTTTGGACCATCCTTGCTGCGGCAGTCTTCTCGTACCTGCGGCGCGATACCCGGCTCACACTGGACCGACTGATTGCCTCGCTTTATCAGACCGGCCGGGAAGTATTGCCGGTGGCGGCAACCCTCGCTGCGGCGGGCATGCTGGTGGGCGCCGTGAACCTCACGGGTCTGGGGTTCAAGTTCTCCGACATCATCATCAGCCTGGCCGGCGGCAACCTCTTCCTTACCCTGCTGCTCACGGCCGCGATCCTGATGGTGATCGGGCTGGCGATGCCCATTACGGCATCTTACGTGGTCGCCGCCGTCATCACGGTTCCCGCGATGACGAAGCTGGGCGTTCCCGACGTGGCCGCCCACATGTTCGTGTTCTATTACGCCCTGCTTTCGGAGGTCTCTCCTCCAGTCGCTCTGGCGCCGATGGCAGCAGCGGCCCTCACTGGCGGCAATCCTTGGCGGACCACCATGATCACCTGGCTTTACACCCTTCCCTGCTTCGTGGTTCCGTTCATGTTCACCATGAACCCGGATGGAGTGGGACTCCTCCTGGAGGGGCCCTGGCCGAACATCCTCTGGACCAACCTGACCGCCCTGGTGGCAGTGGTTGCCATCGGCGCGGGGGTCGGCGGCTGGCTCTTCACGCGGGTGCGCCTGGTGGAACGGATTGCTCTGGTGCTCGCAGGGATCCTGCTGTTCTATCCATCGTGGATCGCGGATCTCGCCGGCTTCGCCGTTTTCGCGGCGCTGGCGGCGATGCTGTGGTACCGGGCGCTGCGAGCGCCTGATGCCGCGACCGCGCCTCAGGAGATCAACCCTTCGTAAATGCCGCTTTCTGCGCGCACGGCTTCACGCGCGTGCCCACTATCGGGATGAATCGTCATGGATCTGGATTTCACGCCGGAGCAGCAAATGCTGCGCGAATCGGTAATCCGCTTCACCAGTCGTGAATGCTCCGACGAGCTTTTCCGGAAGATGGACGAGGAGGCCTACTACCCGCACGAGCTCTATGCGAAACTGGCCGAGCTGGGTTTTCTCGGCATCCCGCTTCCCGTAGAGTACGGCGGGTCGGGCATGGGTTGCGTGAGCTCAGCCATCTTCCAGGAGGAATTGAGCAAGCGCCTCTTGCCGCTGCAGATGACCTTCCAGGTTTCGATCGTGGCGGCCGGCATGGCGATCCTCGATCTCGGCACGCCGGCGCAGAAAGAGCGCTTTCTGCCGCCGCTCGCACAGGGGAAGATCAACTTCTCGATCGCGTTTACCGAGCCGAACGCCGGCTCCGATGCGGCTTCCATTTCCTTGGCCGCGGTCTCGTCGGGCGAAGGTTTTCGCCTCAACGGCCAGAAAATCTTCATTTCCGCGGCTGACATCAGCGACTACATGCTGGTCTCGACCCGGACCGACCGCGAGGCGCCAAAGCGCCAGGGCATCACGGCTTTCATCGTCGATTCCAAGTCGAGGGGGTTGAGCATCAAGAAGATCAACAAGCTCGGCATGAAGGCGAACGCGTACTGCGAGGTGTTTTTCGATGACGTCCAGGTGCCGGCCGGGAACATGCTCGCCGGCCTCAACCAGGGCTGGGCGGTGGTGACCCACAGTCTCGAGCTCGATCGGATCGGCGCGGCGGCACGCTGGGTCGGCCTGGCGCAGGAAGCGCTCGATTACGCCATCGACTTCGCTCGCAACCGCAGCCAATTCGGACGCAAGATCAGCTCCTTCGAATGGACGCGGGATCTGTTCGCCGAGATGCAGATGAAGATCGACGCGGCGACGCTCCTGACCTACCGGGCGGCCCACCTGATGGACGAGCACAAGCCCTGCCGCAAGGAAGCCTCCATGGCGAAGCTTTTCGCCTCCGAGCTGGTGGTGGATCTCAGCCGCAAGATGATGCAGGTGCTCGGGGGCTACTCGTACGCGATGGAGTATCACAGCCAGCGCTATCTGCGAGACTGCCTGTTCGCCACCATCGGAGCCGGAACATCGCAGATCCAGAAGCTCATCATCGCCAATGAAATGGGAATCTGACGAGGCGCGCGCCAAATGACCGAAGCCACCCTTCTTACGCAGGTAGACGTCCGCGGCGTCGCGACGGTGACGCTGAACCGCCCGGCGGTGCACAACGCGTTCAACGACGATCTCATTGCTCGTCTGGACCGGGCATTCACCGAGCTGGGAGCCGATCCGGGGGTGCGCGTGATCGTGCTCGCCGCAAACGGCAAGAGCTTTTGCGCCGGCGCGGACCTCAACTGGATGAAGGCGATGCTGGGCTACTCGGAAGCGGAGAACGTCGCCGACTCGAACCGCCTCGCCGAGATGCTTTACAGGATCTACTCGTGTCCCAAGCCCACGCTCGCACGCGTCCACGGCGCGGCGCTCGCCGGCGGCGTCGGGCTGATTTCAGCTTGCGATATCGCAGTGGCCGCCGAGCACGCGAAGTTCGGCATCACCGAGGTGAAGCTCGGGTTGATTCCGGCCAACATTGCCCTTTACCTCGTGCCGAGCATCGGCGCCCGGGCGTTGCGGCGCTACGGCATGACGGGCCAGCTGTTCGATGCCGCCGAGGCGCAGCGCATCGGCCTGGTCGACGAGGTTGCGCCCGCCGAGCGGCTCGATGCAATCGTGGCAGGCATCGTCGATGCGCTGGTCGCCGCGGCCCCCCACGCGGTGGCGGAATGCAAGAAGCTGATCGAGCAGGTCGCCGGCCCCGTGACCGAGCCGATGCGCCGGGACACGGCGAAGTGGCTCGCGCGCGTGCGCGTGGGCGACGAAGCGCAAAGCCGCATGCACGCTTTCCTCACCAAGCGACCGGGATAGAGCCGGCTAGAGCGCCTTGCGGGCCCGGTTGCGCACCGGGTGCCGATCCGCATCCTTGATGCCCAACGCGTCCTCGGCGAGCAGGATGCGCTGCACGTTCGGCGTGCCTTCGCCCACGGTCAGCATGTTGACGTAAGCCACGATCTTCTTGACGGGGTATTCGTCAGCGAGGGCGTAGCCGGCGTAAATGTCGGACACCGCCTGGGCGGCGTGCCGGGCGGCGTTTCCGGCGAAGTATTTTGCCTGCGCGGCGGCACGCGTCGCAGGGCGGCCGGTCTCCATGGCCCAAGCGGCCTTCCAGGTGAGCGCCCGCGCCGCCGGGACGTTGACGGTCATATCGGCGATCTGCTGCTGGATCATCTGGTATTCGCCGAGCGGCCTGCCGCGGATGAGGCGTTCCCTGGAGTATGCGACCGCATGCTCGAGGCACGCCTGGGCGAGTCCGGTCAGTCGCGCCGCCACCGTGAGCCGGCCGTATTCGAGGGCGTTCATCGCGATCTTGAACCCTTCGCCTTCGGCGCCGAGGCGGTCCTCCACCGGCACTTCGAAGTCGTCCAGGAACACCGCGCAGGAACGCAGGCAGTTCGAGAGGCCGCTCATGGCAATCGGATGGGCGGTGTAGCCGGGGCGGTGCTTGGGCTTGACGACGAAGGCGCTGATTCCGGCATGCCCGGCCGCCGGGTCGGTCCGGGCGAAGAGCAGACCGCTATCGCAGGCATCGGCGAAGGTGATCCACTGTTTGGAGCCGTTCACGCGGTAAGCGTCGCCGGCGCGGCGCGCCGTGGTCTTCATTGCGCCCGCAGCGTCGGAGCCGCCGCCCGGCTCGCTGAGCGCGAACATCCCGATGGCCCGCCCGGCGATCAGATCGGGCACGAAGCGCCCGATTTGCGCATCGCTGCCCCAGTTGAAGATCGTGAAGGGGCAGGTCATGGCCTGCTGGTTCATCGCGTAGCCGAACTCGGGAGCGAGGCGCGAGAGTTCCTCCGCAATCGCCGCGACCGCGAAGAACCCGGCATCGGTGCCGCCGAGCGCCTCCGGGAACGCGGCGCCGAAGAGCCCGGCGGCGCCCATCTTGCGGATGATCGGGTACGGGAATTCGCCGCTCGCCTCGTAGGCGCCGATCAGCGGCTTGATCTCGGCTGCGACGATGCGCCGGACGGTGTCAACGATGGCGTCGTGCTCGTCTGGCAGCGCGAAGTCCAAGGGCGCTCACTTCCTCAGGTTGATGTCCAGCTTGACGAAGTCGCCGCGGTAGATCAGGTCGCCGTAGTAAATGACCGTTCCACTCTGGTCCTGGATGATGCGCCGCACCTGGGCCACCGGCGCGTTGACAGGCACGCGCAGCAGCTCGGCGGCGTCGATGTCGGCCGTGCCGATGGTCAGCTGCTGCCTCGCGGCCCCGATCCTGACGCGCGGAATCGTCTCCAGGATCGAGATCACCGGGCGCTGCGAGAACTCCCGCGGCGCCTTCAGATAGATGCGCCGGTCCAGGTAGATATGGATCACCGCGTAGGGGACGTCATTCTTGCTGTGGACGCGCTGCATGTACTGGTAGGCGCTCGCCGGCTTGCCGTCGGAGGCGCTCAGCGGCGGCGCCTTCCTGCTTTCCCGCACCTTGCGCAGCTCGGCCGCGATATCGCCGAACATGGTCATCTTGACGAGCGACGACCATTCGGTCTGGAGCGAGAACCAGGGGCCGCTCAGAATGTCGTCCTTGACGAAGGTCCCCTTGCCCTGCTTGCGCCAGATCAGTCCTTCGCTCTCGAGGATTCCCATCGCCTGGCGCACCGTGACGCGGGCGACGCCGAATTCGCGCGCGAGTTGCTCCAGCGTCTGCACTTTCTGACCCTGCCGCCATTCCCCCGACTGGATGCGCCGCCGCAGGAGCGTGGTGATATGCGAGTAAAGCGACCCGGGACTGCTCCTCAGCTTGCTGGCCGCGGTTACCAATGTAGTCATGCCGTCTCGCGTTTCAGGGGGTTCCAGGGCCCTATGGTACTATTTTCGATACCATAGCGTCTTTTCCACACGGGGGACCCATGTCGCCAGTCCTGGTCGAGCATGCGGCGCAAGCAGTGGTGTTGCTGCGTCTCAACCGTCCGGAGGCGAGAAATGCTTTGAACAATGCCGTGCGCGGGGCCCTTGCCGGGCATTTTCGCGACTTCGGCGAGGACAGCACGACCCGCTGCATCGTGCTGACCGGCGACGCGAAGGCCTTTGCGGCCGGGGCCGATCTTAAGGAAGTCGCCGCCCTCGGCGCTCGCGAAATGATGCAGACGGGAGTGCGCCGGCTCTGGAAGGCGATTGCCGATTGTCCCAAGCCGGTGATCGCGGCGGTGAACGGATTCGCGCTCGGGGGAGGCTGCGAGCTGGCCATGCATGCCGACATCATCGTTGCCGGTGAAGGCGCCAGGTTCGGCCAGCCGGAACTCGGGGTCGGCGTGATTCCGGGCGGCGGCGGCACGCAGCGCCTGGTCCGGGCAGTGGGCAAGTTCAGGGCGATGAAGATGCTCCTGACCGGCGAAATGGTCGACGCCCGGCAGGCGCTGGAAATGGGACTGGTCAGCGAAGTGGTGCCGGACGCCGACGTTCTCGATCGCGCGCTTGCCCTGGCCAGGCGCATCGCCGAGCTGCCTCCGATTGCGGTGATGCTGTGCAAGGAGGTCGTTCTGACCGGCCAGGACTGCCCGCTCGATGCGGCGCTCAACCTCGAGCGAAAAGCCTTCGAGCTGCTCTTCGCTACGGAGGACCAGAAGGAAGGCATGCGGGCGTTTGCGGAAAAGCGCAAGCCCGATTTCCAGGGCAGATAGTTC
>MERE01000172.1 GCA_001771975.1 Betaproteobacteria bacterium RIFCSPLOWO2_02_FULL_68_150 | reverse complement strand
GAGCGCATGTGGGCGCCGAAGATCGAGGCGCGCGCATTGCAGGCGCTCGCGCTGAAACGCACCGACCGCGTGCTCGAAATCGGCACCGGCAGCGGCTACCTGACGGCGCTGCTCGCGCATCGCAGCGCGCAGGTGTTCTCGGTGGAGATCCGTCCCGCGCTCGCCGCGTTCGGCCGCGCCAATCTCGAGCGCCATGGCGCAGACAACGTCACCCTCGCAGTCGGCGACGGCGCGCGCGGCTACGCGGCCTGGGCACCGTACGACGTCGTTGTGCTCACCGGCTCGACGCCTGTGCTGCCGCAGGCTTTTCTCGACAGCCTGGCGCCCGGCGGCCGGGTCTTCGCCGTGGTGGGCGATGTCCCGATCATGAGCGCGCGCGTCGTCACGTGCGTGACACCGGGGACGTATCGCACCACGGAAATCTTCGAGACCGTGCTGGCGCCGCTCGCGAACTGCGAGCAGCCCGCGCGCTTTCGCTTCTGACCGGGAAACACGACATGCGCCGCCGAATTCTCGCCTGCCTGCTTTTCGCCCTGCCGCTTGCGGCCACCGCACAGGATCTGGCGCAGGTCTATCAGGACGCCAAGGCCTACGACGCGCAGTACGCCGCGGCGCGCTTCGCGCTGCAGGCGGGTCTGGAGAAGCTGCCGCAGGGCCGTGCGCTCGTGCTGCCGACGCTCAATCTGTCGGCGAGCGCGAACGACACGCGCATCGATTCGGAGTCGCACAACACCTCTGTTGCGCCCGGATTCGAGCGCGACGCGCGCTCGCACGGGTATACGCTGTCGTTTTCGCAGCCGCTTTACCGCAGGCAGAACTTCATCCAGGTCGACCAGGCCGGATACCAGGTGAGGCAGGCCGAAGCGGTCTTCGGCCAGGCGGGCCAGGACCTGGTGGTTCGCGTCGCACAGGCCTATTTCGACGTGCTCGCCTCGGACGACACGCTGGCGCTGGTGCGCGCGCAGAAGGCGGCGATCTCCGAGCAGCTCGCGCAGGCGAAGCGCAATTTCGAGGTCGGCACCGCGACCATCACCGATACGCACGAAGCGCAGGCCCGCTTCGACCTCGCTGCAGCGCAGGAAATCACCGCGCAGAACGACCTCGACACCAGGAAGCGCGCCCTGCAGCAGCTCACCGGGAAGGAATACCCCGCGCTCAAGACGCTGCGCGCCGACATCAAGCTTTCGCGGCCCGATCCGGCGCGCATGGACGACTGGGTCGGTGTCGCGGAAAAGCAGAGCTATGCCGTCCAGATCCAGGAATCGGCGGCCGAAATCGCGCAACTCGAAGTCAAGCGCAACACGGCGGGCCATCTGCCGACCGTCGATCTGGTGGCGAGCTACGGCTGGACCTCCCAGACCGGCTCGCAGCTGAGCGCGGTCGGCACGAATACCACCACCGGAACGCTCGGGCTGCAGCTGGCGTTGCCGCTGTATGCGGGCGGGGCGATCACTTCCCGCGAACGCGAGGCGGCGGCCAATTTCGAAAAGGCGCGCCAGGATCTCGAGAACGCGCGCCGCTCGGCGGCACTGTCGACGCGCCAGTTCTACCTCGCGGTGATCAACGGCATTGCCCAGATCGGCGCGCTCGAGCAGGCGCTCATCTCGAGCCAGAGCGCGCTCGACTCGAACAAGCTCGGCTACGAAGTGGGCGTGCGCATCAATATCGACGTGCTGAACGCGCAGCAGCAGCTGTTCTCGACCCGGCGCGACCTGGCCGTGGCGCGCTACAACACGATCACCAACCACCTGAGGCTCAAGTCGGCAGCGGGAACGCTGCGCGAAGAGGACCTCGATCTGGTCAATCGCGCGCTGGCGCGCTGAGCAGGCGGCGGCAGATCTCCAGGTGGCGTTCGGTAGCGCCGCGGTGCGCGGCGCAGAGCGTTTTCCCGGCAGCGCCCATCCGTTCGCGTCGCGGCCGATCGGCGCACAGACCGAGCGCCTGGCGCATCGCCTCGGCCGCATCTGCTGTCTGCAGCGCCGCACCGGCCTCGAGCGCGAGGCGGCTCGCTTCGGCAAAGTTGTACATCGAAGGACCGAATACCACCGCAGTGCCGGCGGCGCACGCCTCGATCAGGTTCTGCCCGCCGTGGGGCGCGAACGATCCGCCGATGACCGCGACGTCCGCGGCGGCGTAGTAAAAAGCCATTTCGCCCAGCGTGTCGCCGAGAAACACGCGCTGCAGAGGCTGCGGCATCTCGCCGCGGCTCCGACACCCGAGCGCCGGAGCCCCTTGGCGCAGCAGCTGCGCCACCTCGTCGAAGCGCTGCGGGTGGCGTGGCACCACCAGCACCAGCACGGTAGCCGCCTTGGCCGGCAACGCGTCGAGCAGCATGCGTTCCTCGCCCTCGCGCGTGCTCGCCAGCAGCAGCACCGGCCGGTCGAGCGCCGCGCGCCAGGCGCGCCCGGCGGCGGCCTGTGCCGCGTCCGGCACGAGATCGAACTTCAGGTTGCCGGCGACGCTCACGCGCGAGGCGCCCAGCGCTGCCAGGCGGGCCGCATCCGCTTCGCTCTGCGCGCACGCGGCGGCCAGAGTTGCAAATGCGGGACGAAAGAGCACCCGCCAGCGCGCGTAGCCGCGCGCGGATCTATCCGACATGCGCGCGTTCGCGAGCACCACGGGCACCGCGTAGTCGCGGCACGCCGCGAGCAGATTGGGCCAGATCTCGGTTTCCATCAAGAGCCCCAGACACGGGCGGAAGTACTCCAGGAAGCGGCGCACGGCGCCCGGATAGTCGTAGGGCAGCCAGGCGACGAGCACCGATTCGCCATAGACCTGCTTCACCGTATCGCGGCCGGCGGCAGTCATGCAGGTGACGAGCACGCGGTGCTGCTCGAACGCCGACTGCAGCGCGCGCACCAGCGGCAGCGCGGCACGCGCTTCGCCCACCGAGACGGCATGCAGCCAGATCACCGGGCGCTCCGACGCGCACTTGTACTCGCCGAAACGCTCGGCGACATGCCGCCGATAGCCCGCTTCGCGCCGGCCGCGCCACCACAGCTTGAGCACTACGAGCGGCAGCGCCGCGCGCAGCGCGAGCGTGTACAGGGCGCGCCAGATCACATCAGCTCCTCGAGCGCAGCAAGCACCCTTGCGGCGGCCGGCGGCGCGCCCGTGGAGCCGAGATTCCGGAGGCGCGCACTGCCATGCAGCCCGGTGAGCGCAGGATCGGTGGCGCAATAGATCCCCACCACCGGAACGCCCGCAGCCGCGGCCAGATGCGACAGACCGGTATCGAGTCCCGCGACGCCGCGCGCACCGCGCAGCGCGCGCGCCAGCTCGCCGAGTGACAGGCGCTGCGCGAGCTCAGCGCCGCCGATGCCTAGCGCCAGGCGCTCGCAACGGGCGCGCTCACTCGCGTCGCCCCAAGGCAGGAGCGACTTGAGCCCGCGTTCGGCCAGGGCACGCCCGAGCTCGATCCACTGCGCCTCGGGCCAGAGCTTGTCGCCGCGGCTGCTCATCGTGAGCAGCACGACGTAATCGCCGGGCGCAGCGCGTGGCGCGATGCGTTCGGCGCGCAGTCCGTAGTCGCAGCCTTGCGGCAGTGGGTAGCCGAGCGCCGCTGCGGCGAGCTGCCGGTTGCGCTCGACCGCGTGCTGCGCGCGCGGGATCGTGTGACGGACATCGTAGCCGAGCGCCGCGAGCGGTTCGCGCAGGCTGGCCCGGTCCATGCCGTGTTTTTCGCCGCGCGCGAGGGCGCACAACAGCGCGCTCTTCACCAGCCCCTGCGTGTCGATCACGGTGTCGTAGCGTTCGGTTGCGAGCGAGCGGCGCAGCGCGCCGATCTCGGACCACACCGCGGGATTCCACAGCGCGCGCCGCCAGCGCCGCAGCGCCACCGGAATCACGCGCCGCACCGCGGCGTGCAGCGTCGCCACCTCGGCAAACGGCTCCTCGATCAGCCAGTCGATCGTCGCCCCCGGCACGCAGCGCGCGACATCGCTCACCGCGGGCAGGTTGTGCACGACGTCGCCGAGCGAAGAGGTCTTGACGAAAAGGATGCGCGGCACGGAACCGGTTTGCCCCGAGGGGGTGGGCTAAAATACCGCGTTGTGATGCGAAGATTCTAACCGGAAACGACCTTGCCCCTGCCGCTCTCGGTCGTTGTCATCGCGCAGAACGCGGCCGCGCAAATCCCCGATTGCCTTGCCAGCGCGAAGTTTGCCGACGAGGTCGTGCTGGTCGATTCCGGCAGCAGCGACCGCACCGCGGCAGTCGCCGCGCGCTGCGGCGCCCGCGTGGTGACCAAGGAATGGCTGGGATTCGGCCGCCAGAAGCAGTTTGCGGTCGAACAGGCGCGCCACGACTGGGTGCTGTGCCTGGACGCCGACGAGCGCGTCTCGCCCGAACTCGCGGTGAGCATCGGGCGCGCGCTCGAGGCGCCGGTGGCGCCGGTTTACCGCATGGCGCGGCGCAACCGCTTTCTCGGCCGCTGGCTGCGCCACGGCGAAGGCTATCCCGACTGGAGCACGCGCCTGTTCGACCGGCGGCACGCGCGCTGGAGCGACGACACGGTGCATGAAAAGCTGCTCTACGCGGTGACCCCGGGAACGCTGGAAGGCGACCTGCTGCACGAATCGGCCGAGGACCTCGGGCGCTACCTCGAGAAGCAGAACCGCTACACCGCGCTCGCCGCGCGGCAGTTGTTCGAGCGCGGACGCAGCGCCGGCGCCGCCCAGCTGCTGCTCTCGCCGCTGGTGCGCTTCGTCAAGTTCTACCTGCT
Organism: Betaproteobacteria bacterium RIFCSPLOWO2_02_FULL_68_150; assembly: GCA_001771975.1. Taxonomy (GTDB): domain Bacteria; phylum Pseudomonadota; class Gammaproteobacteria; order Burkholderiales; family SG8-39; genus 2-02-FULL-66-14. Next base: position 1,275 of record MERE01000172.1, on the reverse strand, counting down.
GCGCCTGGGCTTTCTGGACGGCGTGCCGGGTCTGGTGCACATCGCCATCGGCTGCTCGAACAGCTTCATGAAATACGCCAAGCTGATCGAGCTGCGGCGCCCGAGACCGGCGCCATGAAGGTCGTGGTCACCGGCGCCGCGGGCTTCATCGGCATGCACTGCGCCGAACGGCTCGCCGCGCGGGGCGACGCGGTCACCGGCATCGACAATCTCTCGCCCTACTACTCCGTAGAGCTGAAGCAGGCGCGCCTCGAGCGGCTCGGCGCGCTGCCGGGGTTCCGCCTCGAGCGGCTCGACCTGACCGATGGCGGCGCGCTCGAAAGGCTGTTTGCCTCGAGCGCGCCCGACGTGGTGCTTCACCTGGCAGCCCAGCCGGGCGTGCGCTACTCGCTGGAAAACCCCGCCAGTTACATCGCGGCCAACCTGGTCGGCTTCGCCAATCTGCTGGAGTGTTGCCGGCGCCACCCGCCCAAGCACCTGGTATACGCGTCGAGCTCGAGCGTCTACGGCGGGAATACGAAACTGCCCTGGGCCGAGAGCGACAACGTCGATCATCCGGTGAGCCTGTACGCCGCGACCAAGAAATCCAATGAACTGATGGCGCACGTCTACAGCCACCTGTTCGGGCTGCCCGTGACGGGGTTGCGCTTTTTCACCGTCTACGGCCCGTGGGGCCGGCCGGACATGTCGCCGGTGCTGTTTGCGCGCGCGATCATGGAAGGGCAGCCGATCGACGTCTTCAACCACGGCGACATGCAGCGCGACTTCACCTACATCGACGACGCGGTCGAGGGCACGCTGCGCGTGCTCGACGAGCCCGCGGTGCCCGATGCGGGCTTTGCGGCGAGCGCGCCGGACCCGGCGACGAGCTGGGCGCCCTGGCGCGTGTACAACATCGGCAATCACCGGGCCGTGGCGCTGCTCGATTACATCGCGGCGCTCGAACAAGCGCTCGGCAAGACGGCGCTCAAGCGCATGCAGCCGATGCAGCCCGGCGACGTGCAGGCGACCTATGCCGAGACGGCGCGCCTTGCCGCTGCCGTAGGTTTTTCGCCAGCAACGCCACTCGAAGAAGGGTTGGCGAAGTTCGCGCGGTGGTTCAAGTCCTACTACGGCTACGCCTAGAGCCAGGTTTCGTCGCGCTCAACCCAGTGCTGTCGCGATAGCCCGCCCAGCTCGAACAGACCATCACGCGGCAATAGCCAGCGGCGTGACCTCAGCATCCAGCCGCTTGCGCAGTTCGCGCTGCGCGACTTCGAGATCGTACTGCGCCTG
>MERE01000171.1 GCA_001771975.1 Betaproteobacteria bacterium RIFCSPLOWO2_02_FULL_68_150 | reverse complement strand
CGCTACAATTCTATAGGCCTGTAGCCGTGAAAACCGCAATGAGCCCGCAGCCAAACGGACGTCCCCCGTTCCGCGCCGACCACATCGGCAGTTTGCTGCGGCCGCAGAAACTGCGGCAGGCATTCCGCCGGCACACCGAGGGCGGCCTCGATGACGCCGCCTTTCGCGCAACGCAGGACGCAGCGATCCGCGATGTAGTCCGCCTGCAGGAGGACTGCGGCCTCCAGGTCGCGACCGACGGCGAGTTCCGGCGCATTTCCTACTGGGAAAAATTCGTCCGCCTGACCGAAGGCCTGGTGGTGAAGGAGGCCGTGTTCAAGTTCCACGACGAGCACGGCCACGAGTCCGACTTCACCGCGCCTTATGCGCAGGGCAGAGTGGGGCGCGGCCAGCCGATCACGCTCGATGAGTTCGAGTTCACGCAGCGGATTGCGCGCGGCACGGTCAAGATCACGATGCCGGCGCCCTCGACCATGCACCTGTACCGCTTCACCGACTACGCCGATCGCAGGATCTACCGCGACCCGGTCGAATTCTTCGCCGACCTCGGCAAGGTATACCAGGCCGAGATCGCCGACCTCGCGCGCGCCGGCTGCCGCTACGTGCAGCTCGACGAAGTCGCGCTCGCCATGCTGTGCGACCCCGCGGCGCGCGACAAGGTCAAGGCGCACGGCGAGGACCCGGAAAAACTGGTCGACCTCTATGTGGACGCGATCAACGAGGCAGTCGAGGGCAAGCCCGCGGAGATGGTGATCGGCATCCACATGTGCCGCGGCAACTACAAGGGCATGTACCTTTCGCAAGGCGGCTACGACTCGGTTGCGGAAAAGCTTTTCGGCCGCGCCCGGGTGAACCATTTCCTGCTCGAATTCGATTCGCCGCGCGCGGGGGACTTCGCGCCGCTGCGGTTGCTGCCGGAATCCAAGGGCGTGGTGCTGGGCATGGTGAGCTCGAAGACGCCGCAGTTGGAATCGCTCGAGCTGTTGCGCCGGAGGGCTGACGAAGCCGCGAAATTCGTGGACCCGGCGCGGCTCGCCATCAGCCCGCAGTGCGGGTTTGCCAGCACCCTGGGCGGCAATCCGGTGAGCGAGGCCGACGAGCGCGCGAAGCTCGGGCTTTGCGTCGACGCGGCGCGCGCGATCTGGGGTTGACGCGGATTGGCCGCGGAGCCGCGTTCTCGGGCGGGCGTGATTACGCCGCGGCGGTGACGACTTCCGGCGGCAGCGGGCTCGCGTAGAGCTTCTCGACCAGCGCCGCACGCCTTTCCAGCACTGCGCGCTGATTGATGTAGCCCTTGTCGGTGATCTCGTTGGCGTCGATCGAAGGCGGCTCGGTCGTGACGAGCGCCCGCGTCGGGTGCGTGGAGCTGCCGCCTTCGGCGGCGAGCGCGGCGAGCGCGCGTGCGATGTGCGCGCGCACTGCATCGGGCTGCAGGTCCTTGGTCGCGGCGGGATTCAGGAATACCAGGGCCGCGACCTCGTCGCGGTCATGCCCGGTGATCACCGCATCCTGGATCACGGGATTGCCGGCGGCGATCAGTTTCACGCGCACTGCGCCGGCATGCACCCAGGTGCCGGTGGTGAGCTTGAAGTCTTCCGCCACGCGGCCATCGAACACCAGGCCGCGCGCAGGCTCGCTCGCATCGGCGAGACGCAGCGCGTCGCCGATCCGGTAGTAACCCTCCTCGTCGAACGCAGCGCGCGTCAGGTCGTCGCGCTTGTAATAGCCCGGTGTGACGTTCGGCCCCTTCAGGCGCGCCTCGAGCTTTCCCGCGGCCGGCACGAGCTTCAGCTCGCAGCCCGGGACCGGCAAGCCGATGACGCCGGCGCGCTCGATGTGGTAATGCACCGCGGTGGCGCATGGCGCGGTCTCGGTCGAGCCCCAGGCCGAGAGCATCGCGAGCTCGCCGCCACGCTCGGTGAGCGCCAGTTGCTCGAGCCGTTCCCACAGGTTCTGCGGCAGCGCCGCCGCGGCATAGAACACCATCTCCAGGTTGCGGAAGAAGTTCTTGCGCAGGGCGGCATCGCTTTCGAGCAGCGGCATCAGCAGGTCGAAGCCGCGTGGCACGTTGAAATACATCGTCGGCGAAATCTCGGTGAGGTTTTTCGCCGTGGTCTCGATCAGTCCGGGCATCGGCTTGCCGCCGTCGACGTAGAGCGTGCCGCCGTTGCGCAGCGTCGCGTTGAAGCAGAAATTGCCGCCGAAGGTGTGATTCCAGGGCAGCCAGTCGACGATCACCGGAGCGCGATCCTCGAGGAACGGCCACGCCTGGGCGAGCATCTGCTGGTTGGCGCATAGCATGCGGTGCGTGTTGATCACGCCCTTGGGTGTCCCCGTCGAACCCGAAGTGAAGAGGATCTTGGCGACCGTATCCGGCCGGACGCGGGCGAACGCCTCGTCCACGCGCGCCGCCGGGGAGGCCTGCAGCAGCGGCCCGATCGGCGTCGCCGTCGCCCCGACGGCGGCGAGCGCAGGCGCAAATTTGGCGGGGTCGGCGGTCCAGACCAGGCCCGGGCGCACCAGTTCGAAGATGTACTTCAGCTTGGCGAAGTCTTTCGACAGCAGCGAATAGGCCGGCGACACCGGCGCCACCGGCACGCCGACGTGCATCGCGCCGAGCGCGATCAGGCCATGGTCGACGCTGTTGTCGGAAAGGATCGCCACCGGCCGCTCGGCGCCGAGGCCGCGTTCGAGGAGCGCGTGGCCGATGCGCCGCACGGCATCGAGCGCTTCGCCGTAAGTCACCTTGCGCCAGGCGTCTGCCGAGCGTTCGGCGAGCAGCACGCGCTCGGGGGCGCGCGCTGCCCAGTGCACCAGCCATTCGCCGACCGCGCGGGCGTGCGGCTGCAATGCCTGGGGCGATCGCAGCAGTATCGAGCCGTCCGCGCGGGTTTCCACGCGAACTTGCGTCGGGGCAAATCGCAGCCGTGAATGCAATCCGGATGACATGAACCTCTCCTGCGGGGCGCAAGCCGGGAACTCTAGCACGCGGGGCGAGCGGCGACCCGCGCTAGTGCGCAGCGCGGCTCGCGATGAAGCGGTTCATCCACGCGGCAGTTTCGGCGGCGCCGCCGAAACTGAACACATGGGCGCCGACCACGTTGCAATTGGCGTGCACCGTGCAGTAGCGGGCGATGGTCGCCAGCTGCTCGCCGGGGTCGGTATGCGTCACCAATTGCACGGCGCCAAAGCCCTGCGCGCGCAGCGCGCGCAGCGAAGCGCTCACGCCGCAGCGCTGCGCGAAGCGCAGCAGCGTGGCGAGGGAACTCGGCCCCGCAAGCCCCACGTACAGCGGCACGCCGGGTGCACGCCGCGCCAGGCCTGCGCAATACTCGACCACGCGCGCAGGCGCGAACGAAAACTGGGTGACGACGAAAGCGCCCAACCCCTCGGCTGCCGCCAGCGCCAGCTTCTCGAGCAGCGATTTCTCGAGCGCGGCGGCGGGAATCCGGGGATGACCTTCCGGATAACCGGCGATGCCGACCTCGCGCACGCCGCAGCCCGTCAGGATCCCGCTCCGGATGGGTGCGGCGCCATCGGCATAGGGACCCAGCGGCGTGCTCTCGTCGCCCCCGATCAGCAGCACCTTGCGCACGCCCGCGCCGCCGACTGCGCGCCGCAGAAAGGTCTCCAGCTCGCTCCGGCTCGCGATGCGCCGCGCCGCCAGATGCGGAACCGGCTCGAGCCCCGCCTCGCGCACGGCGATGAGCGAGGCGAGCGCATCGGCGAGGCTATGCCGCGGCAGGTGGTTGACATACACCGGCGTGCCCGAGGGCAGCAGCGCCGCGATGCGTTGTGCCATTTCGGGCTGGTGTGCGCCCATTTCGATCGAGCCGCAGGCGAGCAGCTCGGCGGCATGCGTTGCGATAGCTGCCGCGGCGGGGCGCGTGCCGGATTCGACGCTCATGGGGTTCAGGTCCGCTTTCGCGACACGACGTAAGACTCGTCGAAAAACCACAGGCCGCCGCGCGCCTGCAGCACCTCGCGCGTGGCTTCGAGATAGCGGCGCTCGCCAAGCGCCTGCGCCAGCCGCTCGTCGTCGATCTGCGCCACGTAGACCGCCGCGTTCCAGGCCGCGAACAGCGTCGAGGTGCCGATGCTCTCCGAGATTTCCGAGGGCAGCGTGTGCATCTCGTAGCGGAACACGGCGCGCGCATCGGCGTAGGCGTTGAAGTTGTAATGTCGCGCCTCCCTGCCGATTTCGGCGCGCACCGCGCGCAGCAGGTCGTGCCTGCCGGTGACAAAGGGGTTTTCCTCCGGCCAGACCCCGCGCACGATTTCAAGGCCGGGATCGCGGCCGCAGGAATGAATGCCAAGCAGCCGGCCTCCGGGCCGCAGTCCGCGTGCCAGCGGGGCGATGACCTTGGCCGCCTTGAACTCCACCGGCACGCGGGCGCGGTAGGGTTGCGACGCGATCACGAGATCGTAGTCGGCGCGTGCCTTGCCCTGGCGCGGAATCACGTCGTCGAGCAGGAAGCGGAAATCCTCGCGATACAGCACCAGCGCCACCGGCCGCTCGTAGATCGGATTGCCCGTCTTCGGGCTGTGGCGCGCCTGCCAGTTCTTCGCCAGAAACGGCTCCAGCGCCGCGATCTGCTCGCTGAATTCGTGCGCCGTGGTGCCGTGGAGCGGCAGGTCGTGCCACACCAGCGAAGTCGCAGCCGCCAGCGCGCGCGGCGCGAGCCAGGGCGCTTCGCTGTAATACATGTTGGTCACCACCAGCACCGTCGCCGGATGCTCGAAAAACCGGTCCGCCATCCTGGCGAGCGACAGCCGCACATCCTCGAGGCTCACCTCCTTGCCCACGAAGTAGAACGGCATGGTCGGAAAGCGCCGGTGCATTTCGCGCATGACGCGCGTGAGCACGGTGCCATCGCCCATGCCGGCGTCGAACACGCGCACCGCGGGCGGCCGCGGATGCAGGTTGGCGAGCTCCAAGCCGACGCGGCGTGCGATCACCTCCTTTTCGCTGCACGTCGAGACGAACAGCAGGTACTTCTGCCGGTTGTCGAAAAAGCGGAAATTGCGCGACGGCGCGCCTTCGCCGGTGGCGTGCGCCGCCGCTGCGGGCAAGCGCTCGACAACGCGTATCAGGCGGCGCAGTTCGCGCGGCGCCTGCGGCGCGGCGACGCCGCGCAGCGCCATGTAACGGCTGACCCGGTCGAGCGTCTCGGGCGTGATGCGCGCGCCGTCGCGCAGCCGCGCGACGAGCTTGCCGTCGTTGACGGCGCGCCGGCCGAAAGTCGACTCGGCCATGCCGCTGATGCGGCAGAATTCGGCAATGCTCTCGAGCAGCCCGCCCTCCTGTTGCGCCGGTGTCTGCATTCCGCGCTCCTCGCCGGGGACAATAGGCCCAGCGTGTTTGGGAACACAACCACAAAGTTGTGCGGCTGGAAAGTGGGATTTTGCCCACCATTACAAATCAAGCACTTGGAAAAGCATCGGCTACAATAAACCATGACCGAACGCTCGAAAACCGGACTCGCGCGCGGGCTCACCAACTACGGCGACGCCGGCTTCTCGCTCTACCTGCGGCGCTCGTTCGCCAAGTCGATGGGGTATTCCGGCGAGCTGCTCGAGCGCCCGGTGGTCGGGATCGCCGACTCGCGCAGCGGATTCAACAACTGCCACCGCCACTTTCCGGAACTGATCGATGCCGTGAAGCGCGGCGTGCTCGCCGCGGGCGGGTTGCCGCTCGAGTTCCCGACCGTGTCGCTCGGCGAAGTCTTCCTCAGCCCGACCTCGATGATGTTCCGCAACCTGATGGCGATGGATGTCGAGGAGATGATCCGCGCGCAGCCGATGGACGCCGTGGTGCTCGTCGGCGGTTGCGACAAGACGGTCCCGGCGCAACTGATGGGGGCCGCCTCGGCCGATGTGCCCGCGGTGCAGCTGCTCGCCGGTCCGATGATGCCGACCTCGTTTCACGGCGAGCGGCTCGGCGCCTGCACCGACTGCCGCCGCTTCTGGGCGTTGCATCGCGCCGGGAAGGTGGACGCCGCGGAAGTCGCGGAAATCGAGGGCAACCTCGCGACGACCGCAGGGACCTGCGCCGTGATGGGCACTGCCTCGACCATGGCGGCGATCGCCGAAGCGCTCGGCATGGCGCTGCCGGGAACGGCGGCGATCCCGGCCGTCCACGCCGACCGCCTGCGCGCCGCAGAGGCGAGCGGCGCGCGTGCCGTCGCGCTGGCGCAAGACCCGATCCGGCCCTCGCAGGTGATCACTGCGCACTCGGTAGAGAACGCTTTGCGCGTGCTGCTCGCGATCGGCGGTTCGACCAACGCGATCGTGCACCTCATTGCGATCGCGGGGCGAGTGGGGGTGGAGGTTGCGCTCGCCAGGCTGAACGAGCTGTCCGACGCCACTCCGGTGCTGGTGGACCTCAAGCCCACCGGGCAGCACTACATGTCCGATCTCAACGCCGCCGGGGGCTTGGGCGCCGTGCTGCGCGAACTCGAGCCGCTGCTCAATCTCGAGTGCATCACGGTCGCAGGGGAGACGCTGGGCGAACGGCTGGCGCGTGAGCCGCGATGGGTCGACCGCGACGTGATCAGGCCTTTGCATGAGCCGCTTGCCCGCGAGGGCGGCCTGGTGGCGCTGTTCGGTTCGCTGGCGCCGAATGGCGCGATCCTGAAGCGCTCAGCAGCCGATGCGCGGCTGTTCGAGCGCGAGGCGCGCGCGGTGGTGTTCAGCTCGCTCGACGACCTTGCGGCGCGCATCGACGACCCGGGGCTCGACGTCGCGCCGGACGATTTTCTCGTGCTGCAGAATGCCGGGCCAAAGAGCGGCTACGCCATGCCCGAGGCGGGCTACCTGCCGATCCCGGCGAAGCTCGCCCGCGCGGGCGTCAAGGACATGGTCAGGATCTCGGACGCCAGAATGAGCGGCACCGCCTTCGGCACTATCGTGCTGCATGTGTCGCCCGAGGCCGCGATCGGCGGTCCGCTCGCTCTGGTTCGCCAGGGCGACCGCGTGCGGCTCTCGGTGAAGGAACGGCGCATCGACCTGCTGGTCGGCGAACAGGAGCTGTCGCAGCGCCGCGCGTCCTGGCGGGCACCCGTCGCGCCGCCGGCGCGCGGTTATGCCCGGCTGTACATGGAGCACGTGCTCCAGGCCGAGCACGGCTGCGATTTCGATTTTCTGCGCAAGGCCTGACGGCGCGCGATCCTATCGCGTGTAGTCGTACTTCAGCTCGAATTTTCCGTCGGGCGTGAATAGCAGCGTCGCGACTTTCCACTGCCGCTTTTCAGGCTCGAGGAAATCGTTGAGCCCGTAGACGCCTTCCGCGACGCTGCGCGCATTGCAGGGGACGAAGTCCCAGCGCTTGTCGCTCGCGGCCTCGAGCGACATCGTGAACCGACCCTCGAAGGTCCGTTCCTTTCCGGTCCCCGACATTTCGGTCACCACCACCCAGGCACGCTGCCAGCCCTCGGGCAGTCCCTGCGCGACACAAGCGAAGATCGCTTCGATCGCCTTGACCCCGGCGCTGTCTGCTTCGGCGGCGGCGCCTTGCAATGGCTGCGCCGCCGGCTTCTGCGGTTGGGCGCTGGATGCTTTCGGCTTCGGTTTGGCTGCTGCCGGCTTGGTGGTGCTCGGCGCCAGGGGCTTGTCCTGCGCCCAAGCCGTCGGTACAGTCGGTACAACCAGACCCAAGCACAGCGCGGCACCGCAGCATCGCTTTAGCATATTGATTGTCGCCTTAAGGATAGGGGTCATCAATTCATTCGACCCGCGGAATGCTGCAGGGTCGATAGAACTTCTTATGGACCGCATGAAAATATTCTTATTATCTCGCGACAATCGGTAGCGTAGAAGAATGCCTCAGAACGTTGCCGATCTGAATAATCAGAAAAACATTGCGGTTCCGACAAGCCGTGGGTGACCTGCTTGGCAGGTGGCGGGAGACGCTGTGCATCTTGAGTTCGCGTCGATGACGCCCGCATTCTTTCATTGGGAGGGGGGAGAGCATGCTCTACACACGTAAGACGGTCTGGCCGCTGGGCATCGGCGTGATCATGGTGGCCTATGCGTACCTGGTGCAAAGCGGGGCGCTCGCGGATCTCATCAAGTTCCTGGGAACCGCCCGCCACGTCGGGGAAATGGGGGTTCTCGGCTACACCTTCGGTGGCATCGCCATCGTGGCCGGCCTCTGGCAGCTGCTGGCGCCTCCCAAAGAGGAGGGCAATGCCGATTACTTCCTGTCGATGGTCGGCGGCGTGGTCTTCATCATGATCGTCGCCTTCATCGTCAAGTGGGGCCTCGATCCGCTGATGGGGCAGTGGGGACGGGCAGCGCAACCGACGCTCGGCTTCAATTTCGCCAGCGTCATGAACCTCAACTACGTGGTGATGGGCATTCTTGCCGGGATCATCATCGTCAACGTGTTCAAGGTACCCGGCTGGGCGGAGAACGGCGTCCGGCTGTCGCGGCTCGGCCTGAAAACGGGTGTCATCCTGCTCGGCGCACTCTACAGCCTGGCTGAACTGGCGCACCTCGGCCGGCTGTCGGTGGTGCTGATCGGCGTGTTCGTACTTGGTTCGGTCGGCGTCGTGCTGTGGATGGGGGCGCGCCGTAACATGCCCAACTCGATGACCGGCGTGCTGTCGGCCGGCGTCGGCGTGTGCGGCGTCTCGGCCGCCGTGGCGGCGGCCCCGGTGGTTCAGGCGAAATCCACCGAGATCGCCTACACCATCGGTACGATCCTGCTGTTCGGCGTGCTGTGCATGTTCCTCTTTCCGATCGTCGGCAAGGCCATGGGAATGGGTTACATCCAATTCGGCGCCTGGGCCGGCACCGGGATCCTGAACTCGGCGCAGGTCGCCGGCGCGGCGCTTGCGTTCCAGCCCACGGGCATCGAGACGCTGAAGGTCGCCGAGATCTTCAACATCACGCGCGTGCTGTTCCTGCCGATCATCGTGCTTTGGCTCGCGGTGTGGTACGTGAAGCGCGAAGTCGGCGCGCAGCAGGTGGACCTGGTCCAGGTCGTGGTCGGCAAGTTCCCGGTGTTCGTGCTCGGTTTCATCCTCATGTTCGCGCTGTCGTCGACCGGCATTTTCGCGCCGGCCCAGCACTACCAGGGCTCGTACTTCGACAACAGCGACAAGGCAATGACGACGAAGGACAAGGACGGCAAGCCGGTCAGCAAGCTGTTGAACGACAAGGACCTCGCGACGCTGCAGGGCGAGGCGGGCAAGGTGCAGCGCCAGGACCAGAAGGCGGCGCTGCAGCGCCTGGTCGAGAACAAGAAACTCATGTCGATCGACGACGACGACACGCTGCGCGGCGTGGTCAACGCCAAACTGATGAGCAAGGCGGCGAACGACGTCCTGGTCAAGGCGCATCGCGCGGTCCGCCACACGGCGAAGAAAATCGCCATGTTCCGCGACCTGATCGCCTGGTTCTTCACCTTCGGCCTGGTGGGGCTCGGGATGCAGATCACGATGGCCTCCATCAAGCAGGCGGGCGGCCAGCCGCTGGTGGTCGGCAGTATCGTGGGCATCGTCAAGGCGCTCGGATCGCTGCTGGTGGTCTGGCTGCTGGTTGCCGAAACAATCTGAGTCCGGGAGACCGACATGGCTGAAGACAAATTCGACCGCGGCTCGGCGCTGACGGTGTTCACGAGCGACCGCTACGAGGACGTCATGGCGCTCGTGCTGTCGCTGCTGATCGCGTTGCTGGTTTACAGCTTCATCTAGCTGGGCACGTACCGGCACATCCTGCTGGCGAGTCACGGCACCGCCGGGGCGCGGGCGGCCGAGCGCGTTGCGCTCGAACTGGCCGGCCCGGGCGCGCAACTGTCGCAACTCGTGGTGGTGCCGGATTTCTGGAAGGGCATGATGGGCGATGACTGGCTCAACAACGCCAGCACGCGGGATGCTTATGCCCGCCATGTGGAAAGCCAGCTGCAGAGCGAGATCGAGGAGGAAGTCGCGCGCGTTCGGGCGGATGCCGCCGCGCGCGGGCTAAGCTATGCGCGCGAGATCGTGCTGGGGCGACCGGCGCAGTGCCTGATCGAATGCGCCGCTCGGCTGCGGCCGGACCTGGTGGTGATCGGCTCGCCGCGGCCGCCGCGGACGAAGGGGCTGCGCTCCCGCATGGACCCCGGCGCGCTGCTGCGCGCCCTGGCGGTTCCTCTGCTGGTGATTCCCCATCCGCGATGACGGCTGGCGGCGCGCCGCCCGGACGCGATGCGGCCTGGGTGGTGCTCGAGACCCGGTCCCAGCCCGCCGAGCTCGAAGCCTTCTGCCGCGAGCTCGAGTCCCTCTACCGCGCCAACCCGTTTCTCGAATTCGAATGCTGGCAACAGCACGCACCCGGGCGGTTCCACGCCGCGTTCTGCAATCACAGCAACGGCCAGCGTGTGGTGCTGGATGGCGAAATGAGGCGCGAATCCGGCCTCGCCTGGCGCATCGACTTCGCGGCGGGGGCGAAACAGCACACGCGCTTCGAGATCGAGCCCCGTCCGGGGGGCAGCCGCCTCACCATCACCGACGAATACCGCGTGGCGCAGGACGGCGGCGCCACGGCGGCGGCCGAGGTCGATCGCAGCCTCCATGCCTGGGGCGTGGCGCTGAAAACGCTGCTCGAGCGCGACCGGCGCTGGGGATGGCTGCCCGGTTACCGCAGCCTGGTGCGCAAGCTCTGGCTGCCGATGAAGCCGGCCGCGCGACGGATCACGTTTCTCGTGCTGGTGATCGGCCTGGCCGACATCGCCCTCGTCGCGCTGGGACTGGCCATCTACTGGATCGAGTCCGCGCGTTAGCCGCAGCGCACAGCGCGTGTAAAATTTGCTCTTTCGGGTGGGAGTCTGCATGACCCCGAGCGCCCACAGCGACACTTTTGCGCGCGACAACCTGCC
>MERE01000170.1 GCA_001771975.1 Betaproteobacteria bacterium RIFCSPLOWO2_02_FULL_68_150 | reverse complement strand
CGAACTCCCGACATCTGCCTTGTAAGGGCAGCGCTCTACCGCTGAGCTAAGCACCCCCGGGACACCCGCGCCCCCGTCTACAGCCACCCAAAAAAGGCGCGCTAGTTTATAGCATCCTTGAGGGCCTTGCCAGCGCGGAACTTCGGCACGAGCGCCGCAGGAATGCGGATTTCAGCGCCGGTGCGCGGGTTGCGCCCAGCGCGCGCCGCACGCTGACTGGCGTAAAACGAGCCGAACCCGACCAGCGTCACGGCTTCGCCTTTGCGCAAGCTGAGCTTGACTGCCGCGACCATCGCGTCGACTGCGCGCTCCGCCGCCGAACGGGAGATTTCCGCCGCCTGCGCGATCTGCTCGATCATGTCCGCCTTGTTCATCGCGTCGCCTCGCTGGGACTAGTGTTTGATCGCGGCGGAATCCTGCTTGTCACCCGCGGCCGGCAGCGGCGCGACCACGTCCTGGTCCGCCAGCGGCTGCGGCCGCCGCTCGAGCGCGAGTTCGAGCACCTTGTCGATCCACTTCACCGGAATGATCTCGAGCCTGTTTTTCACGTTGTCCGGCATGTCGGCCAGATCCTTGAGGTTCTCCTCCGGGATCAGCACCGTCTTGATGCTGCCGCGGTGCGCCGCCAGCAGCTTCTCCTTCAGCCCGCCGATCGCAAGCACTTCGCCACGCAGCGTGATCTCGCCGGTCATGGCGATGTCGGCGCGCACCGGGATGCCGGTGAGCACGGAAACCATGGCGGTCGCGATCCCGATGCCGGCGCTCGGGCCGTCCTTCGGCGTCGCGCCCTCGGGCAAATGGATGTGGATGTCGTTCTTCTGGTAGAAATCCTCGGCGACGCCGAGCTTGCGCGAGCGCGCCCGGACCACCGAGAGCGCCGCCTGGATCGACTCCTGCATCACCTCGCCGAGCTTGCCGGTGGTGATGGTCTTGCCCTTGCCCGGCATGGTGACGGTCTCGATGGTGAGCAGCTCGCCGCCCACTTCGGTCCACGCCAGTCCGGTCACCTGGCCGATCTGGTTCTGCTTTTCAGCGACGCCGAACGAATAGCGGCGCACCCCCAGGTACTTGTCCAGGTTGCGCGGCGTGACGTGGATGCGCTTCAGCACGCCGTCGCCGCCCTCTTTCTCCGTGAGCAGCTGCTTGACCGCCTTGCGGCAGATCTTCGAGACCTCGCGCTCCAGCCCGCGCACGCCCGCCTCGCGCGTGTAGTAGCGCACCAGATCCCGGATCGCGGCATCGGACACGGCGAGCTCGCCCTCCTTGAGGCCGTTGTTCTTCATCTGCTTGGGCAGCAGGTAGCGCGTCGCGATGTTCATCTTCTCGTCTTCGGTGTACCCGGACAGGCGGATCACCTCCATGCGATCGAGCAGCGGCGGCGGAATGTTGAGCGTGTTCGCGGTGGCGACGAACATGATCTCCGAGAGGTCGAATTCGACTTCGACATAATGATCGACGAAGGTGTGGTTCTGCTCCGGATCGAGCACTTCGAGCAGCGCCGACGACGGATCGCCGCGCCAGTCCATGCCCATCTTGTCGACCTCGTCGAACAGGAACAGCGGGTTCTTCACCCCCACCTTGCTCAGGTTCTGCAGGATCTTGCCCGGCATCGAGCCGATGTAGGTGCGGCGGTGGCCGCGGATCTCGGCCTCGTCGCGCACGCCGCCGAGCGACATGCGTACGAACTTGCGGTTGGTCGCCTTGGCGATCGACTGCCCGAGCGAGGTCTTGCCGACGCCGGGGGCGCCCACCAGGCACAGGATCGGCGCCTTCATCTTGTCGACCCGCGTCTGCACCGCGAGGTACTCGACGATACGCTCCTTGACCTTTTCCAGCCCGTAATGGTCCTTGTCGAGGATCTCCTGCGCGTGACGGATCTCCTTCGAGATCTTCGATTTCTTGCGCCACGGCAGATTGACCAGGGTCTCGATGTAGTTGCGCACCACGGTCGCTTCCGCGGACATCGGCGACATGAGCTTCAGTTTCTTGAACTCGGACTCCGCCTTGCGGCGCGCCTCCTTGGGCATGTGCGCGCGCTTGATGCGCCGCTCCATCTCCTCCATGTCGGCGCCTTCCTCGCCTTCGCCGAGTTCCTTCTGGATCGCCTTCACCTGCTCGTTGAGGTAGTACTCGCGCTGGCTCTTTTCCATCTGGCGCTTGACGCGGCCGCGGATGCGCTTTTCGACCTGCAGGATGTCGATCTCGGTCTCGAGCTGCGCCAGCAGGTGCTCGAGGCGCGCCTTGACGCCGAACATCTCCAGCACCTGCTGCTTCTGTTCCAGTTTCAGCGGCAGATGCGCCGCGACGGTATCGGCGAGGCGCCCGGCCTCATCGATGCCGGCGAGCGAGGTGATGATCTCGGGCGGGATCTTCTTGTTGAGCTTCACGTACTGGTCGAACGCCGCGAGCAGCGCGCGGCGCAGCGCTTCGACCTCCGAAGGCTGCGCGGCTTCCGTCGCCACCGCGCTCGCCTCGGCCACCCAATGGCTGCGCAGGTCGATCACCTGCGCGATGCGCGCCCGGCTGCCACCCTCGACCAGCACTTTGACCGTGCCGTCCGGCAGCTTGAGCATCTGCAGGATGTTCGACACGCAACCGATCTCGTACATGTCCTCCGCAGCAGGATCGTCCTTGGCGGCCGACTTCTGCGCCACGAGCAGGATCGACTTGCCGCTTTCCATCGCGGTTTCCATCGCCTTGATGGATTTCGGCCGCCCGACGAACAGCGGAATCACCATGTGCGGGAACACGACCACGTCGCGCAACGGCAGCAGTGCGTACTGCAGGGTTGCGGCAGGGACTTGCGGATCGGGCATATCGAAGACCTCGAACGGGTTAGAGTGGTCCGCGCGCCGCGGGTTCCCCTGAGAAGAATCAAAGCCTTGCAGCTAGCCTACACGCAAGGCGCGCAACCCGCAACGCGTGCACGGCCCGACGGCAGCGCAAAGCGCGCAGTTCAGGCCGAGCCGCCTACGACCTTCTGCTGGTCGGAATAGATCAGCAGCGGCTTGCCGTCGGCCGAAATCATCTGCTCGTCGACGACCACCTTGCTGACGTTCTCGAGCGCCGGCAGCTCGTACATCGTGTCGAGCAGCACCTGCTCGAGAATCGAGCGCAGTCCGCGGGCCCCGGTCTTGCGCGCGAGCGCCCTCTTGGCGACCGCGGCGAGCGCCGCAGGCCGCACTTCGAGCTCGACGGCTTCCATGAGGAACAAGCGCTGGTATTGCTTGAGCAGCGCGTTCTTCGGCTCGGTGAGGATTTCAATCAGCGCCTTCTCGTCGAGTTCCTCGAGCGCGGCCACCACCGGCATGCGGCCGACGAATTCCGGGATCAGGCCGTACTTGATCAGGTCCTCGGGCTCGACCCCCTTCAGCAGGTCGAAAGTCGCCTTGGAGTTGCCGGGCGAGCGCACTTCCGCGCCGAAGCCGATGCCGGTCTTCTCGGTGCGGTTGCGCACGATCTTCTCCAGCCCGTCGAACGCGCCGCCGCACAGGAACAGGATGTTGGTGGTGTCGACCTGGACGAAATCCTGGTTCGGATGCTTGCGGCCGCCCTGCGGCGGCACCGAGGCGACGGTGCCCTCGATCAATTTGAGCAGCGCCTGCTGCACGCCTTCGCCCGAGACGTCGCGCGTGATCGACGGGTTGTCGGACTTGCGCGAGATCTTGTCGATTTCGTCGATGTACACGATGCCGCGCTTGGCTTTCTCGACATCGTATTCGCAGTTCTGCAACAGCTTCTGGATGATGTTCTCGACGTCCTCGCCGACGTAGCCCGCTTCGGTGAGCGTGGTCGCGTCGGCGATCACGAACGGCACGTTGAGCAGCCGCGCCAGCGTCTGCGCCAGCAGCGTCTTGCCAGCTCGACCTCGTCGTTCTTCGAGAGATGCTTCAGCCGCTTGTAGTGGTTGTATACCGCCACCGAAAGGATCTTCTTCGCCTGATCCTGGCCGATCACGTACTGGTCGAGGATCTGGCGGATCTCGCGCGGCGTCGGCAGGTCGGACTTGGCGCCCTTGCCGCCCTTGTCGGAGGCGGTCTCCTCGCGGATGATGTCATTGCACAGCTCGATGCACTCGTCGCAGATGAACACCGACGGGCCCGCGATGAGCTTGCGCACCTCGTGCTGGCTCTTGCCGCAGAACGAGCAGTACAGCAGCTTTTCGCCCGCGCCGGACTTGTCCGACATGTCTAGTCGCTCTCCCGCGAGACCAGCACCTTGTCCACGATGCCGTACTTTACCGCTTCCTGGGAGCCCATGAAGAAATCGCGGTCGGTGTCGCGCTCGATCACCTCCATCGGCTGGCCGCTGTGCCTGGCGAGAATCTCGTTGAGCCGCTGGCGCAGGTAGAGGATTTCCTTGGCGTGGATCGCGACGTCCGAGGCCTGGCCGGAAAATCCGCCCATCGGCTGGTGGATCATGACGCGCGAATTCGGCAGCGCGAAGCGCTTGCCCGCATCCCCCGAGGCCAGCAGCAGCGCGCCCATGCTCGCCGCCTGGCCGACGCACAGGGTGGACACGTCCGGCTTGATGAACTGCATCGTGTCGTAGATCGCCAGGCCCGCGGACACCGAACCGCCCGGGGAGTTGATGTAGAAGAAGATGTCCTTGTCCGGATTCTCGGATTCGAGGAACAGCAGCTGCGCGACGATCAGGTTGGCGGTGATTTCGGTCACCGGTCCGACCAGGAACACCACGCGCTCCTTGAGCAGCCGCGAATAGATGTCGTAGGCGCGCTCGCCGCGCCCCGACTGCTCGATGACCATCGGGATGAGCCCCAAGCCGCGAGCGGGTTCCGGCATGCCGTGGGCGGGCTCCAGAGCGCTGCCGGAATCGGTCGTGCGTCGTTGCCAGTTCATGCGCCGCCCATCAATTCGTCGAAGGAAACAGGCTTGTCGGTTACGCGGGCCTTGGACAACACCCAGCCGACCACGTTGTTTTCGAGCGCGAGGCTTTCCATCTCGGACAAGCGCTGCGGCTGCATGTAGAACCATTTTACCATCTCGGCCGGGCTCTCGTACGACTGCGCCTCGGCCTCGATCAGGGCGCGTACCTCGGCGGGCTTGGGTTGCAGCTTCTCGGTGCGCGCGAGCTCGCCGACGATCAGCCCGAGGGCGACGCGGCGCCTGGCATTGGCCTCGAACGCCTGCGGATCGAGCGGCACGTTCTCCAGCTTCAGGCCCCGCGCCTTCAGATCGGCCGCGGCCATCTCGACCAGGTGCTGCGCCTCGGCATGGACCAGCGCCTTGGGCAATTCGAGCGGCGTCGCATCGAGCAGCCGTTGCAGCGCCTGCCCCTTCACCCGGGCGTCGACGCGCTTCCTGACCTCGCGCTCGACGTTCGCGCGCACGTCGACGC
Organism: Betaproteobacteria bacterium RIFCSPLOWO2_02_FULL_68_150; assembly: GCA_001771975.1. Classification (GTDB taxonomy): domain Bacteria; phylum Pseudomonadota; class Gammaproteobacteria; order Burkholderiales; family SG8-39; genus 2-02-FULL-66-14. The sequence continues at coordinate 3,871 of MERE01000170.1, read as the reverse complement.
GCATCTTCTCCAGATCGCCGTCGGCGACGCCCAGGCGCTTGGCAAATTCGGCATCGAGTGCCGGCAGCCGCGGCTCTTCCACCCGCGTCACCGCCAGCGAGAACGCGGCGGTCTTGCCGGCCACCGCCTTGCCGGCATAGTCGTCGGGAAACTTGAGATCGAAGGCCTTGGCTTCGCCGGAGTTCAGGCCGCGCGCCGCGGACTCGAATTCGGGCAGCATGCGCCGCTCGCCCAGCGTGAAGGACAAGCCCGAGGCGTTGCCGCCATCGAAGCGCTCGCCGCCGATGCGTCCGTCGAAATCCACCGTCAGGCGGTCGCCGTCCTGCGCCGCGCGCTCGACGGCGATCCATTCGGTGCGCTGCTGGCGCAGGATCTGGAGGGTCTTTTCGATCGCGGCCTCGTCCACCGTGAGCTGCGGCCGCTCGACGCTCGCGGCGGCAAGATCGCCGACCTTGACCTCGGGATAGATCTCGAAGGTGGCGCTGAATTCGAGCGCCTGCAGCTCGCTGCCAGCGTCCTTCTTCTCGATGCGCGGATAGCCGGCGACCTTGAGGTTGGCGCCCTTGATGGCCTCGCCGAACGCCTTCTGCACCGCGTCGCCCAGCACCTCCGAGCGCACCTGCGGGCCGTATTGCTGCTGCACCAGCTTGAGCGGCACCTTGCCCGGGCGGAAACCGGGCAGCTTGACGTTGCGCGCGAGCTGCTTCAGCCGCGTATCCACCTGGCGCTCGATCTCGTCGACCGGTAGCGACATCGACAGGCGCCGCTCCAGCGCGCCGAGCGTTTCCACTTCTGCTGCCATGCGTTGCTGTCCCTTTCCAACGGTACGCCTGCCCGGCGGTGGTGCGAAGGGTGGGAGTCGAACCCACAAGCCTCGCGGCGCTGGAACCTAAATCCAGTGCGTCTGCCAATTCCGCCACCTTCGCTTTAGGCCAGCGGCATTTCGGATGCAGGCCATTATACTGCCGAACTTCGTCCGCACCGGCTTGCGAGAGGCCGGATTTCCCTCGGAATTCAACGCTTGCCGTCCGGTCATTACGAAAACTTCCCGGTTGCTTCGTGGCTCCTGCCGCGGCCGCTGCGCGAGCCCGTGGCGATCATCTACCGTTTCGCGCGCAGCGCCGACGATATCGCCGACGAGGGGAAAGCGACGCCGGCCGAGCGGCTGGCGGGGCTCGCCGCCTGCGGCGCCGAACTCGATCGCATCGAATCCGGGCGCGAGCCGCAGACGCCGCCATTCCGCGATCTGGCGCGCGTCGTGCGTCGCCATGCGCTGCCGCTGCAATTGTTGCGCGATCTGCTCGATGCCTTCAGTCAGGACGTGGTGAAGCAGCGCTACGCCGATTTCGGCGAGCTGCTCGACTATTGCCGCCGCTCGGCCAACCCGGTCGGGCGCCTGTTGCTGCACCTTTTTGGCCGCTCCGAGGGCGCTGCGCTGGAGCAAGCCGACGCCATCTGCAGCAGCCTGCAGCTGATCAACTTCTGGCAGGACGTCGCACTCGACTGGGCCAAAGGGCGCCTGTATCTGCCGCAGGACGAAATGCGCCGCTTCGGCGTCACGGAGCAGCAGATCGCGGCGCGGGGCTGCGACGACGCCTGGCGCGGACTGATGCGGCATCAGTGCGAGCGCGCGCGGCGCATGATGCTGGCCGGCGCACCGCTGGCGCGCCAGTTGACCGGCCGCGTGGCGCTGGAAATCGGCGTCACGGTCCAGGGCGGGCTGCGCATCCTCGAAAAGCTCGCTCAGACCGGCTACGACGTGTTCCGCCTGCGGCCCGTGCTGCGCGCGTCCGACTGGCCGCTGCTAATCTGGCGGGCGCTATGAGTCCGGACCAGTACTGCCAGCAAAAGGCGGTCGCGAGCGGGTCGAGCTTCTACTACGCGTTCCTCTTCCTGCCGCCGGAACGCCGCCGCGCGATCACGGCGCTCTACGCGTTCTGCCGCGAGGTCGACGATGTCGTCGACGACGGTTTCGACCCGCAGCTCGCCGCGACCAAGCTCGACTGGTGGCGCGCGGAAATCGGCAACCTGTACGCCGGCCGGCCGCAGCACCCGGTGACGCGGGCGCTGCAGCCCGCGCTGGCCAAATACGGCCTCGCCGCGGAACGGTTGCACGACATCATCGCCGGCATGGCGATGGACCTCGGCCAGAGGCGTTATCTCGACTTCGCTGCGCTCGAGCGCTACTGCCATCTGGCGGCGGGCGTCGTCGGACTGCTCGCGGCGGGCATCTTCGGTTACCGCGATCCGCGCACGCTCGAGTACGCCCGCACGCTCGGCATTGCCTTTCAGCTCACCAACATCATTCGCGACGTCGGCGAGGACGCGCGCAAGGACCGCATCTACCTGCCGCTCGAAGACCTGCGCCGCTTCGGCGTCACGGCGAACGACATCCTGCACACGCGCAACACGGAGCCGTTCCGCAGGCTGATGCAGTTCCAGGCGAAGCGCGCCGAAGCCTACTACGAGCGCGCTTACGCGCTGCTGCCGGCGGCGGACCGGCGCGCCCAGCGCCCGGGACTCGTCATGGCGGCGATCTATCGCGCCCTGCTCGCCGAGATCGGGCGCGACGGCTACCGCGTGCTCACCCACCGCACCTCGCTCACGCCGCTGCGCAAGTTCTGGATCGCGTGGAAGACCTGGGTGCTGGCCTGAATCGGTGACGACGTGAAGGATTAGCGGCGTGCGCGTGGCGGTGATCGGAGGCGGTTATTCCGGCATGGCGGCTGCGGTGACGCTTGCCGCGCGTGGCGCCGCGGTCACCGTGTTCGAATCGGGACCGGTGCTCGGAGGGCGGGCGCGTCGCGTGCGGCCGCGGGGCCGCGATCTCGATAACGGCCAGCACATCCTGATCGGTGCCTATGCCGAGCTGTTGCGCCTCATGCGCCAGGTCGGCGTGCCAGCCGAGGCGGCGCTGCGCCTGCCGCTCGAACTGCGCTATGCGGAGGGCTTCGCACTGCGCGCGCTCTGGCTGCCGGCGCCGCTCGGACTGCTCGGCGGGCTGCTCGCCATGCGCGGCGCACCGATCGCCGAGCGCTGGGGCGCGGTGCGCTTCATGCTCGCGCTGCGCCGTTGCGGGTTTCGCGTCGAGCCGGACGGCAGCGTGCACGAACTGCTTGCGCGCCACGGCCAGAACGGTCGCATCGGTCGCTATCTGTGGCGCCCGCTGTGCCTCGCGGCGCTCAATACGCCACCGCAGCGGGCCTCCGCGCAGGTCTTCGCCACCGTGTTGCGCGATTCGCTCGCCGGGTTGCCGGAAGCAAGCGACCTGCTGCTGCCGCGCGTGGACCTGTCGCGCCTGTTTCCCGAGCCCGCCGCCGAGTACCTGCGCGCGCACGGCGGCGCAATCCGCACCTCCCGCACCGTGCACCGGGTCGGCGCCGATGCCGCCGTCGACGGCGAGAAATTCGCGCGCGTCGTTCTGGCCGTGGGGCCGCATCAGCTGCAACCTTTTGCGCCGCTCGTCGGTGAGCTTGCCGAATTCGCGTACCAGCCGATCTACACCTGCTATCTGCAGTATGCAGCATCGGTCAGGCTGCCCTGTCCGATGCTCGGACTCGCGGCGGGCCTGGCGCAGTGGGCCTTCGATCGCGGTGCACTGCTCGGCGAGAAGGGGCGTATCGCCTGCGTGATCAGTGCGCGAGGCGACCATCAGCAGCTGTCGCACGAGGAAATCGCGGCCGCCTGTCACCGCGAGCTGGCGCACGCCCTGGGCGCCCTGCCCGACCCGCTCTGGAGCCAGGTAATCGCCGAAAAACGTGCCACCATCGAGTGCACGCCGGGGCTGCGGCGCCCGGGGCCGGTCACCGCGACTGCGGGAATTTTCCTCGCGGGCGATTACACCGATCCGGAATATCCTCCGACGCTGGAG
>MERE01000169.1 GCA_001771975.1 Betaproteobacteria bacterium RIFCSPLOWO2_02_FULL_68_150 | reverse complement strand
CCTAAAGTGGGTCCATGAACACGACGCGCACCGGGAGAATGACGATGAACGCCAGGCACCTGATCCTGACCCTGTCCCTCGCGCTGGGCGCCGGCGCCGCGGTGGCAGCGATCAAGTACGGTCACACCGAGACTGCGAAGGCCGCGCCGGCTGTTGAGACCACGGTAACGGCGATCCCCCGTGTGGTGGTTACCGCATCTGGGGATCGATTTGCGGAATCTCCTGTCGCTCGAGTCGTGGTGGTCGGTCGGCGCGCAGACGCCAGCCGGGCTCTTGCCGCGAGCAACTGATCGGCGGCTGAACCGACCCGTTCAAGCAGTCGAGGCCAAGGATGAGATCGCTGCTCACCCTCGTGGGTTGGCTCATTCTGCTCGTGCTTTGTTGGCCACTCGCCTTGCTCGCGTTGCTGCTGTGGCCCCTGGTGTGGCTGGTGTCGTTGCCGTTTCGCTTGATCGGGGTGACATTCGAGGCGTTGTTCGCGCTCCTCCGGGCGGTGCTGTTCTTGCCGGCGCGAGTTCTCGGCTACCGGGCAAAGGCGTAGGCGTTTGTCAATCGTCGGGAATCGGCCCTGCATCACGATCGCCGATGGGATGGAATTCCGGGCCGGGGTTTGGTCAAATTGCCACTTCAACCACGGAGGACTGCGCATGGGCAAGATGATCAGCTACAAGCGTCCGGACGGACAAAGCGTCAACGGCTATCTCGCCGAGCCGGCGCAAGCCGCAGCCGCGCCGGGCATAGTGGTGATCCAGGAGTGGTGGGGCCTCAACGACCAGATCAAGGGCGTCGCCGACAAGCTCGCGGCAGCAGGCTACCGGGCGTTGGTGCCGGATCTGTATCGCGGCAAGGTCGCGCCGCCGTCCAGTACCTGAAAGCCTCGGGCAGCCGCAAGGCCGGCGTGACGGGCTTTTGCATGGGCGGCGCGCTCACGCTGCTTTCGGCCGTGAACGTTCCTGAGGCCGATGCGGGCGTGGTCTGGTACGGCTATCCGCCGCTCGAGTACGTCGATGCGTCCAAAATCAAGGCCCCGCTGCTCGCCCACTGGGCAACCGACGACGCGGCCTTCGCGTACGCGAATGTCGCCACGCTGGAGGGAAAGCTGCGCGAGGCCAAGGTGAATTTCGAGTTCCACAGCTACAACGCGAAGCACGCTTTCGCCAACGAGACGGCGGACTCGAAAAACCTGCCCTTCCTCAAGTACGACGCCGCAGCGGCAGAACTTGCCTGGCGCCGGACGATGGAGTTCCTGGCCAGGAACCTCAGGTAGCCGCGGTCAGCGCGCGCAGCGTGAGCGACGCGCCGCTCGCGAGCAGCATCAGCGCCACGGCGCGCATCAGCGCTTCGCGCGAAATGCGGCGAAACAGGGGCCGCGCCGCCCATAGCCCGAGAAGGCCCGCGGGGACCACTGCCGCGGCGTAGAGCCAGACGCGCGCGTCGAGCAGGGTTCCCGTGGCGACAAACGCGGCCGTTCGCAGCGAAATGCTGGTGAGCGTCGCGAACCCGAGCGTGGCGCGGTACTGCTCCTTCGACAGGCCGCGCTGCGAGAGATACATCGCGTACGGCGGCCCGCCGGCGCCGAACAGCGTGCTCGTCACGCCGCCCGCGAAGCCGGCAACGTAGGCCCATCGCCGCCCGAGCCGCAGCCCATCGTCGGGATGGCGCGTCAGGCTGTACAGGGCAAAGGCGACGACGAAGATGCCCAGCGCGAGCGTCGCTGCCTGGCGTGGCAGGTTGACGAGCAGCGTCACCCCCGCCACGGTGCCGAGCACGATGGTCGGCACGAGGCGCGTCCACTCGCGGCGCACGGCCAGCTTGGGATTCTCGAAGCCGATGCGAAACGCGTTGGCGAGGTCCATCAGCACGTAGAGCGCCAGCGCGAATGGCAGCGACACCAGGTGCGTCGCGAGAGGGATCGTGACGAGCGCCGCCCCGAACCCCGTGATGCCGAAGACCACCGAGCCGAGGAAGGCGATGGCGGCGAGCGCCGCGATCTCTCCGGGCGCGATGCTCATGGGGCGGAATCCGGGATCACGGTCAGGTCGGTCGCGTTGCAGGGATTCATGCGCCGCAACGCATTGACGTAGCGCGCAAACGGCAGCCCGTAGCGCGCCTGCAGCCGTTCGGCCCGTTCCCGCAGCAGCTGCCAGGCGAGGCGCCGCGGCGCGCCCTTGAGCGCGAACGCGATCACGTTCGGGTCGCTCAGCGCCGGCAGGCACAGCACTGCGCCGCCGAAGGCGCTTTCCATGCGCTGCAGCACGCGGTCGAGCTGCGGATCGTCGCTCATCAGGTTCATCACCAGCACGCCCGGTTCGGCGAGCGCGCCCCAAGCCGCGTCGAAGAACACCTGCGACGCGAGCGCCGCCGGCAGCGACTCGTCGTCGAAGCCGTCCACCATCAGCACGTCGGCGCATTCGGGCGCGAGCGCCTCGGCGCCGTCACCGGTCTCGATCGTCAGGCGGGCGTCGTCCGGCGGCAGGTGAAACAGGCTCCTCGCCACGGCGACGATGCGCTCGTCGAGCTCCACGACGCGGGTTCTCACGGCGCGCAGGTTGCGATGCACGAACTTGGCGAGCGAGCCGCCGCCGAGACCGATCATCAGCATCGCGCGCGGCTCGGGGTGGAACAGCAGGAACGCCATCATGCAGCGCGTGTAGTCGAGCGCGAGCGCATGCGGATCGTCGAGCCGCATCGCGCTCTGGATCGCCTCGCCGCCCACGTGCAGCGTGCGCACGCCGCGCTCTTCGCTCACGCTAAGCGCTGCGGCGCGGCCAAGAATGCGCCGCGCGAGGCGCGCGATCGCGCCGCGCTTCACGCTGCGAGGGCGCGCGCGCGGCGCAGCGCGTAAGCGCCGGCGGCGCCGGCGAGCGACAGCGCTGCGGCGCCCAGGATGGGCGCGTCGTAGCTGCCCCAGGCGTCGAACGCCGCCCCCGCGAGCGGCGGGCCGGCGAGCGTGCCGATCCCCGCCGCGGTATACAGACAACCGATGATCCCCGCCACCGCACGGCCGCCAAAGAGGTCCATCACCACCGCCGGCAGGGTCGCCACGAAGCCGCCGTAAAGCATCCCGAACACCACGGCCATGCTGCCGAGCGCCCAGACGCTGGTCGAGGCCCACCAGGCGATGAGCATCGCGCCCATCCCTGCGAACATCCAGGCCAGCGCGGCGATGCGTCCCACCCGGTCGGCGAAAGCGCCGATGCCGAAGCGGCCGAGGAGGCTCCCCAATCCGATCAGGCTCACGAGCAGCACGCCGACCGCTTCGGGGTGACCTGCGTCCACGGCATAAGGACCGAGATGCACCATCGGCACGAAGCAGCCGAACATCGGCAGCAGCAAAGTCGCGTACAGCGACCAGAACAGCCGCGAGCGCAGCGCCGCGCGCAGCGTCGCACCCGGGGGCGGCGGCGCAACCCCTCGCGGCGCGCCGTCGGGACGATTGTCGATCACGGCCGCCGCCGCGCCGCCGAGCGCGAGACAGAGCGCGGCGAGCGCCAGGTACGCGCCGCGCCAGCCGTAGAGTTCGATCCACCACGCGGCGAGCGGCGGCACGAGCAGATTGCCGGCGCCGATGCCGGCGACCGCGATGCCGGAGGCAAACGCCCGGTTGTGCGTGAACCAGGGCTGGACGGCACCGACCGAGGGCACATAGGTGAGCCCGATGCCGAGGCCGAGGCCGATCGAAAACGTCGCGTACAGCACCTCGATCGAAGGCGCGAAAGCGGCGCCTGTCAGCCCCGCGGCGAGGCAGGCAATGCCGGCGAGCGACACGCGGCGCGGCCCGAAGCGATCCGCCAGCATGCCCCCGGGTGCGCCGAGCGCGAACCAGAGGAACGCCGCCACCGAGAACACGGCGGCGACGTGGCCGCGCGAAGCGGAAAATTCCTCCTGAAAAGCGCGAAAAAATGCGACGAAGGAATACGCCGCGCCAAAGCCCACGAACATCAGGGTGAAGGCGGCCAGCACCACCAACCAGCCATAGCGCGGCGATCTCAACGCCGGCTCTTGGGTGTCGCCGGCGCGGTGGCCATCAATAGAGCGCGCCGCGCGCGTCGATCGGCCAGAGCGCCTCGACGCGCCCGCCGCGCACGCCTACGTAGCAATCGTACAGATTGACCGTAGGATCGCAGTGCCCCGGCACCAGCAGCAGCTTCTCGCCCAGCGCCGGCGCTGCTGCCCCCGGCGCGATCTCGATCACACCGTGCTCGTCGGAGACCCGCACGCATTCGAGTCCCGCGCGCTGCCAGACCAGCGGCAGCCCCGAATCGACGCTCGAAGCCTTGAGCCCCGCGTCCACCACGGCGCGCTCCGGCACCGGCCGGCTCATCACGGTCGCCAGCACGAACAACGCATGCTCGAAGCGCGGCAGCGGCGCGGCCCACTCGTTGCGCGCGTAATCCGCGTCCATGAAGACATACGAACCGGGCTGGATCTCGTCGAAGGCGCCCGATTCGATCTCGAACATGAAGCTGCCGCTGCCGGCGCCGGTGACGCGCGAGCAGGCGATGCCCGCGGCCTCGATCAGCGCGCGCGTGGCGCGCACCGCTGTCGCCGCACGCCCGATTGCCTCGCGCCGCTCGGTCATCGAGCGCAGGTGCTGCGCCGCGCCGTGATACGCCTGCAGGCCGGCGAAGCGCAGATGGCGGCGCGAAACGACCTCGCGCGCGAGCGCCAGCGCGGGCTCACCCGGCGCGACGCCGCAGCGGCGCGCGCCGACGTCCACCTCGACGTAAACGTCCAGCCTTGCGCCCGCCTTGGCGCACGCCGCTTCGAGCTCGCTGACGTTGCGCGCATCGTCCACGCACACGCCGATCTGCGCTTGCCGCGCAAGCTCTGCCAGGCGCGCGATCTTGGCCGCACCGACGATTTCGTTCGACACCAGCACATCGCCGATGCCGCCGGCGACCATCGCTTCGGCCTCGGACACCTTCTGGCAGCACACGCCCACCGCGCCCGCCGCCACCTGGCGGCGCGCGATCTCGGAACACTTGTGAGTTTTGGCGTGCGCGCGCAGGCGCACGCGGCCCGCGATCGCTTCGACCAGACGCTGCAGATTGCGTTCGAACGCATCGAGCTCGATCACGAGCGCGGGCGTGTCGACCTCGTCGAGCCGCATGCCGGGCGTCGCCGGGGCGCGCGTCATTTCAGGCCGCCACCGAATCCGGGCGCGCGCGGCCGCGCCACGCGAGCCACAGGACCGCCGCCATCACCACGCCGAGCGGCGGCAGCGCCAGCAGGTTGACCTTCTCCCAGCCGGCGCCGGTGACGACCAGGCCGGAGCTGAGCGACGATACGGCCATCAGCGCGAACACCACGAACTCGTTCGCGCCCTGTGCCTTGGCGCGCTCTTCGGGCCGGTAGGTCCTGGTGAGCAGAGCCGTGCCGCCGACATAGAGGAAGTTCCAGCCCATGCCGAGGAGCACCAGAGACCACGCGAAATGCGCTACGGCGACGCCCGAGAGCGCGATCGCGATCGCCGCCACCTCGAGCACGGCGCCGGCGAACATCACCGGCAGCACCCCCAGCCGCGTGATCAGCCGGCCGGTGAAGAAAGACGGTGCGAACATGCCGATCACGTGCGATGCGATCACCCATGCCGCGTCGTCATACGGATGGCCGCATGCGCCCATCGCGATCGGGGTCGAGGTCATGAGGAAATTCATGACGCCGTAGCCGATCGCCCCGGACGTCACCGCGACCACGAATTCCGGCTGCGCCGCGATCACCGCCAGCGGCCGGCCGCTCGCGGAAGCGTCGTGGGCCGGCGGCTCGGGAAGCCGCGTCGAGCGCAGCAGCTCGATCGCCACCAGGATGAATCCGATCAGCGCCAGGTAAGCGCCCATGAAGCGCGGCGTCAGGGCATCGACCGTTACCCGGCTGACCGCGGGTCCGAGAATGCCGCCCACCAGACCGCCGGCGAGCACCAGCGAGATCGCGGTAGGGCGGTAATCGGCGCTCGCCGCATCAGCGGCGGCGAAGCGGTAATACTGGCCGAACGCGTTCGAGCCCCCCATCACGAGCGTGCCCGCGCACAGCAGCCAGAAGCTTTGCAGCCAGAGCGCCGCGCCGCAGATGAGGATTCCCGGAATGCCCGCGGCGATCCCGTAGAGCAGCCCCTGCTGGCGCCCCACCCGCTTCATATAGAGCGAAGCCGGCGCAGTGGTGAGCGCACCGCCGATCACCCAGCAGGTGACCGGCACAGTGGCGAGCGACGCCATCGGCGCGAGCGCCAGCCCGGCGAGCCCGTTGATCGCGATCAGGGTCGAATTGACCGCGAGCAGCATCGCCTGGCAGCCGGCGAGCAGAGCAACGTTGCGGTGGATACTGTCCATGTATACAGTAAGCGGATGGGCAAGTCGATTGTAGCGGCTGACCTGGCCGGACGAGACGCAAAAGGCGAAACGCTTTACCTGCGCGGCGCGCGCTCGCGCGTGCCGGGGCGCTTCGAGCCCGATGCGCGGGAAGCGTTCGACGACGGCTGGACGCGCGACGACGAACCGGCGGCGCCTCTCGAGACGCGCGTCACCGTGGAGCGTGCGCGCTCGATCATCGCGCGCAACGATTCGCCCGACATCCCGTTCGAGCGCTCGATCAATCCGTACCGGGGATGCGAACATGGCTGCGTTTACTGCTACTCCCGTCCGAGCCACGCCTATCTCGAGCTTTCCCCGGGGCTCGATTTCGAGACGAAGCTCTTTGCCAAG
>MERE01000168.1 GCA_001771975.1 Betaproteobacteria bacterium RIFCSPLOWO2_02_FULL_68_150 | reverse complement strand
GTCCAGCATCGTGATCGCCTCCGCAACGGTCAGAAACGATCCGAAAACGAGAATTTTATCATCCTCGCGCGCCTCGCTCCGCGCCGCGGCGAGGGCGGCCGCGGGCGTCGCGTATTCCATCACCGGTGCCGTGACGCCCGAGGCGCGGACGACGCAGGCAAGCTCGCAGGCGCTCGTGCCGCGCGGCCCGCCAAGTCCCGCCACGTTCCAGCGCGTGATGCGCGGCGCCAGCACGCGCACTACGCCGCCGACATCCTTGTCGCGCAGCATCGCGAACACCGCGATGGTGCGCGCGGCATAGCCGCTGGCGGCGACGTTCTTCTCCAGCACGGCGGCCGCTTCGGGGTTGTGCGCGACGTCGAGGATGATCTGGGGTCGTCCCGGCAGCACTTGAAACCTTCCCGGCAGACTTGCCTGCGCCAGCCCGCGCCGGATGTCCTGCATCCCCAGCGGCAACCGGGCGCGCAGCGTGTCGAGTGCCGCAAGCGCCCCGCTCGCATTACGAATCTGCACCGCGCCGCGCAGCGCCGGAGGTGCGAGTCCGGAGCGGCGAGTCGCGGGTCCCCAATAGCTCCACTGTCCCGCCTGTTCCAGATAGCCGAAGTCGCGCCCCAGGAGCATGAGCAGGCTCCCGATCCGCCGCGCCTCGGTCAGCACGCTCGCGGGTGGATCCGGATCGACCACCACCGCCGGCTTGCCCGGCCGAAAGATCCCGGCCTTTTCGCGCCCGATCGCTTCGCGCGTCTCACCCAGGTACTCGGCATGGTCCACGGCAACGCTCGTGATCACGGCGCAGTCGGCGTCGAAGACATTGACCGCGTCGAGCCGCCCCCCGAGGCCGACTTCGAGCACCGCCGCATCCAGGCGTTCCCGGGCAAACAGCCAGGCCGCTGCCAGCGTGCCGAATTCGAAGTAGGTCAACGGGACCTGCGCGCGGGCGCGCTCCACTGCGGCAAAGGCCTCGCACAACGCAGCGTCCTCCGCCTCGCGACCCGCTACGCGCACGCGCTCGCTGTAGCGCAACAGATGCGGCGAAGTGTAGAGCCCGACTCGGTAGCCGGCGGCGCGCAGCATCGCTTCCAGCATCGCGGTGACCGAGCCCTTGCCGTTGGTGCCGCCCACCGTGAACACCGGGCACGCAAGTGCGCTGTCATGCATGCGCGCCAGAACTTCGCGCACGCGCTCCAGTCCCAGGGCGATCGGCCGCGGATGCTGCCGCTCGATGAATTCGAGCCACTCGGCCAGGCTGCGCACGGTCACCGCCGCCGATTTGCGCGCGCGCCCCTCGTGCCGTTCAGGCGGCGCCGTCCGCTGGACGCCGCTGCAGCAGCGCCAGCATGCGATGCAGCTTGTCGCGCATCTGGCGCCGATCGACGATCAGGTCGATGGCGCCCTTCTCCAGCAGGAATTCGGCGCGCTGGAAACCCTCGGGGAGCTTCTGCCGGACGGTCTGCTCGATGACGCGCGGACCGGCGAAACCGATGAGCGCCTTCGGCTCCGCGATCACGATGTCGCCGATCATGGCAAAGCTCGCGGACACGCCGCCCATGGTCGGGTCGGTGAGTACCGTGATGAACGGCAGGCCGCGCTCGTCGAGCTCGGTCAGCGCAGCGTTGGTCTTCGCCATCTGCGCGAGCGACAGAAGCCCCTCCTGCATGCGCGCGCCCCCGGTGGCCGTAACGCACACCAGCGGCAGCTTCTGTTCGATTGCAACGCGCACGCCGCGCACGAAACGCTCGCCGACCACCGAGCCCATCGAGCCGCCCATGAATTCGAACTCGAACACGGCGCACACCAGGCCGAGCGACTGGATCGCCCCCTGCATCACCACCAGCGCGTCGGTCTCGCCAGTCTGCGCCTGCGCCTCGGACAGGCGCTCCGGATACTTGCGCGAATCGCGGAATTTGAGGCCATCCACCGGCAGCACTTCGGCGCCGATCTCGAAACGGCCGTCGACATCGAGCAGGATGTCGAGCCGCGCGCGTGCGCCGATGCGCTGATGATGTCCGCACTTCGGGCAGACATTGAGATTCTTTTCCAGGTCCGCGCTGTAGAGCACCGCGTCGCACCCAGGGCATTTGGTCCACAGCCCCTCGGGCACCGTCTTGCGCGGGCCGGTGCCGCGCTGGATCTTCGGCGGCAGGAGCTTCTGCAGCCAGCTCATCGGTCCAGGGCCTCGCGAATCGGCCGCACGAAGGCGCGCGCCCGTTCCACCACCTGCGCCGCCGGCACGCTCTCCAGCTCCTCGATCAGCCGGCTGGCGATCACTACGGCGTCCGCCTGCCCTGCAATGCGCCGCGCCGAATCGGCGTCGCGGATGCCGAAGCCGACCCCGATCGGCAACGACGTCGCGGCGCGGATTTGCGGCAGCCTCGCGAGCACGGCGTCGACATCGAGATGGCCCGCGCCCGTGACCCCTTTCAGCGAGACGTAATAGATGAAGCCGCTGCCGAGACGCGCCACCTCTTCGACGCGGGCGCCGGTCGAGGTCGGCGCGAGCAGAAAAATCGGATCGATGCCGTGACGCTTCGCAAGCGCCGCGAACGACTCGCACTCCTCGGGCGGGTAATCGACGACGATCACGCCGTCGACGCCCGCTGCGGCGGCTGCCGCGATGAAGCGCTCGGCGCCCATGGCTTCGATCGGATTGGCGTAGCCCATCAGCACGATCGGCGTCGTGCCGTCGCGCTGCCGGAACGAGCGCACCATCTCGAGCACGTCGCGCAGGCTGACGCCCTTGGCGAGCGCCCGTTCGGAGGCGCGCTGGATCACGGGCCCGTCGGCCATCGGGTCGGAAAAGGGCACACCCAGCTCGAGGATGTCAGCACCCGCCTCCACCAGGCCGTGCAGCAGCGGAACGGTGAGCGCGGGATCCGGATCGCCCGCGGTGACGAACAGGATCAGCGCCTTGCGCCGCTGCGCCCGGAACGACCCGAAGCGGGCCTCGATGCGCGACATCGTCAGAGCGTGATGCCCGACAGTCGCGCCACGGTAGGGATGTCCTTGTCGCCACGCCCGGACAGATTGACCAGCAGCAGCCGGTCGCGCGGCAGCGTCGCGGCAAGCTTGGCGGCGTAGGCGAGCGCGTGCGCCGACTCGAGCGCCGGAATGATCCCCTCGTAGCGGCACAGATCGTGAAATGCCTGCAGCGCCTCGGCGTCGCTCACCGCGACGTACTCGGCGCGCCCGCTGTCCTTGAGCCAGGCGTGCTCGGGGCCGACGCCGGGATAGTCCAGCCCCGCCGAGATCGAATGGGTCTCCGCGATCTGGCCGTTGGCGTCCTGCAACAGGTAGGTTCGATTGCCGTGCAGCACGCCCGGAGTGCCGGCACACAGCGACGCCGCATGCCTGCCGGTGGCAATGCCCTCGCCCGCGGCCTCGACGCCGATCAGTCTGACGCCCGCGTGCGGCACGTACGCATGAAATATGCCCATCGCATTCGAGCCGCCGCCGACGCAGGCGATCACCGCATCCGGCTGGCGCCCCGCCAGTTCCGGCATCTGTTCGACGCACTCGCGCCCGATCACCGCCTGAAAGTCGCGCACCATCATCGGATACGGATGCGGGCCCGCGACCGTGCCGATGATATAGAACGTATCTTCGACGTGGGTCACCCAGTCGCGCATCGCCTCGTTGAGCGCGTCCTTGAGCGTCTTCGAGCCCGACTCGACCGGCACGACCGCGGCGCCGAGCAGCTTCATGCGGTAGACGTTGACCGCCTGCCGCTCGATATCCGTAGCGCCCATGTACACCACGCATTGCATGCCGTAGCGCGCGGCAACCGTCGCGGTCGCCACGCCGTGCTGCCCGGCGCCCGTCTCCGCGATCACGCGCGGCTTGCCCATGTGGCGCGCGATCAACGCCTGGCCAACCGTATTGTTGATCTTGTGCGCGCCGGTGTGATTCAGATCCTCGCGCTTGAGGTAGATCTGCGCGCCGCCGAGCTGCTGCGACCAGCGCCGCGCGTGGTAGACCGGGCTCGGGCGCCCGACGAAATGCTTCAGTTCGTGACGCAGCTCCTGGTGGAAGCCGGCGTCGCCGCGGCAGTGATCGTACGCTTGGCGCAGCTCCGCCAGCGCATGCATCAGGGTCTCCGCGACGAACACGCCGCCATAGGGACCAAAATGGCCGCGCGCGTCGGGCAGGTCAACCATCTGCATTGCGGACCTCTCGAACGAAAGCGTCGATTCGCGACGCATCCTTGATGCCCTTGGCGGACTCGACCCCGCTCGACACGTCCACCGCCCAAGGCCGCAGACGCCGAATCGCTGCGGCGACGTTTTCCGGCGCCAGCCCGCCGGACAGCACCAGCGGCCGCTCGGGCTGCGGCGGCAGCAGCGACCAATCGAAACCGGTTCCGGCGCCGCCGTATTCCTCGACCCAGGCGTCCGCAAGCCATGCGCTCGCCTCGGGAAACCGGCGCCAGTATTCTAGCAAATCGACCCTGGGCTTCACCCGGCAGGCCTTGATGTACGGACGGTCGAAGCCGCGGCAGAACTCCGGCGCCTCCTCGCCATGGAATTGCAGCATGTCGGGGCGCACGATCTCCAGCACGCGCTCCACCTGTTGGCGCGCCGGATTGACGAACAGGGCGACCGAAGTGAGGAACGCCGGCGCCGCGCGCCGCAACGCCTGCGCCTGGTCGAGCGTCAGGCAGCGCGCGCTGGGCGCATAGAACACCAGTCCGAACGCATCGGCGCCTGCGGCCGCCACCGCGTGCAGGTCTTCGCGCCGCGTGATGCCGCAGACCTTGATCCGCGTTCTCATGCGTCGGTCGGCAGCGTCAGCGCGTGCGGCCGGCTACCCGGCAATTCCCAGCAGCTCTCGTATTGCACCGCCTCGAGGTAAAGGCCCTCGGGGGAAAACGTGGGCGCGGCGCGCGCGCGCTCGCGCGACTCCAGCACCTCGCGCACCCAGCCCGGCGGGTGCTTGCGCCGCCCTACGTAAATCAGCGTGCCGACGAGATTGCGGACCATGTGGTGCAGAAACGCGTTGGCGCGCAGCACGAAATCGATGCGCTCGCCGCGCTGCTCGATGTCCAGCGCCTGGAGCGTGCGCACCGGAGTGCCCGCCTGGCACTCGGCCGAGCGGAACGCGGAAAAATCGCGCGTGCCGAGCATCAGTTCCGCCGCCGCGCGCATCGCCTGCACGTCGAGCGGCGCATGACACCAGCCGACATGGCGCGCGGCGAGCGCAGGACGCACCGCGCGATTGAGCAGCACGTAGCGATAGACGCGCGCGCGCGCGCTGTAGCGCGCGTGAAAGTCGGCCGGCACGCTGCGCGACCAGAGCACGGCCACCGAGCCGGGCAGCACGGCGTTCACGCCGCGCACCCAGGCACTTTCCGGGCGCGAGACCGCGGTATCGAAATGCACCACCTGCCCGAGCGCATGCACGCCGCGGTCGGTCCGGCCGGCGCAGGTCACCGCCACGCGCTCGGTTGCGATCGCCGCCAGCGCAGCTTCGAGCGCGTCCTGCACCGTGCCGCCGCCGGGTTGCGTCTGCCAGCCGAGAAAGCGGCTGCCGTCGTACTCGATGCCCAGTGCGATTCTCATGGTCAGAAATGACGAAGCCGCGGGCGCTCGCGCGCCGCGGCTTCTCCGGCCTGCCGCCAGTCGGGCGCTATCCCAGCTTGGCGAGCATGCGCTTGGCTTCCTCCTGTTGCGCCGCGTCGCCCTCGGTGAGCACCTCGTTGAGCAGCTCGCGCGCCCCGTCCTTGTCGCCCATTTCCTCGTAAGCCTTGGCGAGGTCCAGTTTGGTGGCGACTTCCTGCCACTTCGCACCTGCAGCCGGCTGCGCCTCGCCCGGCGCACCCAAGTCCAGGCTGATGGAGGAGATATCCGGCGCCGGCGCTGCCGCCGTCGCCGGCTTGGTCTCGCCGAGATCGAAATCGAGGTTGAAATCGAGCGAACTCGGAGCCTCCTCCGGCGCTGGCGCCGGCTTCGCTGCCGGCGTTTCCTGAGTTGCGGCGCCAATGTCGAAATTCATCCCGCTGCCGGCCGCCTGCATATCCGCGGCGCTGAGCACGACGGTGTCGCCCGGCTTGAATTGCGGTGGCGCTTGCGTCTCGGCCGTAGACGCTCCGATATCGAAGTCCACCGAGTCGGGCGCTGGCGCGGGCGCGGGCGCGGATGCCGAGCCGCCGCCGAGATCGAAATCCACCGTGGGTGAGGCGCTCGCCGGCTGCGCCGGCGTTTCGTCGCCTTCCGCGCTCCGCGTGCCGTAAAGGCCGTTCTCCGGATCGATGGAACGGCCCAGAGCCCTGGCCTTTTGCCATTCCGGGCCGGAACCGCCGCTCAGGCTCTTCACTTTCACCGCGGTTTTCTCGAATGATGCCGAGTCGCGCCGCTGCGCGTAGATGTCGAGCAATTTGGCGTGTACCACAAGCCGGTTCGGATCGCTTGCAAGCGCGTCCTTCAGGATCGTCTCGGCCTGGGCATCGCGGCCATAGGCGAGGTAGACGTCTGCCTCGGCAATCGGATCGACCTCGTCGGCAGCAGCGGTTGCCGCCGCAGCCTGCACCTGGGCCAACGCCGCTTCCGCGGCCGACTTGTCGGGCGCGGGGGCAGCGCGTGCCGCCTCCGCTGCTGCCGAATCCGCAGCGACGGCGCTGAATCCGCCGCCGCGCGACTGCGCCGATTTCTTGCGGCGCCAAGCCCATGCGCCATAGCCAGCCAGCAGCACGACCACGCCGCCCAGCCCGCCAAGCGCCAGGGGATTCTCGATGAACTCGTCGACCAGGCTGGGCGGCGGAGGTGCCGCCGCCGCTTTGGCCTTGACCGGTTCCGTCGCCGGCTTGGGCGCCGGGGGCGCCACCGGCTTCGGTTTGGCTGCTTCGGCGACGGGCGCAGGGGCTGCCGGCTTGGGCGCCTCTGCCACTGGCTTGACCGGCTCGGGCGCAGGCTTCGGCGCCGGCGGCACCGGTTTCGGTGCCTCCACCGCCGGCGCGACGGCCGCCTTCTTCTCGAGCAGCGCCAGCTGCTGGTTCTTCATTTCAACCAGCTTCTTCAGGTCGGTGAGCTGCTTCTCCAGATCGGCAACGCGCGACTGCGACTCCTTCAGCGCCCGGTTCAGCGATGCTTTGTCGTCTTCTGCGGCGGCGCGCGACGCTGGCGCTGCGGCCTTTGCGCTGTCGAGTTTCGACAGCTTGATCTGGTCCTTGGTGTCCCTGGGTGAAGGCTCCGCCGCTTTCGGCGTGATGCGCCCGGGCACCGCTCGCTCCACCGGCGCCGCAGGCTTGGCGGGCCTGGCGGCGACCGAGGCACCCAGATTGCGCCGGTACTCGTCGAACCCCACCTGCTGCGCGCGCACCATGCGTGTCGCTTCTGCCGGGCTGATGGAAGCCACCGCAGCACGCTCCGGAATCTTCAGGACATGGCCGCTGCGCATCAAGTACATGTTCTTGCGTATGAAGGCGCTCTGGTTGCTCTGATAGAGCGCCACCAGCATTTGATTCACCGAAACACCATCGGGCTTATTCTCGCGCGCGACCTTGCTGAGCGTGTCGCCCTTCTTGACCTGATAGGTACCGGTTCCCGCGGCTTGCGCTCCGAGCGGTTTGGTTTCGACCGCCGGTGCAGCCGGCACGGGTACCGGCTCGGGTTTGGCGATCACCGGGGCCGGCGGCGCGGGGGCGGCGGCGACCGGCTGCGGTGCCTTGTATTCCGTAGGATCGAGCAGGAACGTGTACTCGCGCACCAGCCGCCCGGTCGCCCACTGCAGCTCGATCAACAGTTCTACGAACGGCTCGTTGATCGGCTGGGTGGAGGTCAGGCTCAGCACCGGCTTGCCGTCGCGTCGCTCCACGGCGACCTGGACGCTGAGCAGGGCCGAATTGAACTCGATGCCGGCCAGGCGGAACGCCTCCGGAGAGGCGATGCGTGCGGTGAGCGCGTCGGCCTCTCCCGCCTGCAGCGACACGACGGCGACTTCCGCGCGCAGCGGCTGGCCGATCGCGGACTGAACCGTCAGCCGCCCCAAGCCTGCGGCATGAGCCAATAGCGGCAGCAGCAGGCACGCGGCCAGCGCCAGCCGGAATGCGGTGACCGATCTAGGCACGAATTCCACCCTGAGTCGTTCTTTTGGGATTGAGAACCATAACATCATGGGATTAGCCCTGCAAGCTGAGAGATTTTCTCGCTTTGCACGGCTTTCCTCGCGCCAGCGCAGGGAATTTTCCGACGCAGCGTTCAGCTCCGCACCCCCGCGTCGAGCAGAATATGAAGCATGCGGCGCAACGGCTCCGCCGCGCCCCACAACAGCTGGTCGCCTACGGTAAAGGCCGCGAGGTACTCCCCGCCCATCGGCATCTTGCGCAACCTGCCCACCGGCACCGACAGCTTGCCGCTGACCGCGGCCGGAGTCAGTTCGGCGAGGCTTTCTTCGAGCCGGTTGGGCACCACTTTCGCCCATTCGTTGGCTTCCGCGATCATCCCCTCGATCTCGTCGAGCGGCGCATCGCGCTTCAGTTTCACCGTCAGCGCCTGGCTGTGGCAGCGCATCGCGCCAACGCGCACGCAGATGCCGTCCACCGGAATCGGGCGCTCGCTGCGGCCGAGGATCTTGTTGGTTTCGGCCTGCCCTTTCCACTCTTCACGGCTCTGGCCGTTGCCGAGGTCCTTGTCGATCCAGGGCAGCAGGCTCGCCGCCAGCGGCCGGCCGAAATTCTGCTGTGGCATGCGGCCGTCACGCAGGGCCTCGGTCACCCGCTGATCGACGTCGAGCGCGGTGGCGGCGGGATCCGCGAGCGTGGCCCTGGCCGCATCGCCGAGATAGGCCATCTGTTCGGCGAGCTCGCGCATGTTGGCCGCACCGGCTCCGGAGGCGGCCTGGTAGGTCATGCTCGTCATCCAGTCGACGAGGTCGTTCTGGAACAGGCCCGCCAGTCCCATCAGCATCAGGCTCACGGTGCAATTGCCGCCGATGAAGTCCTTGCGGCCATCGCGCACCGCGTCCTGGATGAGCGGCAGATTCACCGGGTCGAGAATGATGACCGAATCGCCTTTCATCCGCAGTGCGCTGGCGGCATCGATCCAGTAGCCTTTCCAGCCCGCCGCGCGCAGCCGTGGATAGACGTCGTTGGTGTAGTCGCCGCCCTGGCAGGAGACGATCACCGCAAGCGCCGCCAGTGCGTCCACGTCGCGCGCATCGCCAACGGCCGGAGTGTCTCGACCGATGTCCGGTCCCCTGCCGCCCGCCTGCGAGGTGGAGAAGAACACCGGCTCGATCTGGGCGAAGTCGCGCTCTTCGCGCATGCGCTGCACGAGCACCGATCCGACCATGCCGCGCCAACCGACGATGCCTGCCCGCAACATCCCTGGCTCCTCAGCTCACAGTCTCGCCGCCACCGCCGCCCCCATCTCGTCGGTGCCGACCTTTTTCGCACCCGCAGTATATATGTCGGCCGTGCGATAGCCCTCGCGCAACACCTGCGCCACCGCGCGCTCGACCCGCGCGGCAGCATCCGGGCGCGCGAGCGAGTAGCGCAGCATCATCGCCGCCGAAAGAATGGTCGCGAGCGGATTGGCGACGCCGTGGCCCGCGATATCAGGCGCCGAACCGTGAATCGGCTCGAACAGGCCCTTGCCGCTCGCATCGAGCGAAGCCGAGGGCAGCATGCCGATCGAGCCCGTGAGCATCGAGGCCTCGTCGGAAAGGATGTCGCCGAACAGGTTTCCGGTGACGATGACATCGAACTGCCCTGGATTGCGCACCAGCTGCATCGCGCAGTTGTCCACATACATGTGCTGCAGCTCGAGGTCCGGATAGTTCTTCGCTTCGGCGCTCACCACCTCGCGCCAAAGCTGCGAAGTCTCCAGCACGTTGGCCTTGTCCACCGAGCAGAGCTTGCGCTTGCGCTTTCTTGCCGCCTCGAACGCTACGCGCGCAATGCGCCGGACCTCGCTTTCGCGGTAGCGCATCGTATCGAAGCCCTCGCGCTCGCCAGTCTGCGTACGGCGGATTCCCTTCGGCTCGCCGAAGTAGATGTCGCCGGTCAGTTCGCGCACGATAAGGATGTCGAGCCCGCTGACGATTTCGGGTCGCAGTGCCGAGGCCGACGCAAGTTCGGCGTGCACCTGGGCCGGCCTCAGGTTGGCGAACAGGCCCAGTTCCTTACGCAGGCCGAGGATCGCCTGCTCCGGCCGCTTGGCGCGCTCAAGCCGATCGAAGCGCGGATCGCCCACGGCGCCGAAAAGGATGGCATCGGCCGCCTTGGCCAGAGCGAGCGTTGACGGCGGCAACGGATCGCCCGCCGCCAGATAGCCGGCGCCTCCCACCGGGGCCTGCTCGATCTCGAGCGGCAGCGCGAGGCGTCGCAGCACCAGCAAGGCCTGCGCCACGATCTCCGGGCCAATGCCATCGCCCGGCAGGACGGCGATCTTCATGGCCGCTAGCGGTACAGCCAGGGGTGGCGCTGGCGGCGATTCGCCTCGAACGCGCGGATGGTGTCGGCGTGGCGCAGCGTCAGGCCGATTTCGTCGAGTCCGTTCAGCAGGCAATGCTTGCGGAACGCATCGACCTCGAAGCGCATGACCTTGGCGCGGTCTTCGGTCGCGACGGCCTGCGCGGCGAGATCCACCGTGAGGCGGAAACCTGCGAAAGCCGCGCAGTCGTGAAACAGCGCCTCCACCTCGGCTTCGCTCAGCACCACCGGCAGCAGGCCGTTCTTGAAGCAGTTGTTGAAGAAGATATCGGCGAACGAAGGCGCGATGACGCAGCGAAAACCCGCGTCGAGCAGCGCCCAGGGTGCGTGCTCGCGCGAGGAGCCGCAGCCGAAATTCTTGCGCGCCAGCAGGATGCTCGCGCCGCGGAAGCGCGGCTGGTTGAGGACGAACGCCGGATTCGGCGCCCGCCGCGCCGGATCCGTGCCGGGCTCGCCGGGGTCGAGGTAGCGCCAGGCATCGAACAGGTTGGGCCCGAAACCCGAGCGGTGGATCGACTTCAGGAACTGCTTCGGGATGATCTGATCGGTGTCGACGTTCGCGCGATCGAGCGGCGCGACGAGCCCGTTGAGGACCTTGAACGGCTCCATCACCGCCACCCGCGGATGTCGACGAAATGCCCGGCGATCGCCGCGGCGGCGGCCATCGCGGGCGAGACGAGGTGGGTGCGCCCGCCGTTGCCCTGGCGGCCCTCGAAGTTGCGATTCGAGGTGGAGGCGCAGCGCTCGCCCGGCTCGAGCCGGTCGGCGTTCATCGCGAGGCACATCGAGCATCCCGGTTCGCGCCACTCGAAGCCGGCCTCGCGGAACGTCCGGTCCAGTCCTTCGCGCTCCGCCTGCGCCTTGACCAGGCCGGATCCCGGAACCACCAGCGCGAGCCGGATGCCGGGAGCCACGCGCCGGCCCTTCACCACCGCGGCCGCGATGCGCAGGTCCTCGATGCGCGAATTGGTGCACGAACCGATGAAAACCTTGTCGAGCCGGATGTCGGTGATCCGGGTGCGCGGACGCAGGCCCATGTATTGCAGCGCGCGTTCCATGCCTTCGCGCCTCTGCGCGTCCCTTTCCTTCTCCGGGTCGGGCACCGCGTCGTCGACCGGAACCACCATCTCGGGTGAGGTGCCCCAGGTCACCTGCGGCCGGATTTCCTCCGCACGAAACGAAACTTCGCGGTCGAAATGCGCGTCCGCTTCGCTTTTGAGAGTCCTCCAGTAAGCGGCCGCCGCGTTCCAGTCGGGACCGGCCGGCGCGAACGGACGCCCCTTGACGTATTCGATCGTCGTTGCGTCCACCGCCACCATCCCGGCGCGCGCCCCGGCCTCGATCGCCATGTTGCACACCGTCATGCGCCCTTCCATCGACAGGCCGCGGATCGCGCTGCCGGCGAATTCGATCGCATGTCCGCTGCCGCCCGCAGTGCCGATGCGGCCGATGATGGCGAGCACCGCGTCCTTGGCGCTCACGCCGCGCGCCAGCGTGCCCTCTACGCTGACGCGCATGTTGCGCATCTTCCTGGCGATCAGGCACTGCGTGGCGAGGACGTGCTCGACCTCGGAAGTGCCGATGCCGTGCGCAAGGCACGCGAACGCCCCGTGCGTGCTGGTGTGCGAATCGCCGCACACCACGGTCATCCCGGGCAGCGTCGCGCCCTGCTCCGGTCCGATCACGTGCACGATGCCCTGGCGCCGGTCGAGAAACGGGAAGTACGCCTTGGCGCCGAACTCGCGGATGTTCGCATCGAGCGTCTCGATCTGGATGCGCGAGGTACGGTCGGTGATGCCGGCGATGCCGTGCTCCCAGCCGGTGGTCGGCGTATTGTGATCGGCCGTCGCCACGACCGACTCGATGCGCCAGGGCTTGCGCCCGGCGAGTTTCAGTCCCTCGAATGCCTGCGGGCTCGTGACCTCGTGCACCAGGTGGCGGTCGATGTAGAGCAGCGCCGTGCCGTCGTCCTCCAAGTGCACGAGGTGTTCGTTCCAGAGCTTGTCGTAAAGGGTTTGGCCTGACATGGTCGGATGCGGCCGATTTTATCGCAGCGCAATGCGGCCGCGCGTGCGCCGCGCCAAGACCTTCGACGCCGTGTGGGTTAGCGGCGCACCTCGCGATACAACGGTAGCACGCGCTTCATGCCGAGGGCCCTCGAGGTCACAAGCGCACCTTCCAGGCGATCAGCACCGCGCCGGCGACGGCGAATCCGCCGCAGAGCGTGAACGTCAGCTCGGGACCCAGGGCGCCCCAGCTCCAGCCGGCGAGCAGCATGCCGGCGGCACCGCCGAGCCCGTAGGACAGGCTCGCGTAAAGTGCTTGTCCCCGCACCGCGAGCGCCCCGCTGAACAGCCGGTGCACCGCCGCCACCGCAGCGCAATGAAACGCGCCGAACGTCAGCGCATGCAGCAACTGCGCCGCAGCAAGCAGCGCCAGCGAGCCGACGCCCCAGCCGATGGCGACGAAGCGCACTGCAGCGGCAACGAAACTCGCCAGCAGCAGCGCACGCAACGTGAAGTTGCGAAACAGCAGGGGCAATCCCAGGAACAGCGCGATCTCGGCGACCACGCCGAGAGTCCATAGCATCCCGACGGCCGATTTCGAGTAGCCGGCATCGACCAGATAGATCGAATAAAAGACGTACAGCGCGCCGTGCGCTACGCTCATGCAGAAACAAGCCGCGAGCAGCGCCCGCACGCGCGGCTCGCGCAGCACGCGTGTCAGAGAGGGCGCGCCAGGCTCCGCCGGCGCGGTGCGGACCTGCGGCAATGCGAGTGCGCTCAGTGCGGCGAGCGCCATCAAGGCCGCGACGATCGGCAACAGCACGGCGACGGGCTGCCGGTCGAGCAGCGCGCCGACCGCGAGCACGCTGGCGATGAATCCGACCGAACCCCACAGCCGCACCGGCCCGTAGCGCTCGGTGCGCGCGCCCAGCACGCTCAGCGTCGTCGCATCGACGAGCGGCAGGATCCCGGAGGTGAAGAGCGCCGTCACGGCCACCAGCGCGGTCACCGCCTGCAGGCTGTCGGCCTGCATCAGCAAGGCGAGGCCGAGCGCCGCGAGCAGCGACGACAGCGCGACCAGGCCAGGGCGCCCGCCGGGGAACCGCGCGCCCCACAGGTCGGCGACCCAGCCCCAGGCGGCCGGCGCGACGATGCGCACCAGCTGCGGCAGCGCGAGCACCGCGGCGATCTCGGCGGGCGCGTAGCCGCGCGCCTCGAGCCACAGCGAAAAGTACGCCACGAACGCGCCGAGGTGGCAGAAGTAGGCGAAGTAAAAACCGGCCAGCCGAAGCATCGCAATCCCGTGCGCCCGATGTTACACAGGCGGCACCGGCGGCCGTGCTATAAACGCGCGCCATGCTGCAGCACACGCCGCCGCGCGCAGCGTTCTACGCGCTGTTCATCGCCTCCGGATTCGCCGGCCTCATCTACGAATCGATCTGGACGCATTACCTGAAACTGTTCCTCGGCCACGCGGCGTATGCGCAGTCGCTCGTGCTGGTGGTCTTCATGGGAGGACTTGCCGCGGGCAGCGCGCTGCTCGCCCGCGTGTCGACGCGGCTGCGCAATCCGCTCGCCGGTTACGCGCTGGTGGAAGCGCTCATCGGGCTTTGCGCGTTCGGCTTCCACGAACTGTTCGTCGCCGCGACCGACTGGTCGTACGCCACGCTGCTGCCGGCGCTCGACTCCGAGTCGGCCGCGCTGGCGGCGAAACTCGCGCTCGCCTGCTTGCTGATCCTGCCGCAATCGGTGCTGCTCGGCACGACGTTTCCGCTCATGAGCGCCGGGCTGGCGCGCGCGCATCCGGCCGCGAGCGGCGAATCGGTGGCGATGCTCTACTTCAGCAACAGCCTCGGCGCCGCGGCAGGCGTGCTCGCGAGCGGTTTCGTGCTGATCGCCTGGGCGGGCCTTCCCGGAACGCTGCGAACCGCGGGCGCGATCAACCTCGTGCTGGCGGCGCTCGTCGCCTGGCTCGCGCGCCCGGCGCACGCAGCGCCGCTCGCCGCGCGCGCCGGCGGCGATGCCGGCGTGACGCGGCTGCTGCTCGCCGTCGCCGGCCTGACGGGACTCGCGTCCTTCGTTTACGAGATCAGCTGGATCCGGATGCTTTCGCTGGTGCTCGGCGCGTCGACCCATTCGTTCGAGCTGATGCTGTCGGTATTCATCTTCGGACTGGCGCTCGGCGGGCTCGCGGTGCGGCGGCGCGTCGACGCCGCAGCCGCTCCCGAACGCCTGCTCGGCGTGGTGCAGGTCGTGATGGGCCTTGCGGCGCTCGCGACGCTGCCGGTGTACGACCACAGCTTCGCGCTCATGGAGTGGCTGATGAAGGGCCTCGCGCGGAGCGACACCGGCTACCTGCTGTTCAGTCTGTCGGGCCAGGCGGTGGCCGCGCTGGTCATGCTGCCCGCAACGTTCTGCGCCGGCATGACGCTGCCGCTCATCACGGCCGCGCTGCTGCGGCGCGGCGCCGGCGAAGCGGCGATCGGCAGGGTGTATGCGGCCAATACGCTCGGCGCCATCGGCGGCGTGCTGCTCGCGGTGCACGTCGGGCTGCCGGAGTGGGGCCTGAAAGGCACGCTCATGGCGGGCGCGCTGCTCGACGCGGTGCTCGGTCTCATCCTGCTGCACCGCTTCGCCGAGGAGCGGCGGGCGCTCGCATTCGGCGCCGCGTGCTGCGCGGCGCTGTTCGTCCCGCTCGCGCTCGCCTTCGAGCTCGATGCCAACAAGATGACTGCCGGGGTGTTTCGCTACGGCGACCTGGCCGGCTCGCGCGACGCCGAGATCCTGTATCGCAAGGACGGCAAGACGGCGACCGTGCACCTGGTGCGCTACCCCGAGGCGACCAGCATCCGCACCAACGGCAAGTCCGACGGCGCCATCAATCTCGTTGCCGGCGCCGTGCGCGGCAGCGACGAAATCACCATGGTATTGACCGGCGCGCTGCCCCTCGCGCTCAAGCCCGCGGCGCGCAGCGCAGCGGTGATCGGCATCGGCACCGGACTCACCACGCACACCCTGCTGCAGAGCTTCGGCCTCGAGCGCGTCGAGACCGTGGAAATCGAGGCCGCGATGGCGGAGGCCTCGCGCGGCTTCGCGCCGCGCAACAGCGCTGCCTTCGCCGATCCGCGCAGCCTGATCCTGATCGACGACGCCAAGAGCTTTTTCGCGGCGCGCAACCGGCGCTACGACATCGTCGTCTCGGAGCCGTCGAACCCGTGGGTGAGCGGCGTCGCGAGCCTGTTCACGCGCGAGTTCTACCGCCGCATCCGCAATCACCTCAACCCCGGCGGCCTGCTGGTGCAGTGGTTTCAGCTCTACGAGGTCGACGCCGCCCTGCTCGCATCGGTGATGCGCGCGCTCGGCGAGGCGTTGCCGCATTACGCCGTGTTCGCGCCGAGCGACCACGACGTGCTCATCGTGGCGAGCGACGCGCCGCTGCCGCTGCCGCCGCAGGCGCAGGTGTTCGGCGAACCCGGGCTCGCGCGCGAGCTCTTCGCGGTGCACGTGGTCAGTCCCGGCGACCTGGATGCGCGCTATCTCGGCAATCGCGCCACCCTCGAGCCCCTGTTCGCGAGCTACGGCGTGCCCGCCAATTCCGACTTCTACCCGCTGCTCGACCTGAACGCGGCACGCCATCGCTTCACGGAACGCAGCGCGGCCGACGTCGTGGCGATGCTGAACGCCGGCGTTCCGTTTCTCGAGATGGTCGAGCCGGCGCGCGCGCGCCGCCCCGTGAATCCCCTGCACAAGGGCGCCGAAACGTTCGATCGCATCGAAAATACGCGCCTGGCGCGCTACGCCCGCGACGTCCTGCTCGGCGCGACGCTGCCCGAACCGCGCGCTGTGCCGCCCTCGCTGCAAAAGGATCTCGAGCTGCTCAAGCTGCGTCTGCTCGAATGCCAGGCGCCGAGGGATTTCGACGTCTGGCTGCATGCCCTGGTGAACGTCGCGAAGGCGGTCAATCCGTACCTCGTTGCCGAGGAGGCGGGCGCCATCTGGCAGCGCGTCGCGGCCGCGCCGTGCTTTCGCGAGCTGCACCAGTTCCAGCGGCGCTGGATCGGGCTCGCACAGGCCGTCGCCATGCGCGACGCCGCGCGCATGGGCGCGCTGGCCGCCGAATTGCTGCACTCGCAGTCCGAGCTGCACAGCGAGAACCGCGAGTATCTGCTGCTCGCGGGCATGAGCGGCTACCTCGCGGCGCGCGCGCCGCAGCAGGCGCTCAGGCTATGGCAAGAGCAGGCGAGCCGGCTTCCGCGCGCCGCCGGCAAGCCCGCGTTCCGGCTGCTGCGCTGCCACGCCGAACCCGGCGATGCCGCCGGTTGCGCCGCCGAATTCGCGGCCTACGGCGGGCTCTGAGGCTTCGCCGCCGCAAAACGGATCGAGCCGAGCACCGCGCGCACCAGATCCGCGCGATCGCGCCCGCGCAGCGCTGCCGAGGCGATGCGCTCGTCGAGCAGCAGTTGCGCCAGCCCATGCACCAGCGCCCACGCCGCAATCGAGGCGTCGCGCCCGGCGGCACCCGGAAGCTGCGGCGCGAGCGCCTGCGCCAGGCTCTCGAAAACCCGGGTAGCGTTTTCGCGAGCAGGCTCTCACGGTCCGGGAAGTGGCGGTAGGGCGCATTGTGCGAGACGCCCACAAGACGCGCGGCCTCACGCAGGCTTAGCTTCGCAATTCCCTGTTTATCAATGAGTTGCCATCCAGCCCGGACGATCGACGTACGCAAATCCCCGTGATGGTAGGCCTGCTTCCGGCGCATCTATGTTGACATTGGCTACATGTCTCCGCAGTTTGGTGTTGCTGATGACAACATTACGCTCGCCGAGCGCCGCCGTCAAAGGAATGTGCGCATTTGTGCGCATGATCCAGGACGTCGCCGGCAGGCGCGTTCGCCCCGGGGGCGCCTGCGGGCGCAGCTAATCGCGTGAGCGCCGCGCCGCGTAGGGATTGCGGCCGGTCCTGAATTCGATCGCGAGCGGCGTGCCGGTGAGATCGAAAGTGCGGCGGAACACGCCCTCGAGGTAGCGCCGGTAGGCATCGCTGACGTGATCCAGCGAGTTGCCGTGAATGATGATGCGCGGCGGATTCGAGCCGCCCTGGTGCGCATAGCGCAGCTTCGGCCGCGAGTAGCCTTTGCGCGGCGGCGCCTGGCGCGCGACCGCCGCGATCAGCGTGCGCGTCAGGCGCGGCGTCGAGAGCTTCGCCATCGCCGACGCGTAGGCGGCATCCACGGAACGCATCAGCGCCGGCAGTCCCTTGCCGTCGCGTGCCGAGATGAAATGCAGCTCCGCGAAGCCGAGGAAACCGAGTTTCCAGGCGAGCTCCGACTTCATGCGCGCGCGCGTGTCGGGCCCGGCCGCGTCCCACTTGTTGACCGCGATCACCACCGCGCGCTCGCGCTCGAGGATGAAACCGGCGACATGCGCGTCCTGGTCGCTCACGCCCTCGAGCGCATCGAGCACCAGCACCGCGACGTTGGCCGCCTCGATCGCCTGCAGTGTCTTCACGATCGAGAAGCGCTCGACCTCGGCGCCGCCCCGGCCGCGCTTGCGCAGGCCCGCGGTGTCGATCAGCGTATAGCGCCGCCCGCCGCGCTCGAAAGGCACCTCGATCGGATCGCGCGTCGTGCCCGGTTCGCCAAATGCGATCACGCGCTCTTCGCCGACCAGCGCGTTGACCAGCGTCGACTTGCCCACGTTCGGCCGGCCGACGATGGCGACGCGCGGATGGTCGTCCTTTTCATAGGCTTCGGCCTCGGCCGGCTCGGGAAACTTCTCCAGCAGCGCCTCGAGCAGTTCCCTCACCCCCTCGCCGTGCGCCGCCGAGATCGCCGCCGGCGCGCCCAGGGCCAGCTCGTGGAACTCGCCGGTCGCGGTTTCGTGCGCCATGCCCTCGCACTTGTTCGCCGCGATCCACACGTGCTTTTGCAGCCGGCGCAACCGCTCGGCGATGACGCGATCGGCGGGGGCGAGACCGCTGCGGGCATCGGTGATGAAGACCACGGCGTCCGCTTCCGCGATCGCCTGCTCGGTCTGGCGCGCCATCTCGACGAAGATGCCTTCCTTCGCATCGGGTTCGAGCCCCCCGGTGTCGATGACGAAATACGGGCGCCCGCCGAGGCGCCCCTCGCCGTAGTGGCGGTCGCGCGTCACCCCGGGCACGTCGACCACGATCGCATCGCGGCTGCGCGTCAGGCGGTTGAACAAGGTCGACTTGCCGACGTTCGGCCGGCCGACCAGGGCGATGATCGGCTTCACGGGCGGCGCTCCCCGGCGCGCGTCACTTCAGGCTGATGGCGAACAGCCCGCCGTTGCGCGTCTGCACCAGCACGCCGCCGGGAATGGCGAGGGGCGCGGCGCGCACCGCGCTGCCGTCGGTGGCGATGCGCGCGACGAAGGCGCCGCTGTCGCGCGTCAGGAAATGCACGTAGCCTTCGAGGTCGCCGACCGCGATCTCGTTGCCGACGGGCTGCGGCAGCGACAATTGCCGGTGCGCCAGGCGATCCTGCTTCCAGACACTGCGCCCGTTGCTGCGATCGAAAGCCTGCACCGCGCCGCGGTCGTCGCTCACGAACGCGTAGCGCGCGTCCATCGAGACTCCGGTGAGCGTGGAGACGTCGCGCGTCCACTGCTGGCTGCCGCTCTGCCATTCGTAGCAGGCGACGCGCCCCTGGAACGCGGCCACGCACAGCTCGCGCCGCAGCGCCGCCGGATTGCCGACCACGTCGGTCACGCGCTCGAGCTCGGTGGATCCCTTGGGCAGCGCCACCGTCACCTCCCAGCGCACGCCGCCGCTCGACTGCGCCAGTGCGACCAGCTTGCCGGCCGAAAACCCGGCAAACACGAGGCCCTCGTGCAAGGTCACTCCCGCCGGCGTGCGCACCGCGAGCGGTGCAGCGGCGCGCTGGTAGACCCAGCGCCGCTTGCCGTCCGTGGCGGCGAAGGCAAAGATGCGGCTGTCGGCGCTACGCACCACCACCAGGCCGTCGCTCACCACCGGCTGCGCCAGCACCTCGCTCGAGACGCGCGTGCGCCAGCGCGGGGCGCCGTTCTGCGCGTCGAGCGCAATGACGTCGCCTTCGTCGCTTGCCAGCACCACCAGCTGGCCGTCGCTGCCCGCGCCCGCCGAGAGGCGCGTTCCGGCCGAAACCCGCCAGCGCACCTGCCCGGTGGCGGCATCGACGCGCAGCACCGTGCCGTCGCGCGCCGCGGCGTAAACGCTGTCGCCCGCGAGCGCCGGCGTGAAGATGAACACGTCGGCTGCACCCGCGCTGGCCGACCAGAGCACGCGCACGCTCTGCGTCCCCGCGATCGGCGGCAACGCGGCAGGCTTCGCTCCGGCCGGCGCGGATCCAAACCAATCCAGCGGATTCCAGCTCGGCGCGCTCGAGCAGCCCGCAAGCACGAGGGCCGCGAGCGCGGCAGCAACCTGGCGCAGCATGGTCAGCCTCCCAGGGCGTCCAGGCGCAGCTGCACGCCGGCGCGGAAGGCTTCGTCCTTCGCTGCCGCCTTGTCGAGTGCCAGGCGGTAGGCGGCCTTCGCCTCGGCGGCCTGGCCCTTCGCCTGCAACACGTCGCCGCGCGCCGCGGCGTACTGCGCGGCGTAGGGATCGGCGTGCTTCGCCTCGAGCAGCTTGAGCGCCTCGTCGTAGGCTTTCTCGTCGAGCAGCAGCGCGGCGAGGCGCAGCCGTGCGATGTCGCGCAGATCGTCGGAGCGGGAGCGCTCGATCACCCACGCAAGCTGCGCCTTGGCGCTCTTGGCGTCGCCGCGGTCGGCATGAAAGCGCGCCGTCGCCAGCGCGCCCATCGACGCATACAGCGTGCGCGCAAAATTCTCCGTCAGCGCGCCGCCCGCGTCGCGCACCGCCTTGGCGTCGCCGCTGCGCGCGCCCTTGGCGAGCGTCTCGTAGAGCGCGCTCGCCTGCTGCGCCTGCTGGCGCTGGTACCAGTGCCAGCCCTGCCACGCCGCAATCGCCAGCGCCGCGGCCGCGACCACGCCGAGCACCAGGGTTGCGTTATCGTGCCACCAGCCCTTGAGGGTGGCGAGCTGTTCCTGTTCTTCGAGATCGTAATTTTGCGTTGCCATGTTCATCGCACCCTGAGCAGTTGCGGAAAGCGTTCGGCGAGCGCCGCGTGCGGCTCGCGCCACTGCGGGCGGCCGTCGCGCAATGGCTTGACCGTGACCTCGGCGGCGCGCAACTCGTCCTCGCCGAGGATCAGTGCCAGCGCCGCCCCGCTCGAGTCGGCCTTTTTCATCTGCGACTTGAAGCTGCCGCCGCCCGCGTGCTGCACCACCGCGAAGCCGGCCGCGCGCAGCGCGTCCGAAAGCGCGAAGGCGACTTCGAGCGTGCCCTCGCCCTGGTGCACGACGTAGGCATCGGGCCGCCGCGGCGACGCCAGGCAGCCGGAGAGGGCCACCAGCGCGACCAGCCGCTCGCAGCCCATCGCGAATCCGATCGCGGGGGCCGGCTTGCCGCCGATCTGTTCGAACAGGCCGTCGTAACGGCCGCCGCCGCACACCGTGCCCTGGGCTCCGAGCCGGTCCGAAATCCACTCGAACACGGTGAGGTTGTAGTAATCCAGCCCGCGCACCAGCTTCGGATTGATGCGGTAGCCGACGCCCGCCGCGGCAAGCAGTTTTTTCAGTCCCTCGAAATGCGCGAGCGACGCCTCACCCAGGTATTGCTTCATGTCCGGCGCGCGCGCCACCACCTCCTGCACCATCGGATTCTTCGAGTCGAGCACGCGCAGCGGATTGGTGTGCAGGCGGCGCGTCGCATCGGCATCGAGCCGCGCCGCGTTCGCCTCGAGGTGCTGCACCAGGTCGGCGCGATAGCGCGCGCGCTCCTCGGGCGAGCCGATCGTGTTCAGCTCCAGGCGGATGCCCTCGAGTCCGAGCTCGTGCCACAGGCGCGCGCACATGACGATGAGTTCCGCGTCCACGTCCGGACCCGGATAGCCGAGCGCCTCGGCACCGTACTGGTGGAACTGCCGGTAGCGGCCCTTCTGCGGCCGCTCGTGGCGGTACATCGGGCCCGCGTACCACAGCCGCTTCGGTCCGTCGTAGAGCAGATTGTGCTCGATCGCGGCCCGCACGCACGAGGCCGTGCCTTCGGGCCGTAGCGTCAGGTCCTCGCCGTTCAGCTCGTCGCGCCAGGAGTACATCTCCTTTTCGACGATGTCGGTCGCCTCGCCGATGGCGCGGCGAAACAGCGCCGTCTGCTCGACCAGCGGCATGCGGATGTTGCGGTAGCCCCAGCGCTCGAGCCAGTTCTCGACCGTGCGCTCGAACGCGAGCCACAGCGCCGCCTCCTCCGGCAGCACGTCGTTCATGCCGCGGATCGCCTGCAGCGGGGCGCTCACGAAACGGCCTTGATCGGGATGGCGCGTGGCTCGCGGCGCCGCGCGGCGCCGGGCGCATAGTTCTTGCGCACGTAATCTTCGACCAGCTCCTGGAACGCCTCCGCGATGCGCTCGCCCTTCAGGGTGACCGTCTTCTCGCCATCGATGTAGACCGGCGCAACCGGGTACTCGTTGGTGCCGGGCAGGCTGATGCCGATGTCGGCGTGCTTCGACTCCCCGGGGCCGTTCACCACGCAGCCCATCACCGCGACGCGCATCTCCTCGACACCCGGATAGCGTTCGCGCCAGTGCGGCATCTGCGCGCGCAAATAGCCCTGAATGCGCTCGGCGAGTTCCTGGAAATAGGTGCTGGTGGTGCGCCCGCAGCCGGGACAGGCCGCAACCATCGGCGTGAACGAGCGCAGGCCCATGGTCTGCAGCAACTCCTGCGCCACCACCACCTCGCGGGTGCGGTCGCCTCCGGGTTCCGGGGTGAGCGAGACGCGGATCGTGTCGCCGATCCCCTCCTGCAGCAGCACCGCCATGGCGGCGCTCGAGGCGACGATGCCTTTCGAGCCCATGCCGGCCTCGGTGAGGCCCAGATGCAGCGCGTAGTCGCAGCGATGCGCGAGTTCGCGGTACACCGCGATCAGGTCCTGCACTGCGCTCACCTTGCAGGAGATGACGATGCGCTCGGCGGCAAGTCCCAGCGCCTGCGCCTGCGCCGCCGATTCGAGCGCCGAGGCAATCAGCGCCTCGCGCATCACCTCGGCCGCGGCGAGCGGCGCGGGCCGCCCGGCGTTCTCGTCCATCACGCGCGCCAGCAGCTCGGGATCGAGCGATCCCCAGTTGACGCCGATGCGCACCGCTGCGTCATGGCGCAGCGCGACCTCGATCAGGGTCGCGAACCGCTCGTCGCGCTGCGCCCCTTTGCCGACGTTGCCGGGATTGATGCGGTACTTGGCGAGAGCGCGCGCGCAATCGGGGTGCTGCGTCAGCAGCTTGTGGCCGTTGAAATGAAAATCGCCCACCAGCGGCACGTCGCAGCCGAGCGCATCGAGACGCTCGCGAATGTGCGCTACCTGGGCCGCCGCCTCCGGGGTGTTGACCGTGATACGCACCAGCTCCGAACCGGCGCGCCACAGATCGGCGACCTGGCGCACGGTCGCCGCGGCGTCAGCGGTGTCGGTATTGGTCATCGACTGCACCACGATGGGCGCGCCGCCGCCGATCGGCACGCGGCCCACGCGAACCTGCCGCGACGATCTGCGCGCAGCGGACATCATTCGAGCGTCAGGCGTGCGACGTCGAGCCGCGCGTGGCGCGCGAGGTCGATCGGCCGCTCGCCGTAGCTGAGGTGCACGTGCCGCGAATTCCCGATCACCAGCTTGAACGGCGGCACACCCTCCAGGACGCGCGTCGTGCCGGCCGCGTTGACCTCAGAGGCGAGGATCCTGCCGTCGCCGCCGCGCACCTCGACCCAGGCTGCCCTGTCGAAGCGCAGCGTGATGCGATGCCGGAGCGCCGCAGCGGCTGGCGCCGCGGCCGGCTCGGGCGCGACCGGCAACGGTGCGATCGCGGCGAGGGGCGTACCCACCACCGCGACCGGCACGCCCTCGGCCGCGCTCGGCGCCGGCGCTGCGGCCGGTGCCTGTCCCGCGGCCACGAAGGTCAGCTTCGAACCGGTGGCGCGCTCTCCCGGCCACAGCACCACCGCCGCCATCACCGCGAGAGCCCCGAGCGACAACACCGCGTAGCCCAGGTTGACGTGCCTCCCGGGGACGGAGAACGGGATCGGCTTGCGGAACGGCACGGCATCGTCGATCGCCGCGGGCGCTGCCAGTGAACCGGCAATCTGACGCGCCAGCGGCTCCGGGTCGAGCTTCACCAGGCGCGCGTAGTTGCGCACCATGCCGCGCACAAAGGCGCTTTCGGGGAGCTCGCCGTAGCGCCCCTTTTCGAGCGCATCGATCTGGCGCGCGCTGTACTTCAGCTGCAGCGCGACGTCATCGACCGACAGCCCGACCGAGCAGCGAGCGCGCGACAGCGCTTCGCCGACGCTCGGCGCCTCGACCGGCGCGGCGTACTCCGCGCCCTGCCGATCCGCGGTGTCAGTCATATTCTCCGCGCTGCAGCAACTGGTATTCGCGCGACCCGGGATGGCGCCGCCGCAGCTGATTGGCAAAAGCCGTTTCGGTCAAGCGCTCGCCCAGTTTGCGCTCTACGCGCAGCGCCAGCCAGAGCGATTCGGCAGTCGGCTCGACGAGCTTGTTGAAGCGCTGCACCAACCTGCGCGCCTCCTCGAAGCGGCTCTGGCGGTAGCGGATCTGGCCGAGCTGCAAGAGCGACGCCAGCTCGTCCGGCTCCTGTTTCAGCGCGCGCTCGAAAAATTCCTCCGCGTCCTTGACCTGCCCGTAGCGCATCGAGCAGGTTCCGGCCGCCGCGTGCGAGCGCCACGGCGTCACGTACAGCGGATTGCGCAGCGCGTTGAGGAAGAACTTGATCGAATCGGTTTCGCGGCCGCTCTG
Organism: Betaproteobacteria bacterium RIFCSPLOWO2_02_FULL_68_150; assembly: GCA_001771975.1. Lineage (GTDB taxonomy): Bacteria > Pseudomonadota > Gammaproteobacteria > Burkholderiales > SG8-39 > 2-02-FULL-66-14. Next base: position 1,975 of record MERE01000168.1, on the reverse strand, counting down.
GCAGAGGAACCAGGCGTAGTTGTGGTTCAGGTCCGGATCCTGCGGCGACAGGCGCAGGCCATTCTGGAAGCTCTGCTCGGCGAGCCTGTTTTCGCGCAGCTCCATGTACACCAGGCCGAACATGCCGTGCGTGGGCGAATAGGCCGGATCGGCCGCCAGGGCGATGCGCAACTCCTCCAGCGCCACCGCCATGTTGCCGCGGCTGAAGTAGAGCGCGGCGAGCTCCGTATGGAGCTTGGCGCGGTTGCGCGGCTCGCCGGTCTCGCCGATCACGCTGGTGCCGGCGTCGACGGCCAGTTCGGCCTGCGGCGCGGCGCAACCAACGAGGGTCGCCGCGAGCGCAGCGCACAGTACGGACTTCATGAATTGAGCTCCAGTATCGGAATCGGCGCGCGCCGCGCGCCGCGCCGCGTGCGGTCGGCGACCTCGCCTGCCAGCTGCCCGCAGGCGGCGTCGATCGCCTCGCCGCGCGTCTTGCGCGTGGTGACCGTCAGCCCCGCCTGCTGCAGCACCTCGGCAAAGCGGCGCATGCAATCCGGGCTCGAGCGGCGAAAGCCCGAGTCGGTAAAAGGATTGAACGGAATCAGGTTGAACTTGCAGCGCACGCGCGCCGCGATCGCGAGCAACTCGCGCGCGTGCGCCGGCGAGTCGTTCACCCCATCCAGCATCACGTACTCGAAAGTGATGAAATCGCGCGGCGCGCGCTGCAGATAGCGCCGGCAGGCGGCGAGCAGGTCGCGCAGCGGATACTTGCGATTCACCGGCACCAGCCGGTCGCGCAGCGAGTCGTTGGGCGCGTGCAGCGACACGGCGAGCGCCACCGGGCACTCGCGTGCCAGCCGGTCCATGCCCGGCACGACGCCCGAGGTTGAAACGGTCACGCGCCGGCGCGACAGGCCGTACGCGTCGTCGTCCAGCATCAGATGCAGCGCCGGCAGCACGGCATCCAGATTGAGCAGCGGCTCGCCCATGCCCATCAGCACCACGTTGGTGATCGGCCGCTCCGCGCCTTGCCTGCGCCCGAGCACGCGATTCGCCATCCACAGCTGACCGATGATCTCCGCCGTCGACAGGTTGCGGTTGAATCCCTGCTTGCCGGTCGAGCAGAACGCGCAGTCGAGCACGCAGCCGGCCTGGCTCGAGACGCACAGCGTGCCGCGGCCGGTCTCCGGGATGAACACCGCGTCGACCGCGTTGGCGCCGTCGACCTTGATGAGCCACTTGCGGGTGTCGTCGGCGGCGGTGCTGTCACCCACGGCCTGCGGCGGACGGATCTCGGCCGACTCGGCGAGCCGTGTGCGCAGGCTCTTCGCGATGTCGGTCATGGCTGCAAAATCGCTCGCCCCGCGCTGGTGGATCCAGTGCAGCACCTGCCGCGCGCGAAACGGCTTTTCGCCGATCGCGGCGAAGTACCGTTCCAGGCCGGCGCGGTCGAAATCGAGCAGGTTGACCTTCATCGGCGGCGGCTCAGCGCGAAAACACCTCGCAGGCGGGAAAGAAATACGCGATCTCCACCCGCGCCGTGTCCGCCGCGTCGGAGCCATGCACCGCGTTGGCATCGATCGAGGCGGCAAAATCGGCGCGAATCGTGCCGGGTGCGGCCTCTTTCGGATTGGTCGCCCCCATCAACTCGCGATTGCGCGCAACGGCGTTCTCGCCCTCCAGCACCTGCACCAATACCGGACCGGAAATCATGAATTCGACCAGATCCTTGAAGAACGGCCGCTCGCGGTGCACCGCGTAGAAGCCTTCGGCCTCGAGGCGCGACAAGCGCATCATGCGCGCGGCGGCGATTTTCAATCCCGCGGCCTCGAAGCGCGCGAGAATCCGGCCGATCGCATTCTTTTTCACCGCATCGGGCTTGACGATCGAAAGGGTGCGTTCCAGCGCCATCGAACTGCCTCCGCAAAGGATATCCAGAAAGTCGAAAAGTATATCATGCGGAAGCTGTCTTTTTCGTAAAAAACAAGGGCTT
>MERE01000167.1 GCA_001771975.1 Betaproteobacteria bacterium RIFCSPLOWO2_02_FULL_68_150 | reverse complement strand
TCAGGATTCTTGCCGTCGGCGCGTCCGGTTCACAGCCTCCCGTTCGCGATCAGCTGCGCCGCATACATCAGCCCGGCGACGGCGAACGCGTACACCAGAGAATCGATGACCCAGCTTCGCGTTCGCGGCGTGCGCCACTCGCGCGTCAGCCAGGCGAAACCGCACATCACCAGAAGCGCGCTCGCTGCGGCAAAGCTGTCCGGCAGGCCGTTGCGAAGCAACACGCTCAACCAGCCGTTCGGGGCCAGGGCCTTGTAGATCGTGCCTCCGACTCCGAGCAGCATCAACGGCAGCACCGCGGCGCCGCCGAGCACCTGGAGAAAAGTGGACAGGTCCCGCTTGAAGTTGATGGACTCCATCCTGAAGCAGCCCGTCTCGCACCCTCGTCGGAAATGGCGCCAAACCAGCGCCCAGCATGGAAAAGAAAGCAATGGCCATGCCACCATGATCCACCCCGCTGATTCAACGAGTTGCAGCGGCAACCGGCAGCCGGGCGCGGCGAATTTGTCGCTGCAGGACGACGGCGGCGGCGGCCGATTGCGCTAAGCCGCGCTAGCGAAAGGGCGACCAGCTGTCGCCAAGGGACGACAAAAACCCCCGCGCCGTGGGCGCTTCGCTAAGCGGTATGGGTGTCGCTCGAGGCGCTGGACTTGAACATCGCCGGCTCGAGCGCATGGCGCTCGAGCAGGCGATAGAACTCGGTGCGGTTGCGCCCTGCCAGGCGCGCCGCCCGGGAGACGTTGCCGTTGGTTGCTTTCAGGATGCGCACCAGGTAGTGCCGCTCGAAGGCCCGCCGCGCTTCGTCCAGCGGCGTCAGCACTGCGGCGCCGCTGTCCAGCGATTCGCGCACGATCGAGGCCGGGATGATCTCGGTCGAGGAAAGCACGACCGAGCGCTCGACGACGTTGAGCAATTGCCTGACGTTGCCGGGCCACGCCGCCGAGATCAGCAATTCCATGGCCTCGGGCGAGAACACCAGATTCGGCCGCACGTAACGCTCCGCCGCGCGCGTCAGGAACGTCCCCGCCAGCAGAGGGATGTCCTCGCTGCGCGCGGCCAGCGGCGGCACCTCCAGCTTGACGACGCTGAGACGATAATAGAAATCCTCGCGGAACTCGCCGGCCGCGATGCGCGCCTCGAGATCGCGGTGCGTCGCGGTGATGATGCGCACATTCACCGGCGCCGTGTCGCTGGCGCCGACCGGACGGATCACCCTTTCCTCGAGCGCGCGCAGCAGCTTGACCTGCAGCGCCATCGGCATGTCGCCGATCTCGTCGAGAAACAGGGTGCCCCCGTGCGCGGCCTGAAACAGCCCCTGCCGATCCGCCACGGCTCCGGTGAACGCACCCTTGCGGTGGCCGAACAGTTCGGACTCGAGCAGCCCCTCCGGAATGGCGCTGCAGTTGACCGCGATGAATGGCGCTCCGGCGCGGCGGCTGGCGCGGTGAATCGCGCGCGCCAGCAGCTCCTTGCCGGCACCGCTCGGGCCGCGGATGCATACGCTCGCCTCCGAATCGGCCACGCGCCGCGCCTGCGCCAGGACAGCCTCCATCGCCGCCGAGCGGGTGAGAATCTCGGCGCGCCAGTCCTCGGCGTCGCCCGCGGGCATGCTCGACAGGCGCAGCGCCTCGGCCACCGTCGCCAGCAGCACCTTGCCGTCGAACGGCTTGGTGAGAAAACTGAACACGCCGCGCCGCGTCGCCGTGACCGCCTCGGGAATGGTGCCGTGCGCGGTCAGAATCACCACCGGCAGCGTCGGCGACTCGCGATGAATCGCATCGAACAGCGCCATGCCGTCCATGCCCTCCATGCGCAGGTCCGTCACCACCACCTGCGGTCGCGACACGGCGAGCTGCGCGAGCGCCTGTTCGCCCGAGGCGACCCGGGCTACATCGTATCCGGCCGCCGACAATCGCATCGCGATCAGCTGCAGCAGGTCGGCATCGTCATCGACGACCAGGACACGCGGTCGGTACGGACTCATGGATTCACCTCGGCTTGACGGGCAGGCGTTCCTCACGCTCCAGCATACTCCGCTCGGCTTCCCTGAGGGCCTGGATCTGCTTGCGCAGCGTCTCCTCGCGATACTCGTTAGCGCGCACCTCGCGCTTGTAGGTCTCGAGCTGCTTGCGCAGCGCCCCCTCGCGCTGCTCGCCGGCGCGCGTCTCGCGTTTCAGTTCCTCGAGTTGCGACTGCATGCTCTGCGCGCGCTGCTCGATCGCCCGCGCGCTGGCCTCCGCGCGCTCGCCGGCGGCGCGCGCTTCCCGGGCCGAGCGCTGGCGCTCGGCGATGCTCGCCGCGAGCAGCTGCGCAAAGCGCGAGAGGTCCGACTGCGGCTCTTGCGCCGCCAGGGACTCGAGCAGCACTTTGGCGCGCGCGTCGTCGCGCTCCGGTTCGGGCAGAGTGGCGAGCAGTATCGCCAGGCGGGCGCAGGACATGCGTCCCGGCTCGCGCTCGCATTCCTGCACCGCGCGGCCGAGCTCGCGTCGCCGCACATCCTCCGCTGCGCTCGCCGTAGCAACCGCCAGATTCACCGCGTCGCGCACGATCGCCGTCTCGCTTGGCGGCCCGAGCGCGGCACAGCCCGCAGCCAGCAACAGCGATAGCCAGGCAAGGACCCTCATGCGGCCTCGGCCTGCAGGCTTGCGGCGCGCTTGGGCAAACGGACGCGGAAATGGCCGCCCGGTCCGCCGGCCACCAAGTCGATGCGACCGCGATGCGCCTCGGTGAACTCGCGCGCGATGGCAAGCCCCAGGCCGCTGCTTTCGACGCGTGCGCTGCCGCGTACGCGCCCGCGGAAGAAAGTATCGAAAATGGTTTCGCGTTCCTCCGGCGGTACGCCGGGCCCGGTATCGACAACCTCGACCAGGACATCGTTTCCGAGATCCTGCAGGCGCAGTGTGACCCGCCCGCCTTGCGGCGTGAACTTGACCGCGTTGCCGACCAGATTGTCGAACACCGAGCGCAGTTTTTCCCGGTCGGCCTCCAGCTGCAGCGGCGGCAGCTCGAGCGCGAACTGCAAGCCTTTCGCCGCCGCGGACAGCCCGTGCGAATGCGCCACTTCCCGCAACAGCGCGTCGAGCGCCACCGGCTGGGTCTCCAGCACCGCCGCGGCGTGCAGGACGCGCTGGTAATCGAGCAGTTCCTCGATCAGGCGCTGCAGCTTGGCGCTGTTGTCGCGCATGATCGACACGACCTGGCGCTGCGAGGGCACCAGCGGGCCCGCAGTCTGGTCGTGCAGCAGCTCGGCGCCCTCGCGCAGCGCCGTGAGCGGGGTCTTCAGCTCGTGCGACACATGCCGCATGAAGCGATTCTTCTGCGCCTCGAGTTCCAGCCAGCGCCGTCGCAGCCAGTCGAGCCGCTCGCCGAGCGTGCGCAGGTCCTCCGGACCATGCACGCGGATCGGCTCGTGGAACTCGGCGTTGCCCAGCCTGCGGATCGCCACGTCCAACTGCTGGATCGGTCGCGCGACCAGGCGTGTCAGGCCGATCGCCAGCGCGAGTGCGCCTGCAGCCGTTATCAGCACCAGCACGATCATCTGGCGCTGCGCCGCGTCGGCATCCGCGCTCAACTGCGCGATCACGCGATCCGCGACCTGCTGGCAGCTCACCACCATCTCGTAGGTGGCGCCGACGAACTTCTCCGCCCTGGCCGCAACCACGCCGGCGTCGAGCACGGGGGCATCGCTTTCGGTGAGCAGTTCGTACAGCGCATTCTGATCGGCGACGATCCGATCGAGCAGCGCGCGCGGCTCCGTCTCGAGCGGCAGACGCGCCAGTTCGTCGACTGCCTCCACCAGGCTCGCGCGCGCGCGCGCCAGGTCGGCAAGCAGCCCGGCTTCCGGTTGCACCGCGAGCTGTCGCGCAACGCGCTCGATGGCGCTGGCGCGGGCGGCGAGCGAGCGGCTGACGCGCACGGCCTGCGTCGCGTTGGACACGCCCTGGCGGCTTTGATTGGCCAGCCGCTCCATGCTCCACGCGGCGTAGGCGAGCGCCGCCGCAAGCGGCAGCGCGACCAGCAGGAACGCGGTCATGAGCAGCGCGAGAAACGAACGCGGGTAAGCGATCGGCTGCATGGTGAAACTCATGGTGCCTATAATCTGCCCCGTCAGCGCACGATGGATACGAAACAAATTCTATTCCCGCCGGCGCGCCCTGTCGCCGCAGGCCGGCCGAGCCTCTACCTGATCGCCGCCGTCGCCGCCAACGGCGTGATCGGCGCCGGGCACGGGCTGCCGTGGCAGTTGCCCGAAGACCTGCGGCACTTCCGGCGCATGACGCAGGGTCACGCCGTGATCATGGGCCGCAAGACCTGGGATTCGATCGGCAGGCCTTTGCCCGGGCGCCGCAATATCGTCGTCACGCGGCAGGCGGGATACTCGGCGCCGGGCGCGAGTGTGGCGCCATCGCTGCCAGCCGCGCTCGCCTTGTGCGCGGATCAGGCGATCGCGTTCGTGATCGGAGGCAGCGAGCTTTACCGCGCGGCGTTGCCGCTGGCCGACGCGCTGCTGCTCACCGAGATCCAGCGCGACTACGCCGGGGATACCCGCTTTCCCGAGTTCGACCGCCGCCAGTGGCAGGAAACCGATCGCCAGGCGCAGGTCGCGGCCGACGGCACGCGGTTCGATTTCGTGAGGTATGTGAGGGCGTAGATCTCCGGGCGGCGCCTCTTGCGGGTTCCCTCAATCTCGGGTTTTCGGGAACCCCGAAAACCCGAGATCATGGAACTGCAAAAAGAGCCGGCCCTGCTTGCTAGACGCCAGATCCGCGGCAGCGTCACGCCCTGCCGTGCTCCGCCGCCATTTGGCGGATCCAGCGGTCCGACTTGATGGTCACGTGTTCTGCACCACGATGTTCGGGAATTTCGCGGTCATGTCCTTCTGCGACTCGGCGATGCGCACCGCGCAGCGGCGCGCGATGCGCTTGTAGATCTGCGCCACGCGCCCGTCGGGATCCGCGACCACCGTGGGCTTGCCGGAATCCGCCTGCTCGCGGATCGCGCCGTCGAGAGGCAGCTGCCCGAGCAGCTCGGTGCCGTAGTCCTGGCACATGCGCGCCGCGCCGCCTTCGCCGAAGATGTGGCTTTCGAAGCCGCATTGCGGGCAGGTATGCAGCGCCATGTTCTCGACCACGCCGAGGATCGGGATGCCGACCTTCTCGAACATCTTCAGCCCCTTGCGCGCGTCGATGAGCGCGATGTCCTGCGGCGTGGTGACGATCACCGCGCCGGTGACCGGAACCTTTTGCGCCAGCGTGAGCTGGATGTCGCCCGTGCCGGGCGGCAGATCGACCACCAGGTAGTCGAGCTCGCGCCAGCGCGTGTCCTTGAGCAGTTGCTCGAGCGCCTGCGTCACCATCGGGCCGCGCCAGACCATGGGCGTGTCGACGTCGATCATGAAGCCGATCGAAATCGCCTGCAGGCCGTGCCCCTCCATCGGCTCGATCGACTTGCCGTCCTTCGACTCGGGCCGGCCGGTGATGCCGAGCATCGTCGGCTGCGACGGGCCATAGATGTCCGCATCGAGCACGCCGACCGATGCGCCCTCGGCGGCGAGCGCGAGCGCGAGATTGGCGGCCGTCGTGGACTTGCCCACGCCGCCCTTGCCCGACGCGATGGCGATAATATTCTTGATTGCAGGAATAAGTTTCACGCCGCGCTGCACGGCGTGCGATACGACGCGCGAGCGCACCGTGACGGCGGCGCCGGAGGCGCCCGCAGCCTTGAGTGCCTCGATCGCCTGCAGGCGGATCGGCTCGAACTGGCTCTTGCCCGGATAGCCGAGCTCGATCTCGAGCGTCACTGCGTCGCCGGAGACGCTCAGCTTCTTGACCGAGCGCGTGGTGACAAAGTCCTTGCCGGTGTTCGGGTCGACGAGCTTCGAGAGCGCCGACCGGGCGTCTGCTTCGCTGATGGGCATGAGATCCGTGCGGGTGAAAAAGCGGCTAAGTGTACCGAAAAGTGCGCCCGCCAGCGACGGAGACCCTACTGCCTTTGCTAGAATCGTTGATCTCCGCTTCCTCTCCGCCGATGTCCCGCCGCAGGCTTTTCGTCACCACAGCGCTGCCGTACGCCAACGGCTCCTTCCACATCGGCCACATCATGGAGTACATCCAGGCCGACATCTGGGTGCGCTTCCAGCGCCTGTGCGGCCACGAGGTGCATTTCGTCTGCGCCGATGATGCACACGGCGCGCCGATCATGCTCAAGGCCGAGGCCGAGGGCGTGACGGCGGAACAGCTCGTGGCGCGCTTCGCCGCGGAGCGCCCGAGCCATCTGCAGGGCTTTCATATCGGCTTCGACAACTGGCACTCGACGCACTCGCCCGAGAACACCGCGCTGTCGCAGGACATCTATCGCAAGCTCAAGGCGGCGGGGCTCGTCTACTCGAAGGCGATCGAGCAGTTCTACGATCCGCTGAAGGGGATGTTCCTCGCCGATCGCTACATCAAGGGCGAGTGCCCGAAATGCGGCGCCAAGGACCAGTACGGCGATGCCTGCGAGAACTGCAGCTCGGTCTACTCGCCCACCGAGCTGCGCAATCCCTATTCCACGCTCTCCGGCGCGAAGCCGGTGCTCAAGTCGTCGGAGCACTTCTTCTTCAAGCTGTCGGACCCCCGCTGCCGGCAATTCCTCAAAGGCTGGCTCGAGCACCCCGGCCGCCTGCAGCCGCAGGTGCTCAACAAGGCCAGGGAATGGCTCGAGGGCGAAGGCGACAAGGCGCTCGGCGACTGGGACATCTCGCGCGATGCGCCGTACTTCGGCATCCCGATTCCGGACGCGCCGGGCAAGTACCTCTACTGCTGGGTCGATGCGCCGATCGGCTACCTGGCGAGCCTGAAGAACTACTGCGCGAAAAGGAATCTGGATTTCGAGAAGACCCTGAACGAAAGCGAGCAGATCCACTTCATCGGCAAGGACATCATCTATTTCCATACGCTGTTCTGGCCGGCGATGCTCAATTTCGCCGGCGCGCCGTACAAGGTGCCGGACCACGTCTACGTGCACGGCTTCATCGGCGTCTCGGGCGAAAAGATGTCGAAGAGCCGCGGCACCGGCGTCAGCCCGCTGCGCTACCTCGAGATCGGCATGAATCCGGAATGGCTGCGCTACTACATCGCGGCCAAGTTGAACGCCAATGTCGAGGACCTGGACTTCAATCCGGACGATTTCCTGGCGCGCGTGAACAGCGACCTGGTGGGCAAGTACGTCAACATCGCGAGCCGGTGCGCTCCATTCTTGCAAAGGCATTTCGGCGGAAAACTGCATTCATTGGCAGGTACTTTTGAAATCGGTTGCGGACTTAGACCGGATTCATTGATGTACGAACTGCACACAAGAGCTTCCGCAATCGCTGCTCTATACGACTCGCGTGAATTTGGCAAAGCATTGCGCGAGGTGATGCTGCTCGCCGACGCAGTCAACCACTATGTTGATGAAAAGAAGCCATGGGATTTGGCGAAGCGACCGGAAGATGCCGAGCGGCTGCACGTCGTGTGCTCTGTCGCAATCAATGCATTCAGGTTGCTTACCGTCTACCTCAAACCGGTATTGCCCGATCTCGCAAACGCGGTGGAGAAATTCTTGCGAGTAACGCCGCTGACGTGGATTGACGCCGAGAAGCTTCTTCCGGAAGGACACCAAATCGATGCGTTTCGGCATCTCATGGCGCGCGTCGACGAAAAGCAGCTCGACGCGCTGTTCGAGCCGCCCGCGCCGACGGCAGCGGCGCCCGCGGCGCGCTCGCCGCAGACGCACGCCGAGCACCAGCAGCACGCCGCCAGGGAGCAGGCCGTGAGCGCTGCGATCACGATCGATGATTTCGCCAGGCTCGACCTGCGCGTCGCGCGCATCGTCGAGGCCGAGGCCGTCGCCGGCGCGGACAAGCTCGTCAGGCTGACGCTCGACATCGGCAGCGGGACGCGCACCGTGTTCGCCGGGATCAAGGCGGCCTACGCGCCCGAAGCCCTCAGGGGACGGCTCACCGTGATGGTAACGAATCTCGCGCCGCGCAAGATGCGCTTCGGCGTCTCCGAAGGGATGATTCTCGCCGCCTCGGGCGACGACGGACCCGGGATCTTTCTCGTCTCGCCGGATAGCGGCGCGCAGCCCGGCATGCGGGTGAAATGAGCGGTACGCTCGACCTAACGCTTGCCATCGCAACCCTCTGGCTCGCCGTCGGCCTGGCGGGCCTCGTGGCGCCGCGCAACCTGGGGCTGATCCGGCGCCTGCTGTTTCCCCTCGGCGCCGTGCTGGGACTCGCGCTCGCCGCCTCCGCGCTGCACGGCTTGTTTCAGTCGCCCACGGCGCGCGTGCTGCCGCTGGGGCTGCCGGACCTGCCGTTTCGCGCACGCATCGACGCGCTGTCGGCTTTCTTCCTGCTGCTGCTGGGCGGGGTTGCGGCCGGAATTTCGGTGTTCGCTTCGGGCTACATCCGCCGCGGCGAAGGCACGCCGCCAGGGTTGCAATGCCTCTACTACCACATCTTCCTCGCCAGCATGGCGCTGGTGCTGATCGCCGATGACGCCTATTTCTTCATGGTGGCCTGGGAAACGATGGCGCTGGCGTCGTTTTTCCTCGTCACCAGCGACCACCGCCACGCCGAAATCCGGCGCGCCGGCTACCTCTACCTGCTGATCGCGCATGTCGGCGCGATCGCGATCCTGCTGTGCTTCGGCGCGCTGCAGGGCGGCAGCGGCGATTATTCCTTCGCCGGCATGCGCGGCGTGGAGCGGCCGGTGGGCTGGGCGAGCGCGGCGTTCCTGCTCGCGCTCGCGGGGTTCGGCGCCAAGGCGGGCCTGGTGCCGTTGCACGTCTGGCTGCCCGAGGCGCATCCGGCGGCGCCGTCGCCGGTCTCCGCGCTGATGAGCGCGGTGATGCTCAAGACCGCGGTCTACGGGGTGCTGCGCGTGACTCTCGACCTGATCGGCACGGTGTACTGGTGGTGGGGCGTGATCGCGCTCGCCACCGGGTTGCTTTCTGCGCTGGGCGGCATCGTTTTCGCCGCGGTGCAGACCGACATGAAGCGCTTGCTCGCCTATTCGTCGATCGAGAATATCGGCCTGATCTTCGCCGGCTTCGGCCTGACCCTCATCTTCCGCAGCTTCCACATGGGCACGCTCGCCGCGCTCGCGCTCACCGCAACGCTTTACCACTGCCTCAACCACGCCTGCTTCAAGAGCCTGCTGTTTCTTTGCACCGGCTCGGTGCTGCACGCCACGCACGAGCGCAGTCTGGGCAAGCTGGGCGGGCTGATGCACCGCATGCCGTGGGTAGCCTGGTGCGCGCTGATCGGCACCATCGCGATCGCCGGCCTGCCGCCGCTCAATGGCTTCGCCTCCGAATGGCTGCTGCTGCAGGCGTTTCTGTTCACGCCCGGCCTGCCGCACTCCTACCTCAACATGCTGGTGCCGGTTGCGGCCGCGGTCGTCGCGCTCACCGCGGCGCTTTCCGGATACGTCATGGTCAAGTTCTACGGCGTGGTGTTTCTCGGCCAGCCGCGCGAGCCCAAGCTTGCCGAGGCGCGCGACGCGGGCGCCTGGGAGCGGGTCGGTCTGGCATGGCTCGCCGCGGCCTGCATCGTGCTGGGGCTCGTGCCGGCGGCCGTGATCGGGCTGCTCGACCCGGTGACGCGCGCGCTCACCGGTTTCGGCATGGCGAGCCTCGCCGAAGGGTGGCTGTTTCTGGCGCCGATCCAGCCCGAGCGCGCGAGCTACAGCCCGCTCGTGTTCTTTGCAGGCATCGCGGCGCTGGTCGGCATTGCCTGGCTGGCGGTGCGCCTGCGCTATCACGGCCGCATGCGGCGCACCGGCCCATGGGACTGTGGCTTCCCGCATCTGGACGCACGCATGCAGGACACCGCGGAAGGCTTCGGCCAGCCGGTGCGCCAGGTATTCGAGCCCTTCTTCCGCATCGAGCAGCAAGTGCCCGCACCCTCGGACGCGCGCCCGTTTTTCCGCGAAGTGCACGATGACCGCTTGTGGCACTGGCTCTATCTGCCGATCGCGCGCGCGGTCGACCGCGTCACGTCGCTGGTCACGGTGCTGCAGCGCGGGCGCATCTCGGTCTACCTGACGTACAGCTTCGTCACCCTGTTGCTGCTGCTGCTGTTCGTGCGATGAGCGCCCGATGATCAGCGCCGCCGGCTTCGCCGCCCAATTCACCGAGCTGATGCTCGCGGTGCTGCTCGCACCGGTGCTCACCGGCTGGGTGAATCAGTGCCGCGCCTGGCTGCAGAACAAGAGCGCGCCCGGGCTGCTGCAACCGTACCGCGTGCTCGCCAAACTGTTCCGGAAAGAGGTCGTGCTGGCGCACAACGCGAGCCCCTTGTTCCGTTTCGCACCCTATCTCATCTTCGGCTGCCTCGCGCTCGCCGCGGCGATCGTCCCGACCCTGGGCACCGACCTGCCGCTCAATGCTGCGGCCGATGCCATCGCGCTGGTGGGGCTGCTGGCGCTGGCGCGCCTGTTCATCGCGCTGGCCGGCATGGACATCGGCACGGCGTTCGGCTCGCTCGGCGCGCGGCGCGAGATGCTGGTCGGCTTTCTCGCCGAACCGGCGCTGCTCATGGTGCTGTTTACCGCGTCATTGATTTCCGGCTCCAGTTCGCTCGCCACCATTGTCGAGACGCTGGCGCATCGGGAGCTGGTGATCCACCCCAGCCTCGCGTTCGCCGGAGTCGCCTTCACCATGGTGTCGCTCGCCGAGAACGCGCGCATTCCGGTCGACAATCCGGCGACGCACCTCGAACTCACCATGATCCACGAGGCCATGGTGCTGGAGTATTCGGGCCGCCACCTGGCGATGATCGAGTGGGCCGCGAGCCTGAAGCTGTTCGTCTACTCGTGCGTCGGCCTGGCGCTGTTCTTCCCGTGGGGCATTGCCGAGGGCGGCGACTGGCTGGGCATCGTGCTGGCGCTGCCGGTGCTGCTCGTCAAGCTCGCGCTCGGCGGCGCCGGCCTCGCGCTGATCGAGACCGTGAGCGCCAAGATGCGCATTTTCCGCGCCCCCGAATTCCTCGGCACCGCGTTCCTGCTGGCAGTGCTCGCCATGCTGGTGCACGTCCTGCTGGAGCATTGAGGCATGCTGCTGCACTACGGCCCTCAGCTGGTCAACCTGCTCGCCGCGATCCTGCTGCTGCTGGCCTTTGCCATGCTCTCGCAGCGCAGGATACTTTCGCTCATCAACCTGTTCGCGGCTCAAGGCTTCGTGCTGTTCCTGTCGACCATGCTGGTCGCCTGGCTCACCGGCCAGAACCACCTCTACGGCTCGGCCGCGCTGACGCTTGCGCTCAAAGTGATCGCGCTGCCCTGGATCCTGCACCGCCTGATCCGCAGGCTGGAGGTGAAGTGGGACGTCGAAACCCTGCTCAACATCCCCAGCGTGATGCTGGTCGGCATCGTGCTCGTGATCCTCGCCTTCAACCTGGCGCTGCCGATCTCGCAGCTGGCCGGCACCGTGACACGCTCGACGCTCGGCATCGCCCTCGCCTGCGTGCTGCTGTCGTTCCTCATGATGATCACGCGCTCCAAGGCGGTGCCGCAGGTGATCGGCTTCCTCGCCATGGAGAACGGCCTGTTCTTCGCCGCCACCAGCGCGGTCTACGGCATGCCGATGGTGGTCGAATTCGGCGTCGCCCTCGACGTGCTGGTGGGCGCGCTGATTCTCGGCATCTTCCTGTTCCAGATCCGCGAGCGCTTCGATTCGGTCGACACGCGCCACCTCGAAAAGCTGAAGGAGCAATAAGATGCTCGAGGCGGCGCTCACGGCGTGGGAACTGGCGTTACTGCTCGGCAGCCCGCTGCTGGGCGCCGCGATGCTCGCCGTGTTCGGCCACCGCGCGCGCGCCCCCGAGCTGAATGCGGCCTTCAGCGTGCTGACGCTGCTCGCCGCCGCGGCGCTCGTCGCACGCATCGTCGTACAGGGCCCCGTGACGCTCGCCGGCGAGCAGTTCTTCGTCGACTCGCTCAACGTCTTCCTGGTGGCGCTCACCGCGTTCGTCGCCCTGACGACGGCGCTGTTCTCGCGCCCCTACATGCGCATCGAGCGCGACCATGGCCGTGTCACCGGCGCCGGCATGCGCCTGTACCACAGCATGTACCAGCTGTTCACCTTCGTCATGCTGCTCGTGCTGACGACCAACAACCTCGGCGTGATGTGGGTCGCGATGGAGGCCGCCACGCTCACCACGGTGCTGCTGGTGGCGCTGTACCGCACCCACGCCTCGCTGGAAGCGGCGTGGAAATACTTCATCCTCTGCGGGGTCGGCATCGCGCAGGCGCTGCTCGGCACGATCCTGGTGTACTTCGCGGCCGAGAAGGTCCTCGGCGCGGGCACGGCGTCGCTTCTCTGGACCCATCTCGACCCGGTGAAGGACAAGCTCGAGCCGACCGTGATGTCGATCGCCTTCGTTTTCCTGCTGGTCGGCTATGGCACCAAGGTGGGCCTCGTGCCGCTGCACAACTGGCTTCCTGACGCGCATGCCGAGGGCCCGACGCCGATTTCGGCGGTGCTCTCCGGCCTGCTGCTGAACGTCGCGCTGTATGCCCTGATCCGCTGCAAGGTGATCACCGACGGGGCGCTCGGCCGCCCGTTCGCAAGCACGCTGCTGATGGGCTTCGGCCTGCTCTCGGTGGCGGTCGCGGCGTGCTTCCTGTCGCGCCAGCGCGACATCAAGCGCATGTTCGCCTACTCCTCGATCGAGCACATGGGGTTGATGACGTTCGCCTTCGGCATGGGCGGCCCGGTGGCGAGCTTCGCCGGGCTGCTGCACATGACCATGCACTCGCTCACCAAGAGCGCGATCTTCTTCGCGGTGGGCCACGCCGCGCAGAAAGCCGGCACCCAGATGATGGAGGACATTCGCGGCCTGGCGCGCGTCAATCCGACCGTCGGCTGGGGCCTGATGCTGGGCACCGCGGCGATCCTCGGCATGCCGCCGTTTGGCGTCTTTGCGAGCAAGTTCCTGATCCTCACGAGTGCCATGGCGCAGCAGCCGTGGGCGACGCCGATCCTGCTGTTGTCGCTCGGCATCGCGTTTGCATCCATTTTCGGCAAGGTGCAGCCGATGGTGTTCGGCGACACCACGGCGCGCCGCCTGCCGCACTCGCCCGCCCTGGTGCCGGTGTTCACGCATCTCGCGATGGTGCTGCTGCTCGGGCTGTACATGCCGCCTTTCCTGGCCGACTGGTATCGCCAGGCGGCCCGCCTGATCGGGTGATCCGATGACACCGGAAATCGACGGCATCGAGCTGGTGCGCCTCCCCGGAGCGGTTCCGGCATGGCGCGCGTCGGTGGACGCGAACGCCTGGCTTGCAGCATGCGCTGCGGTTGCGCGCGGCGGCGGCCGGCTCGGCGCGCTGTGGGCGAGCGACGAGCGCGATCGCGGGTCCGGATTCACGCTGCGCGCGCTGCTGGTCGCGTACGAGGGTTTGATCTGTCTCGAACTGCCGTTGCCGCCGCAGGCGCCGGAGTACCCGGATCTCGCGCCGGTCTTTCCCTGTGCCGCCCGCATGCAGCGGGCAGCGTACGATCTGCTGGGCGTGCGTGCCGCAGCACCCGATGGCCGGACGACCGACACGCGCGGCTGGTTGCGCCATGGCGCCTGGCAGCCGGATGCGTTTCCCTTGCGGCGCGACGTACCGCTGGCGACCCGCTTGCCTGCGGGCGATGCGCGCTACGCCTTCGTGACGGTCGAGGGAGACGGCGTGCACGAGATTCCGGTAGGCCCGGTCCACGCCGGCACGATCGAGCCCGGCCATTTCCGTTTTTCCATCGTCGGCGAGCGCGTGCTGCGCCTCGAGCAGCGCCTGGGCTACAAGCACAAGGGCGTCGAAAAGCGCTTCGAATCGATGACGCTCGCCGACGGCGCCCGCCTCGCCGGGCGCGTCTCCGGCGACAGTACGGTAGCGTACGCCTGGGCCTATGCCATGGCGCTGGAGGGCATGGCCGGCGCTCGGCCCAGCCGGCGTGCGCTTTGGCTGCGCGCGCTCCTGCTCGAGCGCGAGCGCATTGCGAATCACCTCGGCGATCTCGGCTACCTCGGCAACGACGGCGGCCTTGCTTTCGGTCTGGCGCAGTTCTCCCGGCTCAAGGAAGACCTGCTGCGCGCCAATGCGCGCGCGTTCGGCCACCGCTACCTGATGGACCGCGTGGTGCCGGGCGGCGTCGCCTGCGACGTCGATGCCGCCTGCGCGCAGCAGCTGATCGCCGAAGGCGAACGGCTGGAAGACGAGCTGCGCACGCTGCGCGCGATCTACTACGATCACGCCGGCCTGCAGGACCGCTGCATCACCTGTGGCCGGCTCACTCCGCGGACCGCGGCGCGGCTGGGGGTGGTGGGACTCGCGGCGCGCGCCAGCGGCCATGCGATCGACGCTCGCGCCTACCCCGGGCACGCTCCCTATGACGAGCTGCCGCCCAGCGTCGCGTCGCATCGCAACGGCGATGTCGCAGCTCGCATCGTGGTTCGGTTCGAGGAGGCGTTCGAATCGCTTCGCCTGCAGCGTCTCATGCTGCAGCGGCTACCCGAAGGGGCGCTGTCCACCGGAGTTACGCAACCGGCGGCGGGCGCCTTCGGCATCGGCTGGATCGAAGGCTGGCGCGGCGAAGTGCTCGTCGCGCTGGAAGCGGGCGCCGGCGGCACGGTGCGGCGCTGCCATCCGCACGACCCGTCGTGGCAGAACTGGCCGGCGCTCGAATACGCCGTGATCGGCAACATCGTTCCGGATTTCCCGCTCATCAACAAGTCGTTCAACCTGTCCTACGCCGGGCAGGACCTCTGACCATGTACAAGCTCCTGCGCCAGATTGCCCGCTGCGGGATCCGCACCGAGCCGCCACCGCTGCCCGATGCGTCGCTGTACCAGCTCGCCGGACGGCTCAACGACGACGTGCTGGCGCTGCTCGGGCGCGGCCTTGCCATCCGGCACGTCGATGCCGGTTCGTGCAACGGCTGCGAGCTCGAGATCCACGGCGTCAACAATCCCTACTACAACCTCGAAGGACTCGGCATCAAGTTCGTCGCCAGCCCGCGCCACGCCGATCTCTTGCTCGTCACCGGACCCGTGTCGCGCAACATGGAGCAGGCGCTGCGCCGCACCTACGACGCCACGCCGGCGCCGAAGCTGGTGGTGGCGATCGGCGATTGCGGCTGTGACGGCGGAATCTTCGGCGAGGGCTACGCCAGTTGCGGTCGCGTCGCCAACGTGATCCCCGTGGACGTGGCCGTGCCGGGCTGCCCGCCCACGCCTGCCGCGATCATCCAGGGCATCCTCACCGCGGTCAGTACCGGCGCTAAGGCTTGATGTAGGCGTAGCCTTCGCGCCGTTGCAGGCGCGCAATTTCCGCCACTCCGGAAGCAACGAAGCGCGCCTCCGGGACGAAGCGGTCGTGCTGCAGCCCCCGTTCGCGCAGCGTGATCTCGCAGACGCGGAACTTCACCCCCTGCAGATCGAGATCCTCGATCGCCGCGCGGTACTCGTTGCCCTTGGTGGTCTTCGCGCCCTTCATCAGGAAATCGACGCCTGCGGCATGGGCAACGACGACGATCTCGGCCTTGGGGTCGGCCTCGAGGTGGTTGCGGATGAACTCCAGGCCGCGCGAGGCCTGCTCGAGCCCTTCGCCGAAGTGGTATACGACGCGGACCGGGTCCTGCGCGCACGCGCCGCCGGACAGCCCGGCCAGGAGCACCACGCCCGCCGAGAGGATTGCAACCAGCCTCGTCATCACGCTGTCGCCCGGATATCGCCGGCTTACGGAATCGGCCGCGGCGTCAAGGCCTGCGGCGAAGCGTTCACGAAGCCGTATTTGGCGTAGGCCGCCTGTGCCGCAGGCGTGCGTAAGAAG
>MERE01000166.1:3946-5503 GCA_001771975.1 Betaproteobacteria bacterium RIFCSPLOWO2_02_FULL_68_150 | reverse complement strand
CGTTTTCTGAACGCGCATTGGCTCAATCCCGCGTTCGTGATTCCGCTGGTAGAGCTTTCCGCGCATGCCGGCACCGCGCACGCGGCGATCGCGTGCCTGCGACTGCTTCTGGAAGACATCGGCAAGGTGCCGGTGCTGTGTGCCGCGTCGCCGGGCTACATCGTGCCGCGCCTGCAGGCGCTCGTCATGAACGAGGCAGCGCGCATGGTCGAGGAGGGCGTCGCGAGTCCCGAGGACATCGACCGCGCTACGCGCTACGGGCTGGGCCTGCGCTTCGCCGCGCTCGGCGTGATCGAGTTCATCGACTACGGCGGCAACGACATCCTGTTTTACGCCAGCCGGTATCTCGCCGAGCGCCTGAGCCGCGAGCGCTACCAGGCGCCGGCGATCGTAGAGCGGCTGATGCGCGAGGGGCGCAACGGCTTACGGTCCGGGGAGGGTTTCTACGACTACCGCGATCGCGATCTGCAGGCCTACCGGCGCGACGTGCTGGGCCGCACGCTGGGGCAACTGCGCCACGCCGGCCTTTACCGGCCGCCGCGCTGAAGTGATTCGTCAGACAATCAATCTCGACGGGAAGCGCTCGCGGCCGGCACGGAGGAATTCCTGCACCTCGAACGCCGCCTGCAGGACCGACTTTATTCCTTGCGGTGGCCTTTGGAGAACCAGCGCTGCTGCTCAACGAGTCCGGACTCGAGACGAGGTGGCAAGTCGGCCGGTAGCGGCATGGTCAGCAGATCCAGTGCCGCCTCGCGCGCCTGTTCGTCGGTCATGGTTTCCAGTTCGCGGCGCCGGATGGTCTCAAGTTCCTTGCCGGTTTCAGTCCACCGATTGACCCATTCCCGCAGCAAGGTGTCGCCCATCCGCGAATTTTACTGCTGCCGGAAGGTTGATCTACATCCCCTGCAGTCCGAGTTCCATGTCATGGGTCCTTGCCGTGCACGTCGGGCTGGCAGATCTCGAAGCGCAGACCGGTGACCGGATCGGGCTCGAAGAAGGCGACCTGGCCGTGTGCGCCCTGGCGCGGAAATCCACGCATCGGCTCGAAACCCGCGCGGCGCAGTTCGCCGAGCGCCTGCGCGATGTCGCCGACGCGTGCCGAAATGTGGTTGAGCCCCAGCCGCTCACCCATGACCTCGCGAGCGAATTCGGCCGGCCCGTCGTACTGCAGCAGTTCCACGGTGATGTTGGCCGCCTCGAACTCCGCCACGCGCAGACCGACGTCCGCGAGCAGCTTCGTGCGTGCCGGTTCGCCGAACAGCGGCCGCAGCGTGCCGAGCGCCGCATCCAGATCGGCGACGACGATCCCGATGTGATCGATGTGCGGCGCGCTCATGGTGTCGTGCCCCTGGCTTACAGGGCAGAAGAATACTAGCTCAAGTCAGCGCCTCGAGGCTTGCCCCGCAAGTACGCAGTCCCCCGGAGCATCGTACTCCGCGCGCCAGCCTGCGGGGACCAGGATGCTGGCATAGGTCATGTTTTCTTGAGCCGGCCGGTTGACAGTCCGAGACGGAACGGATAATAGAAATACCGCCTATTCGTCAAGGAGGGATTCAT
>MERE01000166.1:0-3940 GCA_001771975.1 Betaproteobacteria bacterium RIFCSPLOWO2_02_FULL_68_150 | reverse complement strand
GGGTGCCACGGGACCCGGCGCCTCGCTCGGCATCCACTACAAGAACGCTTTCCAGCTCATGCCGAAGACGCTCGGCGGCCAGCCGGTGAAGTACATCATCCTCGAGGACGGCTCGGATGCGACCAATGCGGGCAAGAACGCCCGCAAGCTCATCACCGAGGACAAGGTGGACGTGGTGATGGGCTCGAACGGCGTGCCCTCGTCGCTGCAGATCGCGCAGGTGGCCGCAGAGACGCAGACGCCTTACCTGTGCCTGACGCCGATCGCAGTCAAGCCCGAGCAGTACAAGTGGACGTTCTCGGTGCCGCAACCGACCGAGCTGATGATGGGCGCGGTCGCCGAGCACATGAAGGCGAACGGCGTGAAAAGCGTCGGCTTCATCGGTTTTTCGGATGGCTGGGGCGACCTGATGTACAACGCGACGAGCTCCCTCGGCGCCAAGTACGGGTACAAGGTGGTCACCAACGAGCGCTACGCGCGCGCCGACACGAGCGTCACCGGGCAGGTGCTGAAGATCATGGCGGCGAGTCCCGACGCGGTGGTGGTCGGAGGTTCGGGCACCGGCGGCGCGCTGCCGCACGTCGCGCTCGTCGAGCGCGGCTACAAGGGCCGGATCTATCACAACCACGGCACGGTCAACGCGGAGTTCATCAAGGTGGGCGGGAAGAACGTCGAGGGCGCGATCGCTCCGACCGGCCCGCTGATCGTGCCCGAGGAGCTGCCGGCGAACCATGCCACGAAGGCGGTGTCGCTCGACTTCACGAAGCGCTACGAGGCAGCGTTCGGCGCCGGTACGCGCAACGGGTTCGCCGGGTATTCGAACGACGCCGTGATGCTGCTCGGCGCGGCGATTCCCGAGGCGGCGAAGAAAGCGAAGCCCGGTACGCCCGAGTTTCGCGCCGCGCTGCGCGATGCGCTGGAGAATGTCAAGAACGTGATCGGCGCGCACGGCGTCTACAGCCCGACTGCGGCGAATCACAACGGTCTCGATGAGCGCGCGCGCGTGCTGGTGCGCGTCGAAAGCGGCACTTGGCGCCTGATGAAGTGATCGGCCGCGGTGCCTAGCGACAAGGGGACGGGAGACCGTCCCCTTCTTGTTTTGCCGTGACCACGGACATCTTCCTCTGGCTCACCCAGGACGGGGTGACTAACGGGGCGATCTATGCGCTGCTGGCGCTGGCCCTGCTGCTCGTCTTCACGGTCACGCGCGTCATCTTCGTCCCGCAGGGCGAGTTCATCACCTTCGCGGCGCTGTCGCTGTCGCTGCTCGAAGCGGGTCGCACCCCGGGGACGATTTACATCCTCATGATCGCCGGCCTCGCCGCGGCAGCGATCGAGGCGTTCGGCGCGTTGCGAGAGCGTGCCTGGCGGCGCCTGCCGCGCATCGTGCTGCTCTACGTCGTGCTTCCGGTCGCGGTTGCCGCGCTGGTCGCCTGGGCTGCGCCGCGCCGTTTCGACCAGTGGATCCAGGCGCTGCTCGTGCTCGCGATGGTCGTTCCGCTCGGGCCGATCCTGTACCGCATCGCCTACCAGCCCCTCGCCAACGCCTCGGTGCTGGTGCTGTTCATCGTTTCGATGGCGGTGCATTACGTCCTCACCGGGCTGTCGCTGGTGTTCTTCGGCGGCGAGGGGCTGCGCTCGCGCGCGTTCTGGGACGCGAAATTCAAGCTCGGCGTGGTCGAGATCAGCGCGCAGAGCATCTGGGTGGTCGCGGCGAGCGTGGCGTTGATCCTCGCGCTGTGGTTCCTGTTCGAGCGCTCGATCTACGGCAAGGCGCTGCGCGCCACGGCGATGAATCGCGTCGGCGCGCGGCTGGTCGGCATCCCGATCGTGATGATGGGCCACCTGAGCTTCCTGCTCGCGGCATTCATCGGCGCCGTGTCGGGGATCCTGATCGCGCCGATCACCACGCTCTACTATGACACCGGGTTTCTCATCGGGCTGAAAGGCTTCGTCGGCGCGATTCTGGGCGGCATGGGCAGCTATCCGCTCGCCGCGCTCGGCTCGCTCGTCGTCGGCCTGCTCGAGTCGTTCTCCTCGTTCTGGGCGAGCGCGTTCAAGGAAGTCATCGTCTTCACCCTCATCATCCCGATGCTGGCGTGGCTGTCGCTGCGCTCGCACCACGTCGAGGAGGAGGAAGAGTGAACGCCGGGCGCGTCGCGCTCGCCGTCTTCGTCGCCTTTCTCGTCGCTGCGCCGTTCCTGCTCTCGGAGTTCTATGTCACGCTGATGAACTACATCGGCCTCGCGGCGCTGGTGACGCTCGGGCTCGTCCTTCTCACCGGCGTGGCCGGCCTGATGTCCTTCGGGCAGCAGGCCTTCGTCGGCATCGGCGCGTACGCCACCGGCGTCTTCACCACGCTCTACGCCGGCTCGCCGTGGCTCGGGCTGGTGACGGGGCTCGTGCTCACCGCACTCATCGCGCTCGCGCTCGGTCTCGTTACCGTGCGCCTGTCGGGACATTACCTCCCCATCTGCACCATCGCCTGGGGCATCGCCGTGTATTTCCTGTTCGGCAATCTGGAAGTCCTCGGCCGGTACAACGGCCTCGGCGGCATTCCGGCGATCACGCTGTTCGGCTGGAAAATCGACTCGGGGCGCGAGTCCTACGTGCTCATCTGGCTCGCGACGCTCGCCGCGCTGCTCGCCGCGCGCAATCTTCTCGACTCGCGCGCCGGGCGCGCGGTGCGCGCGCTGCGCTTCCGCGCGACGATGGCGGAGAGCTTCGGCATCGACACCGCGCAGCTGAAGCTGGTGATCTTCGTTTACGCCGCGCTGCTCGCGGGGCTCTCGGGATGGCTGTACGCGCATTTCCTGCGCTTCCTCAGCCCGGGCGCGTTCAACGTCAACATCGGCATCGAGTACCTCTTCATGGCGGTGGTCGGCGGCGCAAGCCAGGTGTGGGGCGCGGTCATCGGCGCCTCGGTGCTCACCCTGCTGAAGGAATGGCTCAAGGATATCCTGCCCAAATTCTTCGAGCAGAGCGGCAATTACGAGGTGATCGTGTTCGGCCTGCTGATGCTGCCGCTGCTGCACCGCGCGCGCGATGGACTGATGCCGGTGTTCGCGCGGCTTGGCCGGCGAACGCGCGACCGGACTGCGCCGCCGCAAGCGGCTGCAGCGCTCGCGCGGCGGGCCCGGCCCGCGGCGGGCGAAGCGCTGCTCCGGCTCGAGGGCGCGTGCAAGAATTTCGGCGGCCTCGCCGCCGTGCGCGGCCTTTCGTTCGAAATGAAGACGGGCGAGATCCTGGGCCTGATCGGCCCGAACGGCGCGGGCAAGAGCACACTCTTCAACCTCGTCACCGGCGTGCTTGCCGCCGACGGCGGCGAGATCCGCGTCCGCGGGGCGCGCGTCGAGTCAATGCCCGCGCGCCGCATCGCGCGCCTCGGCGTGGCGCGCACGTTCCAGCACGTGAATCTCGTGGGCAGCATGTCGGTGCTCGAGAACGTCGCGATCGGCGCGCACCTGCGCGGTGCCCGGGGCACGGTGGCGGCGATGCTGCGCCTGGAGCGCGACGAGGAGCGGCGGCTGCTGCACGAGGCGGCGCGGCAGGTCGAGCGCGTCGGCCTGGGGGCGCACTTCGCCGACGCTTCCGCCAGCCTGCCGCTCGGGCAACAGCGCCTGGTCGAAATTGCGCGCGCCCTCGCGGCCGATCCCGTGCTGCTGCTGCTCGACGAGCCGGCCGCCGGATTGCGCTATCAGGAAAAGCAGGCGCTCGCCGAGCTGCTGCGCAAACTGCGTGTGGAAGGCATCAGCATCCTGCTCGTCGAGCACGACATGGACTTCGTCATGGGGCTAGTCGACCGGCTGGTGGTGATGGACTTCGGCGAGAAAATCGCCGAAGGACTGCCGCGCGACATCCAGGCGAATCCGGCGGTGGTCGAGGCCTACCTCGGGGGCATCGAGTGAGCGCCGCGCTCGAGATCGACCGGCTCTCGGTC
>MERE01000165.1 GCA_001771975.1 Betaproteobacteria bacterium RIFCSPLOWO2_02_FULL_68_150 | reverse complement strand
GCGCCGCCGCAGGAATTCCACGCCCGAGGTGCCGCCGGTGCCGCGCTTGAAGCCGATGGTACGCTCCACAGTGAGGACGTGCCGGAAGCGGAACAGCTGGAAGTACTCCTCGATGTCGACCAGCTTTTCGCACATCTCGTAGGCGTCCCACCATTTTTCCGGCGCGTCGTAGATCGACTTCAGCACCTGCACCACGCCGTCGTGGCGCGTGTAGGGGAGCGACCAGTCGCGCTCCACGCACTCGGGCGGCACCGGCAGGCCACGGCGTGCGAGGTGGCGCAGGAACTCGTCGTACAGGGCCGGCGCGTGGAGCAGGCGCGTCAGCCACGCATGCACCACGGCATCGTGCCGCTGCACCTCGATCAGGTCGGGCTCCTTGGCGCCGAGCAGGAACGAGAGCGCGCGGAACTGGAACGACTGCAGGCCCGAGGCGGGGCCCAGCACGTCGCGGAACTGCACGTACTCGGTGGGCGTGAGCGTCTCCAGCACCGACCACTGGTCGAACAACTGCCACTGGATGTGCTTGACGCGCGCCAGAATCTTGAAGCAGGCGTCGAGCTGGTCGCGCCGCACCCGCTCGATGGCGGCGCTCAGCTCGTGCACCATCAGCTTCATCCACAGCTCCGCGGTCTGGTGCTGGATGATGAACAGCATCTCGTCGTGGTGCTGCGAGCGCGGCTGCTGCGCCGCGAGCAGCAGGTCGAGGCGCAGGTAACCGCCGTAGGACGTCTCGGCGGCGAGGTCGGTGCGGAATGCGGATTCGCTCATGGCGCGGTCTCCTCGGCAGGCGGCGTCTATAATGCCACGCTCGATTTTCCTGCGGAGAAAAGATGCTCAAGCTGTGCGGTTTCCACGTCAGCAACTATCACAACAAGGTGCGCCTCGCGCTGCTGGAAAAGGGCGTCGCGTTCGAGGAGGATTCGAACTGCCTCCCGTCGCAGAAGGACGAGTATCTTGCCAGGAGCCCGATGGGCAAGGTGCCCTATCTGGTGGTCGACGGCGTGCTGCTGCGCGAATCGCAGGCGATCTGCGAATTTCTCGAGGACGCCTATCCGCAGAAGCCGCTGCTGCCGGTGGCGCCGCTGGCGCGCGCCCAGGTGCGCGAGCTGATCGCGTTCATGGAGCTGCACATGGAGCTGGTGGTACGGCGCCTGTACGGCGGGCTGTTCTCGGGCAAGCCGTATAGCGACGAAACCAGGTCTGACGTCGAGCGCGACATCGCCAAGGGCGTGCGCGCCTTCAAGGCGGTCGCGAAATTCGAGCCGTACCTCGCGGGGCAGGAACTGACGCTCGCCGACTGCGCCGCGTTCGTGCACCTGCCGCTGGTGTCGATGGCGACCAAGCTGGCCTACGGAGGCGACGCGCTCGAAGGCATCGCGCAGCTGAAGCCTTACCTCAAGATGCTCGCCGAGCGCCCGGCGTTCGCCCGGGTCAACGAAGATCGGAAGATCGCGCAGGCGGCGATGTACGCGCGCGCGAAAAAGTAGGCGCGTGGGAGCGCTGACCGAGTATTTGCGCTTCGTCGTCACGCTGACGGCGGTCGTCGATCCCTTCCTGGCAGTCCCGTTCTTTCTCGCCTTCACGCAGACGCGCGCTGCCGAGGAGGTGCACCGGCTGGCACGGGTGGTCGCGCTCACGGTGTTCGCCGTGCTCGCGCTCGCCACCTTTTTCGGCGAAGCGCTGCTCGCCGCGATCGGGGCCAGCCTGCCGGCGTTTCGCGTCGGCGGCGGGCTGGTGCTGCTGCTGATGGCGCTCGCGATGCTCAATGCCCAGGCGGGCGGAGTGCGCCAGTCGCAGGCCGAGGCGCGCGAGCTCGAGGCGGGCGAAGTGCCCGGCGTGGTGCCGCTCGCGATTCCACTGCTCGCCGGCCCGGGCGCGATCAGCACCTCGATCATCGCCGCCGAGAAAGGCGGTCTCGGCCATCAGGCCGCCATCGTCGTGTGCATCGCTCTGGTGTGCCTGGTGTCGTGGGCGATCTTGCGCCGCGCGCATCAGATCGAAGCGCGGCTCGGCACCACCGGCCTCAACATTGCGACGCGCATTCTCGGGCTGCTGCTCGCCGCGATGGCGGTGCAGACCATGGCCGACGGCTTGAAGGCGCTGTTTCCGGGGCTCGCGGGCTGAGCGGCCCGCCTGCCCGCGTCGTCAACGCACCGGAAATCGCCGCCCGATCCAGCTCTCGATCACCTCACGCATCGCCTGCGGCTGCTCGGTCGGGATCCAATGTTTCGTGGGCAGCGCGACGGATTCGCAATCGGCAAGGCGCGCGAGGTAAGCGCGTGTCGATCCGGCGTCGGTGAAGGTGCTGCGCTCGGCGATGAGCGCGAGCACCGGCGCGTCAATTCGTTCAGGCGGGGGCAGGTCCTCCGTTACCGCGAGCAGCGACTGGAGATAAGCGCCGGTCGCGGTAGTGCGCAGGTCAAGCAAGGGCGACGCGTACTTCGCAAGTTGCGCCTCGCCTTCCGGATGTCTGGCGAGCGCGGCGCGCGTCTCGCGGTCCAGCACTTCCAGATCGAGCGGCGCCAGTTGACCCCGGTGAAGACCGAGGCCATTCAACGCTCTGACGATCGGGATCAGAACATGAAGTAGCGGCCTCAGCCGCCGCACTTCGCGCATCTTGCCGGTCAGCGCCTCAGGCGGCATCGGCTCGATCAGTACCAAGCCCTGAGTGCGTCGCGGGAACTGCGCCGCGAAATTGAGCGCGATGTTGGCGCCCAGGCAGTGCCCCACGACAATCGCCTTGGCATGGTCTTCGCCATCGAGCAGCGCCGCGAGATCGGCGCACCACTCCACCATGCCGAGGCGGCCTCGATATACGGCGGCACCGTTGCCGCGCAGGTCGGGCCGCAGCAGCGCCCACGATTCGCACAGCGACGTCGTCGCCACGAATTCCGACCAGCGCGTACGATTGCTCGCCACGCCGTGCAGCAGCACGATTGCGCCGCTCACGCCGCAGGAATCGGGCGCGGCTTGCCGCTGCGGTCGATGGCGACGTAGGTGAGCGTCGCCTCGGTGACCTTGACCACCCTGGTGTCGGCGCGGCCGCGCTCGGCGTACACCTCGACGTTGATCGTCACCGAGGTGTTTCCGATGCGCACCACGTCGGCGTAAAACGACAGCAGGTCGCCGATCTGCACCGGCTGCTTGAAGACGAAGGCGTTCACGGCGACGGTGGCGACGCGGCCACGCGCGACCTTTCCCGCGACCGTGCCGCCGGCAATGTCCACCTGCGCCATGATCCAGCCGCCGAAGATGTCGCCGTTCTGGTTCGCGTCCGCCGGCATCGGCAGCACGCGCAGCGCCGGCTGCCGGTTCTTCGGCAATTCCAGGCCCGGCGGCTGGTGCGAGGCTTTGCCCACGGCTATTTGCGCGTCGCGAGATAGTGCAGCGGCCCGCCGCGAAACGGCGCGAAGCCGGTGCCGAAGATGAGGCCGGCGTCGATCAGGTCGGCGTCGCCGACGATGCCCTCGGCATGCACCGCCGAAGCCTCGGCAAGGTAGGGTTCGATCAGCGCGTCCACCAGGTCCTTCAGGTAGCGGTCCGCTGGACCCTTCACCACCTTGCCGTTCTCGTAGCGATAAATCCCCTGTCCGGTCTTCCTGCCCAGGTGCCCGAGCGCGACCTTGTTGAGCAAAGTCTGCGGTGCCTCGGCCTCGCCCGCGGCACCCTTCTTCGCCAGTTCCTTCCCGGCGGCGAGGCAGATGTCGAGCCCGACGGTGTCGGCGAGCTCGATCGGTCCCATCGGCATGCCGAAATCTTCCATCGCGGCGTCGATGGTCTCGGGCTTGATGCCTTCATCGAGCATGCGGAACGCATTCTGCATATACGGTCCGAGCACCCGGTTGACGAGAAATCCAGGCGAGTCCTTCACCGGCAACGGCAGCTTGTCGAGCGCGCGCACGAACGCCGCCGCCCGCGCTGCGTACTCCGGGTCGGTGCGGCTTGCCGAGACGACCTCGACCAGCATCATCTGCGGCACCGGGTTGAAGAAATGGATCCCGACCAGCCGCGAGGGGTCCTTCACCGCTTCCGCGATGTCGGCGAGCTTCAGGCTCGAGGTGTTGCTGGCGAGCACCGCGCCGGGCTTGGCGAGCGCTTCGAGCTTGGCGAACAACTCGCGCTTGGCCACCAGGTTCTCGAAGATCGCTTCGATGATCACGTCGGCGCGCGCGGCGCCGGCTCCGGAGACGTCGGGAATCAGCCGGTCGAGCGCATCGCGCACGCGGTGCTTGTCGCGCAGCCGCCGCTCGAAGAGCTTCGCCGCGCGCTGCACCGCCGGCGCCAGACGCTCGGGCGCGGTGTCCTGCAGCGAGACGGTCATGCCGCGCATCGCGCACAGCGCGGCGATGTCGCCGCCCATCACCCCGGCACCCACCACGTGGACGTGACGCGGCGCGGAAGCGGCGCCCTTGCCGAGCGACTTGAGCCGCTCCTGCAGGAAGAAGATGCGGATCAGGTTGGCGGTGGTCGGATGCTCGAACAGCGCCTTGAGCGAGCAGGTCGGATCCTGCGGCGCGACGAAGGGGTCGCCGTCGTATTTCTGCCAGGCGTCGAGAATCGCGTAGGGCGCCGGGTAGTGCTCGCGGCGGGCGCGTTTCGCGACCTGCTTGCGCGCCTGCGACACCACCACGCCGCGCAGCGGTCCGAGCAGCATGCGCTCGACGAGGGGCAGGGGCCGCGGCGCGGGCGCCTCGAGCGTCACCATGCGCGCGGTATTCTCGAGGATGCGCAGCGGCACCGCCTGCGTCACCAGTCCGATGCGCTTTGCCTTGCGCGCATCCACCGTCTTGCCGGTGAGCAGCATGTCGAAGGCCGCCGTCGGTCCGACCAGCTTGGGCAGCCACATCAGCCCGTGCCAGGACGGCCAGATGCCGAGCATCACCTCGGGGAAGGCGAAGCGCGTATTCGGTTCATCGAGCGCGACACGGTAGCGGCAGGCGAGCGCCAGCTCCAGCCCGCCGCCCATGCAAAAGCCATTCACCATGGCGGTGGTGGGAAATGGCAGATCGCGCAGCTTCTGCGTCATGTCCCAGCCCAGGCGGTTGAATTCCAGCGCCTCGTCGGCCGTCTTGAACTTGACGAATTCCTTGACGTCGGCGCCGGCGATGAAGTTGTCCTTCGCCGAGCGCACCACCAGGCCCTTCGGCCTGAGCGCTGCGATCGCGTCGAGCGCGGCGACGAGCTCCTCGATCGCCTCGCGCGAAAACGTGTTGGTCGACTCGCCCGCCTTGTCGAAGGTGAGCCAGACGAGGTCCTGCGCGTCCTTCTCCCAGCGCCAGTTTTTCATGGGTGGATTTTCCAAGAGTTGGTGCTGCACTGCGACGGGACGTTGCCGTGCAGCACGTCGTGGTTCTTCAAATCGCCTCCACCAGCATCGCGCCGCCCAGCCCGCCACCGATGCAGATCGTGGCGATGCCGCGTTTCGCGCCGTTGCGCTGCAGGGTCCTCAGCAGGTGCAGCACGATGCGCGCGCCGGAAGCGCCCACCGGATGGCCGAGCGCGACGGCGCCGCCATCGACGTTGAGTTTCGCCTCGTCGAGCTCGCCGAGGGCGGCCTCCAGTCCGAGCTGCTCGCGGCAGTAGCTGTCGTCTTTCCACGCGGCGAGGCAGCCGAGCACCTGCGCCGCAAACGCCTCGTTGATCTCCCAGTAGTCCGGCGCGTTGAGCGCGAGGCCGTTGCGCTTCAGGATCGGCGTCGCAGCGTGCACCGGCCCCAGCCCCATCTGCGCCGGGTCGAGGCCGGCCCATTCCGAATCGACGATGCGCCCGATCGGTTCGAGTCCGTGGCGCCGCACCGCTTCGTCGGAGGCGAGCAGCAGCCAGGCTGCGCCGTCGGTGATCTGCGACGAGTTGCCCGGCGTGACGTTGCCGTACTTGCGGTCGAAAAAGGGCTTCAGCTTCGCCAGGCCCTCGACCGAGGCGTCGCGCCGCACGCCGTCATCGAGCGCGTAGACCGCGCCGTCGCGGTCGTAAAGTGCCTCGAGCTCGCCGCCGCCCGGGGCGAGCGTGCCGCGATCCTGCGCCGCCGCGACGCGCTGGTGGCTGCGCACCGAGAACTCGTCCATCTGCGCACGCGTGATGCCGAAGCGGTGGGCGAGGTTCTCCGCGGTCTGCCCCATGAGCAATCCCACCATCGGGTCGGTGAGCCCTTTCATGATGCCGATCACCGGCGCGAGCAGCGCCTTGAACGGCAGCCGCGCGAACAGCGCCGCTTTCTGGCCTGCGCTGCGCGCCTGCATCATGGCCGCGAACCACAGCACCATCGCATCGGCATACAGCAGCGGAGCGCGTGAAAGCGCGTCGACCCCGCCCGCCAGCACGAGCTGCGAGCGTCCCGCGAGGATGTTGTTGATGCCCGAGTCGAGCGCCTGCATGCCGCTCGCGCAGTTGCGCATCACGGTCCAGCCCGGCACCTTCTGGCCGCAGCCCAGCCGCAGCGCCACCACGCGCCCGATGTTCACCTCGTCCACCGAGGGCGCAGCGCAGCCGAGGATCACCTCGTCGAGGTCCGCGGGCGAGAACTTCTGGCGCACCAGCAGGGCACGCCCTGCCTGTGTCGCGAGGTCGCCCCCGGAAAACGGCCCGGGGCGGTTCCTTGCCTTGAGGAACGGGGTGCGCGTGCCGTCGATAACGAAGACCGGTCTTGCCATGGCTGCCATGGGGCGTCTCCTCT
>MERE01000164.1 GCA_001771975.1 Betaproteobacteria bacterium RIFCSPLOWO2_02_FULL_68_150 | reverse complement strand
GAGCTTCGGCAAGCAGACCGGAATGTCAAAGAGCGCGGCGATCCGGACAGGGATCGTGGAGATGGCCATGTCGTCTGACGAAGCCATTACCAGCCGCGCACACGACGTAGGGATCATTGGCTACCGCATTGAAGACGAGCCCCTCACCAGAGTCGGCCAATTCCGAAATAACGGATTTACCTACAGCCTGATCGGAAACTACGACTCGTGGGAGCAGTTTCGCGACCGGGCGGCCGAACCCGCCCGGCAGTTCCTGGCGCTCGCAGGTCTGGAACGCGTAATGCGTTTGGCACTGCGCTACATCAACGTGATTCAGTTCCCGAGCGGTCGCGTAGACCTCGATCAGTACCTTCCTGCGGCGCCGCGCGTTCCTGCCGAGTTACCCCAAGCCGTGTCGGGTTTCCTTTCGCGCATAATTCTTCCGATTCAGGAGGATGGACTGAGCGCAATCGTCACTCAAGCTCTTGATGAGGGTGTAGGCCCGTCGCCGTCAGTTATACTGGACATTGATGTGTTCTTTCAGGAGCCGCTGCCCGCAGATTGGGGCGCCCTCCTACCGATATTCGAGAAGATCAGGATTTGGAAGAACCGCATTTTCTTTGCTTACGTGAACGAGAACACTGTGAGCCTGCACTCATGAGCCAATTGGTCTTGCAATCATTTGCTCCGCTTGGACTCTCGGGTGAGCGGACTGCGCTTGCGGGTCCGGCAGGTAGGGAACTTCAGCGCCGGCAGCGTGGTTTTCAGCTCAAATATCCGGCCCGGGAACGGCTGGCGCAGGAGTTGTTCAATCTCATCGACCCGCAGGTAACAGCTTCGTGGCATGGTGCGGGCGCAAATCCCGCGAGCGCGGAGGCAGTTGCGGCGGGGTTGCGTTTTCTGCTGTTGCTGTCCCCTGCATTCCTGGTAGATATCGACATTTCGCCAGATCGTGATGGTGCAGTAAGCTTTGACTGGTTCGTCAACGCGCGGAAGCAACTTTCGATCAGCTTCGGGCCAACGGGCGAACTGCACTATGCGGCAATTCTTGGACCTGTCGAGCGCGCGAGCGGCAGGCTACTTTTCGATGATTCGCTTCCTGAAGAGATTGCTCGGCTTCTCGGGCGAATCTCGCAACCCTGAGGGTACGTTACCGACCGCGGTCGGCGATCGGGAACCGCTCACGCGGTTTCTCTTCTCCGACAAGCTTTTCGCAAGAACCGCAGGCCGCGTCAAGCGGCACGCGTTCGATCCTCCTGTGAATCTACAACTGTCGGTTTTCCGAATTCACGACGTCGCGGAAGATCGCATTTGGCAACTCGGCTACGAGAGAGCGGGAGCTAATAGGAACGAATCGCCTCGTGCCCGGGCCGACATTGAGACCAGCGACGTCCGGTTCGCCAAGTTGGACGTAGTTTCCGCACCAAAGGACCATCCGCGACACGCGAACATCGTTGGCTGGCCACCCGAAAAAGAAAGAGTCCGTCAGCTCGCGATGGAGCTTGCAACCAAAGCGCGTCTTCGATTGCCGATACGGCGGGCATAACTTCGGTCGCGCCGGGGCGCCCCGTATAATTTGGCGTTTGCCGGGCGAAGCAAAGCAATCTCTCATGCAAGAGCACTACGAACCACAACGCGTCGAGCGCGAGGCCCAGGAATTCTGGGAGTCCCGAGGCTCGTTCCGTTCCATTGAACCGAAGGCCGGCGATCCCGCCCGGCCCAAATTCTATTGCCTGTCGATGTTCCCGTATCCGTCGGGCAAGCTGCACATGGGGCACGTGCGCAACTACACCATCGGCGACGTGCTCACGCGCCATTACCGCATGCGCGGCCACAACGTGCTGCAGCCGATGGGCTGGGACGCATTCGGCCTGCCGGCGGAGAACGCCGCCATGGCCAACCGGGTGCCGCCGGCGCGGTGGACCCTGGAGAACATCGGCTACATGAAGCGGCAGCTCCAGTCGCTCGGTTTCGCGCTCGACTGGAGCCGCGAGCTCGCCACCTGCGCGCCCGATTACTACCGGTGGAACCAGTGGCTGTTCACGCGCCTGTACCGCAAGGGCCTCGCCTACAAGAAGACCGGCGTGGTCAACTGGGACCCGGTCGACCAGACGGTGCTCGCCAACGAGCAGGTGATCGACGGCCGCGGCTGGCGCACCGGCGCCCCGGTGGAAAAGCGCGAAATCCCGATGTACTTCCTGCGCATCACCGCCTACGCGGAGGAGCTGCTCGCCGCACTCGACGATCTGCCGGGCTGGCCCGAGCAGGTGAAGCTGATGCAGAAGAACTGGCTCGGCCGCTCGAGCGGGGTGCGGCTCGCCTTCCCCTACGAACTCGACGGCGAAGCCCGGCTGCTATGGGTATTCACGACGCGCGCCGACACGCTGCTCGGCGCCACGTTCTGCGCGGTGGCCGCCGAGCACCCGATCGCCGCCTGGGCGGCGCGGCACGACCCGAAGATCGCCGAGTTCGTCGAGGCTTGCAGGCGCGGTGCGGTGACCGAGGCCGAGTTGGCGCAGCTCGAGAAAAAGGGCCTGCCGACGGGCTTGAGCTGCACGCACCCGATCACGGGCGAGCGCATTCCGCTCTGGGTCGCGAATTACGTCCTCGTGGGCTACGGCGAAGGCGCGGTGATGGCGGTGCCGGCGCACGACGAGCGCGACTACGAATTCGCGCTCAGGTACGGCTTGCCGATCAAGCCGGTGATCCGCCACCCGCTCGGCGACACGGTGCCCGCGCCGTGGAAACCCGAATACGCTGAATACGGCAGCTGCATCAATTCCGGCAAGTACGACGGGCTCGAGTACGCGCGCGCCGTGGACGCCATCGCCGCCGACCTGCAGCAGCGCAACCTCGGCGAGAAGCAGGTGCAGTGGCGGCTGCGCGACTGGGGCATTTCGCGGCAGCGCTACTGGGGCTGCCCGATCCCGATCGTGCATTGCGAGGCCTGCGGCGATGTGCCGGTGCCCGACGAGCAACTGCCGGTCAAGCTTCCGGAGCACCTGGTTCCGGACGGCACCGGCAATCCGCTCGCCAAGCTGCCCGAGTTCTACCGCACCGCATGCCCGTCGTGCGGCAGGCCGGCGCGCCGCGAAACCGACACCATGGACACCTTCGTCGATTCGTCCTGGTATTTCGCGCGCTTCGCCTGCCCCGACAACGCCGAGCGCATGGTGGACGCGCGTGCCGCGTACTGGATGCCGGTCGACCAGTACATCGGCGGCATCGAGCACGCGATCCTGCACCTGCTGTATTCGCGCTTCTTCCAGCGCCTGATGCGCGACGAAGGCCTGCTGGCGCTCGCCGAACCCTTCACCAACCTGCTCACGCAGGGCATGGTGCTGGCGGAGTCGTATTACCTCGACACCGAAGAGGGCCGGCGAGAGTGGATCAATCCGGCCGACGTCGAGGCGGCGCGGGATAGCAAGGGAAGGATCCTCGCCGCGCGAACGCGCGACGGCCGCGACGTGGTCTACGACGGCATCGGCACCATGTCGAAGTCGAAGAACAACGGCGTCGATCCGCAGGCCTTGATCGACCGCTACGGCGCCGACACGGCGCGTTTTTACGTCATCTTCGCCTCGCCGCCGACCAACACGCTCGAATGGAGCGACGAGAGCGTCGACGGCTCGTACCGCTTCCTGAAGCGGCTGTGGAATTACTGCGCAAAGTTTGACCGCCCCGGTCCGGCCATGAGCGATCAGTTGGCCAGCGCCACGCGCTTCGAAATCCATTCGGTGCTGAAGCAGGCGAACT
The DNA here is from genome assembly GCA_001771975.1 of Betaproteobacteria bacterium RIFCSPLOWO2_02_FULL_68_150. Classification (GTDB taxonomy): domain Bacteria; phylum Pseudomonadota; class Gammaproteobacteria; order Burkholderiales; family SG8-39; genus 2-02-FULL-66-14. Next base: position 5,936 of record MERE01000164.1, on the reverse strand, counting down.
ACGACCTCGCGAAGCACCAGTTCAACACGGTGGCCTCGGCGGCGATGAAGATATTGAACGCGCTGGAAAGGTTTGCCGGGGGGAGGAATGGCGTCACGCAGGAGGGTCTCTCGATCCTGTTGCGCCTGCTCGCGCCCATCACCCCGCATATTTGCCATAAGCTCTGGCAGATACTCGAATTCGGCGAGGACATCATGACCGCGCCGTGGCCCGAACCCGATCCGGCGGCGCTCGAGCGCGACGAGATCGACTACGTGGTGCAACTGAACGGCAAGAAGAAGGGGTCGCTGAAAGCTCCCAAGGCGCTCGCTGCGAGCGACCTCGAGGCGTTCGCGCGCGCGAGCGACCTGGTCAGGAAAGCGGCCGGCGGCCAGGCAATCCGCAGAGTGATCGTCGTTCCCGGACGCCTGATCAACATCGTGGTATGAGAAACGCCCTCGCCGCGTTTTCGCTCATGCTGATCACCGCTTGCGGCTTCCAGCTGCGCGGCGTGGCCGAGCTGCCTTTCGACAGCATCCACGTGCCAGGCAGCGGCGCCATTGCGCTGGAACTCAGGCGCAGCATCCGCTCCGGCAGCCGCACCGCGGTGGTCGATGACCCGCAACAGGCCCAGGCACGGCTCGAATTCACCCAGGAAGTGCGCCAGAAGGAGATCCTCTCGCTCACGGCCGAAGGGCGCGTGCGCGAGTTCCGGCTGCTCTACCGCGTGGGCTTTCGGGTGCACGATGGCAAGGGCGGCGAGTTCCTGCGACCGGTCTCGCTGCAGGTGGCGCGCGACATGACCTACAGCGACGCGCAATTGCTCGCCAAGGAGGCCGAGGAGCAGGCGCTGTATCGCGACATGCAGCAGGACATGGTGCAGCAGATCATGCGCCGCCTGGCGACCGCGAGGGCGCCGCAAGCGCCGCCAGGCTGAACCATGCAGCTGAGGGCCGAACAGCTCGAAGCGCATCTCGCCAAGTCGCTCGCCGCGCTGTACACGATTCACGGCGACGAGCCGCTGCTCGCACTGGAGGCGGCCGACGCGGTGCGTGCGGCCGCACGGCGCAGCGGCTGCGCAGAGCGCGAAGTCCTCAGCGTGGAGCGCAGTTTCGACTGGAGCGGCCTCGCGCACGCCGGGGCGAGCCAGTCGCTTTTCGGCAGCGCGAAGATCGTCGAATTGAGAATCGCCTCGGGCAAGCCGGGCGCCGAAGGCGCCGCAGCGATCGAGCGCTACTGCAGCCGCCTCGCGCCCGGCGACGTCACGCTGGTGTTGCTGCCGCGCCTGGACAAGACCACGCAGGCCGCGGCGTGGTTCCGCGCGCTCGGCGCGGCGGGCGTCATCGTCGAGGTGTGGCCCGTCGAGCGCGCGCGGCTGCCCGAGTGGATCGGGGGGCGGCTGGCGCGCAACCGCCAGCGCGCCGGCCGCGATCTGCTCGAGTTTCTCGCCGACCGTTTCGAGGGCAACCTGCTGGCGGCGCACCAGGAAGTGGCCAAGCTCGCGCTGCTGCTGCCCCCGGGCGAGCTCGCACCCGGCGCGGTCGAAGCCGCCGTGGCAAACGTTGCGCGCTACGATGCCTTCGACGCCAGTGCCGCCCTGCTCACCGGCGACCTGGCGCGCTATGTGCGCGTGCTCGACGGCTTGCGCGGCGAAGGCACGGCGCCGACCTACGTGCTGTGGGCGATAGCGGAGGATCTGCGCACGCTGCTGCGGATCGGCGCCGGCTTGGCGGGCGGCCGCGCACTCGAGCAGGTGCTGCGCGACAATCGGGTGTGGGGCGCACGCCAGACACCGATGCGCGCAGCACTGCGGCGCGTCGAGCGCAGCGCGCTGCAGCGTGCCCTCGCCCAGGCCGCGCGCATCGATCGAGCGATCAAGGGGGTCGGGCCCGGCGAGCCCTGGGATCAGCTCATCGGGCTGGGTTTAGAATTGATCGATGGAACCGAAGGCGCACGAAAGATCGGTTGACGTGCGCGCCTACATGCGCGAGCTCGGGCGCGCGGCGCGCGCCGCCGCGCGCCTGCTCGCACGCGCCTCTACCGACGCCAAGAACCGGGCGCTGCGCGCGATGGCGGCCGAGATCCGCTTGCGTGCGGCCCAACTGCTGGAAGCGAACCGCGCCGACGTGGACGAGGCGGTGCGCGTCGGCCTCGACGCCGCCTTCATCGACCGTCTCACGCTCACGCCGGCCACGATCGAGCAGATGGCCGACGGACTGGAGCACGTGGCGGCGCTGGCCGATCCGGTCGGAACCATCTCGGACCGCGTCACGCGCCCGAGCGGTATCGAAGTGGCGCGCATGCGCGTGCCGCTCGGCGTCATCGGCATCATCTACGAGTCGCGCCCCAACGTGACTGCGGACGCGGCCGCGCTGTGCCTCAAGGCAGGCAACGCCTGCATCCTGCGCGGCGGCTCGGAAGCGCTGCACTCCAACCAGGCGATTGCCGCCTGCGTGCGCACCGGGCTCCTGGCAGCCGGGCTGCCGGAGTCGGCGGTGCAGGTCGTCGCCACGGCCGACCGCGCCGCGGTGGGCGAGCTGATCACGATGCGCGAATACGTCGACATCCTGGTGCCGCGCGGCGGCAAGGAACTGATCGCGCGCCTGGCGCGCGAGGCGCGCATCCCGATGCTCAAGCACCTCGAAGGCGTGTGCCACGTCTACATCGACGATGGCGCCGATCCGGCGATGGCGGTGCGCATCGCCGACAACGCCAAGACACAGCGCTATGCCACCTGCAATACGCTCGAAACCCTGCTGGTCGCGGCGCCAATCGCGCCGCGCGTGCTGCCGGAGATCGCCCGCATTTACCAGGCCAAAGGCGTCGAGATGCGCGGCGACGAGGCGACGCGGCGGCTGGTGCCGGCGGCCAGGACGGCCACCGAACAGGACTACCGCACCGAATGGCTGGCACCGGTGGTGTCGATCCGCGTGGTGCAGGGCATCGACGAAGCGATCGAGCACATCGCGCAGTACGGCTCGCAGCATACCGACGCGATCGTGACCGGGGACCGCGCCCGCGCCGAGCGCTTCCTGCGCGAAGTCGATTCGAGCTCGGTGATGGTGAACGCCTCGACGCGCTTCGCCGACGGTTACGAGTACGGCCTGGGCGCGGAGATCGGCATTTCCACCGACAAGCTGCATGCGCGCGGCCCGGTCGGTCTCGAGGGTCTGACGACGCAGAAGTTCGTGGTGTTCGGCCATGGGGAAATCCGCGCCTAGTGCGCCCGCTCGGCGTCCTCGGCGGCACCTTTGACCCGGTACACAACGCGCATCTGGAACTGGCGCGCACGGCGCTCGCCGCACTGGATCTCGAGCGCGTGCTCTGGATTCCGACCGGCGCACCGCGCTATCGCGAACCGCCCGTCGCGGCTGCGCCGCATCGCGTTGCGATGCTCGAGCTGGCGATCGGCGGCGAGCCGCGCTACGCGATCGATGAGCGCGAACTGGCACCCGGCGGCAGTGGCTACAGCTACGACATGCTGGCTTCGCTGCGCTCGGAACTCACCGGGATATCCCTCGTGCTTCTCATGGGCGCCGATCAGTATTCGAAGATCGAAACCTGGCACCGCTGGCGAGAACTCCCCCGTCTTTGCCGTATTGCGGTGTTCGCGCGCCCCGGGTGGCCCGAGCCGCCGGCCAGCGTGACCCGCGTGTCGATGCCTCCGCTCGCAGTCTCGGGCTCGGAAATCCGGACCTGCATCGCACGCGGCGATGACGTATCCGCGATGCTGCCGCCCGCTGTGCTCGACTACATCCAAACCCATCATCTCTATGGACATCCGTAAGAAGCAGCGCGCCGTGGTCGCGGCGCTGGAAGACGTCAAGGGCCGCGACATCGTGGTCTTCAACGTGGCGCGGCTGTCGCCGATCTTCGAGCGCGTGGTAATCGCCACGGGCGATTCGACGCGCCAGGTGAAGGCGCTCGCCGAGCACGTGCGCGACCGGCTCAGGGCGCTCGGCGCCACGGTGCGCGGCGTCGAAGGCGGCGCCGGTTCCGAATGGCTGCTGGTCGATCTGGGGGACATCGTGGTGCATCTGATGCACCCGAACGCGCGCAGCTATTACAACCTGGAAGAGATCTGGGGCGGCAAGCAAGTCCGGCTGAAACGTGCCCAAGCTGTACGTCGTCGCATTCGACGCTAGGCTGCCGCGCTGGGCGCTCGAGGCGCGCACCGAGTATCTGCGGCGCATGCCGCGCGGCTTCGAAGTGCAGTGCCTCGAACTCAAGGCGGAAGCCGCCAAGCGGCTCCGGAGGCGGCTCGCGCAGGGCGCGCGCCTGGTCGCCCTCGACGAGCGCGGCGGCGGCCTGAGCACGGCGCAGTTCGCGCTGCAGCTCGAGCGTTGGCGCCGCGCAGGCGATCCGGTCGCGTTCGTGATCGGCGGTCCGGACGGGCTCGATGCCGGGTTCAAGCGCGAAGCCGCGCTGCTGCTGCAGCTGTCGGCGCTCACGCTGCCGCACGCGCTCGCGCAGGTGCTCCTGTGCGAACAACTCTATCGCGCCGCCACGCTGCTGGCAGGCCATCCCTACCACCGCGGGTAGCTTTGCTAAACTGAAAAATCCCCCATGGCGCCGCCGCTCGACCGCTCGATCTATCTGGCTTCGCGCAGTCCGCGCCGCCGGGAACTGCTGGCGCACATCGGTGTGCGCTTCCACCTGCTGCTGTTTCGCGCCCTGCCGGCGTCCGATCCCGAGGTGAGCGAGGCGCCGAGAGCCGGCGAAACGCCGCGCCAGTACGTGATGCGGGTCGCGCGCGCCAAGGCCGCAGCGGGCTGGCAGCGGCTACTGCAACGCCGGCTGCCGCAGGCGCCGGTGCTCGCCGCCGACACCGCGGTCGCGCTCGGCGAGCACATCTTTTGCAAGCCGCTCGATCGCCGCGAGGCGGCGGCGATGCTGGCGGCGCTTGCGGGCCGGCGGCACGAAGTACTCACGGCAGTCGCGCTGAGTTACGGGTCGCGGCTGGAATCGGCACTGTCGGTGTCCGACGTCGAGTTCCGCCAGCTCGCCGCGAGCGAGATCGAGGACTACGTCGCGAGCGGCGAATGCGACGACAAGGCAGGCGCCTACGCCATCCAGGGGCGCGCAGCGCGCTTCGTCGTCGAGATCCGCGGCAGCCATTCCGGCATTGTCGGCCTGCCGCTTTTCGAGACCGCGCAGCTGCTCGAGCGCATGGACGCGTCACCCGATCGCCGCGAGGCAACCGGCACGCTGCGGCCGCACTGAGTTGGACGCGCGATTACGCCCATGGCCGAAGAGATCCTGATCAACGTCACGCCGCAGGAAACGCGCGTCGCGGTGATCGGCGCCGGCCAGGTGCAGGAATTGCTGGTCGAGCGCGCCGCGAACCGGGGACTGGTCGGCAACATCTACATGGGGCGCGTGGCGCGCGTGCTGCCGGGCATGCAGTCGGCATTCGTCGAGATCGGATTGGAGCGCGCCGCCTTCCTGCACGTCGCCGACATCTGGGAGCACCGCCGTGCCGGCGCGGCGAACGGCGGCGAGGCGCCGAAGCCGATCGAGAAGCTCCTCGCCGAAGGACAGCCGCTGCTGGTGCAGGTGGTCAAGGACCCGCTCGGCACCAAGGGTGCGCGGCTTTCGACCCAGGTGTCGATCGCCGGACGGATGCTGGTGTATCTGCCGCGCGACCCGCACATCGGCATCTCGCAGCGCATCGAGGACGAAGCCGAGCGGCAGCTGCTGCGCGACAAGCTCAAGGAACTCCTGCCGCCGGACGAAAAGGGCGGCTTCATCCTGCGCACGCTCGCCGAGAGCGCCTCCGGCGACGAGCTGCGCGCCGACATCGAGTACCTGCGCCACCTCTGGCGCGACCTGGGAGAGCGCGCGCTGGGTGCGCAACCGCCGCAGCTGCTCTACCAGGACCTGTCGCTCGCGCAGCGCGTGCTGCGCGACATGGTGTCGGCCGAGACCGCGCGCGTCATCGTCGACTCGCGCGAGAA
>MERE01000163.1 GCA_001771975.1 Betaproteobacteria bacterium RIFCSPLOWO2_02_FULL_68_150 | reverse complement strand
ATGATGTCTTCGGTGATGCCGTCGGCGAAATGCTCCTGCTCGGGATCGCCGCTCATGTTGTTGAATGGCAGCACCGCGATCGACGGCTTGTCCGGCCGCTCACGCAGCGGCGCCGGGCCCTCGCCCTTGGCGCGCGCCGGCGCTGCGGCCGGGTTGACGGTGGCTACGCGGAACACGCGTACCGGGCGGGCGATGTTCTTGACCTCCTGCTCGCCCAGATCGACCAACGCCAGGCCGAGCTTGCCCGCGACGCTGTCGCGCACGCTGCCGGCGACCGCTACGCAGCCCGCTTCGGCGAGACTCTGGATGCGCGCCGCGATGTTGACGCCGTCGCCGTACACCGTGCCGTCCGGCCGCGTGATCACGTCGCCAAGATTGACGCCGATGCGATACAGCATGCGCCGCGCCTCCGGCAGCGGATCGTTGTGCGCGCGCAGCGCGCCCTGCACCGCGACCGCGCAGGCCACCGCGTCGAGCACGCTGTCGAATACCGCCAGCACGCTGTCGCCGGCCGTATCGACGACCCGTCCGGCATGCATCACGATGCGCTCGCGAAATACGGCGCGGCAGGCCTCGAGCGCGGCAACCGTCGCCTGTTCGTCTGCGCTCATGAGCCGTGAAAAGCCGGCCACGTCGGCGGCCAGAATCGCACTCAGGCGTTGGCGGCTTTCGTCGCGCCCGTTCATCGCGCCCTCGCCCTGGCGCGCCTCAATCGGTGCACGGCCACGACACGGGCTTCTTCAATTTCGCCGGAAGGCGGGTATGGGCGTCACCGCAGGCGACCTCGAGCTGCTCCTGAGTCAGGCCCTTCGCCGCGGACAGGTCGGTGCCGGCGAAATTCGAACCCAATGTGAAGGCGTGCGCCAAATCGGCGCCGGCCAGCTTGCTGGCGACGAAGTTGGCACGCGAAATGTTCGCGTAGCGCAGTACGGCATTCGTGAGATCCGCCTGGGCGAAGTTGGAACGCTTGAAGTCACCCTTGGACAGGTTCGCCCCGCCGAGCTGCGCCGCGGCGAGGTTAGAGCGCAGGAATTCCGCCTTTTCCAGAGACACGGCGCCCATCCGCGCAGCGGAGAAATTGCTCCGGATGGCAACCGCCTTGTCGAACCGGGCGCCCTCCAGATTCGCGTTGCGGAACGACGTGCGATTGAACTCCGCAGCCTGGAAACTCGCGCCGGAGAGGTCGGCGGAGCTGAAATTCATCCCGGCGAGCACCGCGCGATCGAATTTTGCCTTGGGCAGCGAAGCGCCCGTCAGCACGAGCCGCTCCTTGCTGCAACCGGACCAGTCGACGCCGGGTCCCGGCGCGTCATTGCAGCCCGCGCGCAACCCGGGCGCGAACAGGATCAGGGCCGCTGCGGCGCAAATGCGGATCACGCCTGAAGCATAAACGAAAACGGCGCCCGCGGGCGCCGTCCGGCAGATCGGCGAGGCGTCTACTTCAACGCGGCCGCGCCCGCCCTTGCCACGACTCCGTCATTCGCGGCAGAGCTGCCCGAGACGCCGATGGCGCCGATCAGCTTGCCGTCGACGATGATCGGTTCGCCGCCGTCGGCCGAGACCACGCCATGCAGCTGCAGGATGAGCAGGTCCTCGCCGCCCTTCGCCAGGCGGTCCATGAAGGCTTTGCCCGGGCGCTTGTACGCTGCCGCCGACCAAGCCTTCTCGCGCGCGACGTTTTCGCTGACGAATTGCGTCCCGTCCATGCGCTGGAACAGGACCAAGTGCCCGCCTGCGTCGACAATCGCGACCCCCATATTGAAATTGTTCTTCCTCGCCTCGGCTTCGGCTGCCGCCATCACCTTTCTGGCCTGCTCCAGCGTGATGGGCGGCCCATAGACTTGCGCATTGGCACAGAACGCGACGGCGGCGAGCAGCGCGCCGACAATGACTCTGAACATGCAAATCTCCTCCTATGCGGGGACGTCCCCCGAGGGGCGAACGATACTGGAGGGTCCGATATTCCGTTAGCGCTTGAGCAGCGCATCGATTCCGACCTGTGCGATTTGCTCGTCCTCGTGCGACTGGACGCCGGACACGCCGACGCCGCCGATGCACGTACCGTCGACCATGATCGGCACTCCGCCCTGCACCGGCAGGATGCCGGGCATCTTGAGCATCGAGGTACGGCCGGCCTTGACGCGCTCCTCCCAGCTGCCGCTGGTGCGCCGCGACAATGCTGCAGTGCGCGCCTTCTCCACCGCGATCGCGGCATTCGCCGGCGTCGCGCCATCCATGCGCACGAAGTGCAGCAGATGGCCGCCGTCGTCCAGGATCGCAATCGCCACGACCCACTGGTTACGCTGCGCTTGCGCCACGGCGGCGGCAGCGACGCGTTCACAGTCAGCCAACGTCAATTCCGGGCGTGTCTTCATTTTCCGGCCAGCGCGCTCGTGAGCTGCTCGAGCGCCGCAGGATCTTCGATTGTAGTCAGGTCGCCCGCGTCGCGCCCTTCGGCGAGCGCCTGGATCGCGCGCCGCAGCGTCTTGCCCGAGCGCGTCTTCGGCAGCAGGGTCACGAAATGCACCGCCTTGGGCCGCGCGATGGCGCCGAGCTGCCGGTCCACCGTTTCCATCACTTCCTTCTCCAGCTGTTTGCGTCCTTCCGGGCTGGCGAGCGTCGAGGTGTCCTTCGCTACCGCGAAGGCGAGCGGCATCTGGCCCTTCAGGGCGTCGGCGACGCCGACCACGGCGCATTCGGCGATGTTCGCGTGCATGCTCACCGCCTCCTCGATCTCGCGCGTGCCCAGGCGATGTCCGGCGACGTTGATCACGTCGTCGGTGCGCCCGAGGATGAAGTAATAGCCGTCCCGGTCGCGGATGCCCCAGTCGAAGGTCGCGTACACCATCTTGCTGGCGAAGGTCGTGAAATAGGTCTTGACGAAGCGCTCGTCATCGCCCCACACGGTGCTCATGACGCCGGGCGGCAGCGGCGGCACGATCGCCACCACGGCCTTCTCGTCAGGCCCGGCTTCGGAGGCGTCCGATTCGCGCAGCAGCTGCAGGTCGTAGCCATAGACCGGGAACGACGGGCTGCCGAACTTGTTCCGGGTCTGCTCGACGCCGGGCACCGCCGACAGGATCGGCCACCCCGTTTCCGTCTGCCAGTAGTGATCGATGACCGGTTTCTTGAGCGCCCCCGCGATCCAGACGTGCGTCGGCTCGTCGAGCGGCTCGCCGGCGAGAAACAGGTGCCGCAGCGAACCGAGGTCGTACTTGCTGAGATAAGCCGGGTCCTGTTTCTTGAGCACGCGAATCGCGGTCGGCGCCGAAAACATCACCGTCACCTTGTGGTCCTGCACGATCTTCCACCAGATGCCCGCGTCCGGACGGATCGGCACCCCTTCGTACATGATGGTAGTCATGCCGGCAATGAGCGGCCCGTAGATGATGTAGGAGTGCCCCACCACCCAGCCGATGTCCGAGGTGGTGAACATGGTTTCGCCGGCGTGGCCGCAGTAGATCAGCTCCATCGACGAGGCGAGCGCCACGCAGTAGCCGCCGACGTCGCGCTGCACGCCCTTCGGCTTGCCGGTCGTGCCCGAGGTATAGAGGATGTAGGACGGCTCGTTCGACTCGAGCCAGGCGCAGGGCACCTGCGCGCCGGCGTGCGGCGCGGCAAACTCGTGCCAGTCGACGTCGCGCCCCGCCACCGTCGGCATGTCCGGGTCGAGGCCGCGGCGGAAGATGAGGACCTTCTCCGGCGGCGACTGGGCCAGCTTGAGCGACTCGTCCACCAGCGACTTGTACAGCACCTTCTTGCCCATGCGGCTGCCGCCATCGGCAGTGATCATGAGCCGCGGCCGCGCATCGTCGATGCGCGCCGCAAGGCTCGGCGATCATCGGCATGTAGATGATGACCCGGTCGCCGCGCCGCACGCCGAGCGCCTGCATCATCGCCGCGACGCGCTGGACCTCGGCATGCAGCTCGCGGTAGGTGTAGCTCTTTTCCCGGTTCACTTCTGTCGAGATCCACACCAGCGCCTTCTGGTCGCCGCGCGCCGCGAGGTGGCGGTCGATCGCATTGTGGCAAAGGTTCGTCTCGCCGCCGACGAACCACCTGGCGAAAGGCGGGCGCGAATAGTCGAGCACGCGCGTGAACGGCTTGTGCCAATCGACCCGCGAGGCTTCTTCCCTCCAGAACGCATCGCGCTGCTCGATCGAGCGGCGGTGGAATTCCTTGTAGCTGGCCATCACGGTTCTCCCCGGCAGATGCGACAATTGTTCGCGCGGGCGCTTACGCCCGCCTTACGGATTCAGGTCCACCACGGTACGGCCGCGCACCCGGCCCTGGATGAAATCGTCGAACGCCGCCGGCAGCTGGTCGAAGGCGATGGTGCGCGCAATGTCCTTCAGCATCGGTGGCCGCAGGTCGGTCGCGAGACGACGCCATGCCTCGCGCTCGAGCTCCGGGCCGGGCGCGTCCGTGGAATTGATCCCGAGCAGGCTGACCCCGCGCAGGATGAACGGAAACACTGAGGTGTTCAGTTTGGGGCTTGCCGCCATGCCGATCGAGCCGATCACCCCGTTGACCTTCATCGTGCTCGCCATCCAGGCGAGCACCTCGCCGCCAAGGTTGTCGACCGCCCCCGCCCAGGTCGCGCGGTCGAGCGGCTTGATCTTCGTCAGGTCGAGATCCTTTCTCAACCTGACCTCCCTGGCGCCGATTCCGGTCAGCCAGCCGGCTTCCGCCTCCTTGCCGGTCAGCGCCACGACGTGATAGCCGAGCCGGGCGAGCGCCGCGATCGCGATCGACCCCACGCCGCCGGTGGCGCCGCTGACGATGACCGGGCCGTTGGCCGGCTTGAGGCCGTTCAGCTCCATCTTCAGGATCGCGAGCCCCGCCGTATAACCCGCAGTGCCGAACGCCATAGCTTCCCAGAGCGTGAGCCCGGGCGGCAGCTTGACGACCCAGTCGGCCGGCAAGCGCGCATATTCGGCATAGCCGCCGTGGTGCTTCACCCCGAGGTCGTGCCCTACCGCGAGCACGGCGTCGCCCTTGCTGAAACGGGCATCGCCCGACGACACCACGGTACCCGAGAGGTCGATGCCGCCGATGCAGCTCGGCCGCAGCAGGATGCGGCCCTTGCCGGTCGCGGCGAGCGCGTCCTTGTAATTGATGTCGGAAT
>MERE01000162.1:5112-5296 GCA_001771975.1 Betaproteobacteria bacterium RIFCSPLOWO2_02_FULL_68_150 | reverse complement strand
CATGCTGTTCGGCTGTGGGCGCCTGGGGGTCGACATGATGCAGCTCATAGTGGCGCCCACCGCCGCGTACAAGTTGAACGAACGGCACTCGCTCGGCGTTTCCCCGCTCTTCGCGTATCAGCGTTTCAAAGTGGACGGCCTACAGGCTTTCGGCGAGTTGGGATTCTCGAGCAACCCCAACGAA
>MERE01000162.1:0-4786 GCA_001771975.1 Betaproteobacteria bacterium RIFCSPLOWO2_02_FULL_68_150 | reverse complement strand
TGACTCGAACGGATCGGGCTTCAACTGGCGCGACCAGACCGTGTTCAAGCTGGGGATGGAGTACGAGTACACCAAGGCCCTGACCGTGCGCGCCGGACTGAACTACGGGAAATCGCCGATCCGCGGCAACAGCATGGACGATGTGAGCTTCAACATCATCGCCCCGGGCGTCGTGGAAACGCACCTCACGCTCGGCGCGACCTGGACGCTTCCCAACAAGTCCGAACTGACGCTTTCGTACATGCACGCCTTCGACAAATCGGTGACCGGGCCGTCCGCTACCGCGCTGATCGGTATCGGGGGAACCGAAACCCTGAAGATGTACCAGAACTCGTTCGGCGTTGCCTACGGCTGGAAGATGTAAGCGCCGGCGCAGCAGGCGAAAATGAAAAGGGCCGGAGCAATCCGGCCCTTTTTTGTCCGATCGACAAGCTGGCTATTTCGCGCAGCTCCTGGAATCGTACGGAACCTTCCCCACCAGCGTGAGGAACGCTTCGAACGGGCCCATGTTGCCCATGGCCTCGCCCATCGGGCCGTCGAATGACAGCCGGCCGAAGAACATCGCCCGCATCGGCCCGTACTCGCCGCGGCCCATCTCCTCCCAGTGGCGCGTTTCGGCGTCCATGACGTAGTCCGCGCCGCTGTCGAGCCGCGTCGTCTCCACCGCACCGCCGTACACGCAGGCCGCCTTGCCGTCCTTGAGCGCGATGCGGATCTCCGCGGTCGGCTTCTTGGCGCATTCGCTGCGGTAGATCTGGATCACCTTGAAGCCGCGCCCCTTGTCGTTCTTCACCCAGCCCGACTCGGTGAGTTTCCCGGTAAGCACCGGCTCGTTGTTCCACGCCGTGCACAACCCCTTGGTCCACTCTCCTGTCATCAGCACGGGTTCGGCAAATGCCGGCGACGCCGCCATCGCGGCGATGGCGATTGCGAAAGCGCTTGTTTTGAGCTTCATGGAATCGATTCTCCCTCGTTGATTTCGACCGCTGCGATCGAAAGCAAACCGGATGATTTGCCTCACGGCACGATACCGGCGCGCCCGCAGCCTGTCCAAATGGTCCGACTGGTCGGCGGTTAAACGCGCTTTATGCGCCGTGAGCGTTCGACCCCGGATTCTCCGACGGGCGATCAGAACTCGTAGCGCAGCTGCACGTAAATGTTGTCGTCTCGGGAAAGCTGCCCGAACTGGCCCCAGGGCTTGCCGCCGAAGGCGTTCGCGCCGAGCGCCCCCCCGATGCGGTCGGTAAAGCTGTAGCGCAGCTCCGGATTGACGAAGTAATCGCCGGTGCTCGCGTTGTACGACGCGTAGACAGAAAGGCGCATCGTCTGGTGCAGGAAAAACTGCGTCGCGCGGGCGCTGGCAGTGTGGCTCCACCGCTTCTCGAGCGGAAAGCCCGCGGGCAGCGCGGCTCGGTACGCCGCGTAATCGTGCATGCCCTCGGCGTAGTACTGCAGGTTGAGCGTGAAGTCCTCCCAGGGCTGCAACTGGTAGCCGGCGAGCAGGCGCGTCTGGGAGTTCGGTACGGTGAAGTCGCTGCCCGGGCGGTCCTCGCGCGAGTCATAGTAGGCGGCCTCGAGGCTCAGGACCCCGGGCCCGGCGCGGCCCGAGAGGCTTGCCCCGAAAACCGACAGCTCCGGATAGAAGAAGGTGATGCGCGCTGGCGCCGCGAGGTTGTCCGGCCGCATCGAGGGCGTTCGCTGGAAGCCGCGGTAGAGGTGGATGGCGACATCGTAGCCGGCCACGTCGCGATAGGCGCGCAGGCCCCATTCGCCCCGGTCGGGCTTCATCGACTCGTGATTCGTCACCGTGGGCAGGGGATCGAAAAGCCGGAAACGGCGCGCCTCCGGAATGCGGCTTTCGCGAAATGACGGCGCCAATACGAATTCGAACGATGCCAGGTCCGGATAGGCGCCGAGCTTCACCGCGTCCACGCCCCGCTTGAGGTATTCCAGGGGGCGGCCCGAGAACAGCGCCTCGTGGTCCTTGGGGAACACGTCGTTCACGAACACCAGATCGCCAAGTCCCCAGGTGATCACCTGGCGCCCGACGCGCACGTCGAATGCGCCGGCTGAATAGTCGACGAAGGCTTCGCGCACTTCGGTCCCCTCGCCCCGGCCGAGGTGGTCGTAGTACGCGTCGCCCTTGAAGTAGCCGCGCCAGCTCCCGCCGCTCGCGTCAAGCTTGAGCTGCGCGCGCTCCTCGAGCCACTTGTAATTGCGGCCATCGGGATTGGCGCCGCTGGCGTTGAACGCAGTGTTCTGCTGCAGGAAGCCGGAGACTGTCAGGTCCGCCGCCGCGGGGGCGGCGAGCAGCGAGACCGTCAGCGCGAGCGCGCGCCGCACATTCACTCGATCCACTTGCGCGGCGGCTGCCGGAGGAACCGCTCGGTGAACAGGCTGTCCTCGATCCCGAGGTCGTAGTCCGACTTGACGTACCTGACCTCGCTGCGGTGCCCGCTTTGCAGGTTCTTCATGGTGCGCCGGGTGACGGTGGGAAAACCTTTGACCTCGGCCACCTCGTCGGCCGTGAAAAGCTTGTAGCGCACGCCCTTCCTGTCGTATTGCTCCTCCTTGAGCGGCAGCAAGCTCGCCTTGTCCACCCAAGTGAATCGATGCCCGAAGTCGGCGTCCCCCGCCCTGGGCGTGCTCTTCACGACGTAGCAATCCCTGCCGCCGAGCTTTTCCTCGCGCTCGATGGCGTGCGCGTCGTCCTCGATGTCGCGGCCGGAGACGTCTTCGTAGGTGAAGTCCGAGCCGACGAAGCTGGACCGCTTGTCCTGGGCGGCGATGCGCTTGACCATGTTGAGCGCCGGCACGAACAGCCAGCGATCGTCGTCCTTGGCCGGGTATTTGAAGGTCATGAAAGTCATGTCCTTCACGTCGGCGGGCTGAAAAAAATACATGAAATACTTCTGATCCCCGCCCGCCTCGCCCGAGTTTCTGCGCAACATGGTCAGCTCGCGTATCCGCTCCTGGCCGTCCTTGTTGATGAGTTTCATCACGACGCGCGCCTTGAAGTCCCTGCCCGCATAGAGAAACGCCGCCTGGGACTTCTTCATCACCTCCTCGCCGGACAGCGCCAGGACCTGCAACGGCACGAGCGCCGCGAGCAACGCGAACCAAAGCCTCATATCAACCTCCCTTCAACAGCCAGCGCTGGCCGAGCACCACCATCGCCGGGAGCAACACCAGGGTGAGCAGGGCAGACAGCAGCATCATGGCGACGATAAAAGCGCCCACCGCAATGTAAGGCGTCAGCGGTGCGAACAGCATCACCGAGAACGCGCCGGCAAACAGCACGGCGTTGCGCAGTATCCCCTTGCCCGGGCGCGCCGCCGTCCATCGCAGCGCGCCCGCCGGGTCGAGGCCGCCGGTTTCCGCCAGGCGCTGCCGGAATCGACCGATGAAATGAATCGCGAAATCCACTGCCATCCCGAGCGAGAGCGTAGACATGACGGAGAGCGGCATGTCGAAATCCTTCCCGGTAAAGCCGACCACGCCGTAAATGAGCAGGATCGTGAACAGGAGCGGCACGTAGCCCACCACGGCCCATCTGAGGGAGCGGAAATTCAGCGCAAGAATGGCGAACACCACCAACAGGGCGATCACAAAACCGCGCACCAGATCGCCGAGAACCTCATCGTTCCAAACCATGTTGAAGTACGCGATTCCCGCCGGCTTTAGCGTGACTCTCAGCGGAGCCATCTTCTGGTAGTCGGCCGCGGCCGCGATCACCTGGCGCATTGCCGCGGCGTCCCAGGTCTTGAGCTGGATCCACAGGTTGGCCGCGCGGTAATCCGGGGTCACGACGTTGTCCAGGTCGGAGGGCTTGGCCGACATGCTGAAGAGGAACAGATACTGGCCGACGGCATCGCGGGTGTCGGGCACCACGTCGTGCTTCGCCTCGTCGTCATGCAGCACCCGATTGATGCGCTTGACGTAGTCGGCCACCGAAAAGGTCTTGCCGACGACCGGCATGGCTTCGAGATGGCGTTGCAGGCCCTCGAGCCAGCGCATCGCCTCGGGCCGCTTCATGAATTCGGCTTCCTCCGACTGCACGACCAGATAGCCGAGAGAAGTGCCGCCGAGCGCGCGGTTCATCGCCGTATCGGCAACGCGGATTTCGCTCGACGCCTTGAACCAGGCGACGAGATTGTTGTTCACGTGGATCTTCGAGGTACCCCAGACGGCAAGTGCAACCAGCACCAGCGCAACCGCGGTGACGAGCCGCGGATGGCCCGCGCCGAAGGCGCCCAGGCCGCCGAGGATGCGCGCCGTACGGTCCGATTCAACGCTCTCGCCCTGCGCGGCGCGCGCGAGCCGGTCCTCGCGCACGAACGTGAGAACGGCCGGAATGAAGCTGAACGAGAGCAGGCGCAGCACCACCGTGCCGAACGCGATCAATGCGCCAAACACCTTCACCGGAACGATGTTCATGAACAGGAGCACGGCAAAACCCGCCGCCGTGGCGAGCGCCGTGTAGCGCACCGGCCGGCTCACCGCCGCCATCGTTTCCCGGATCGCTGCGAGCCGGTCGCCGCGCTCCCGGTAGCGAAAGTAGAACTCGTTGAAGATGTGAATGCTGTCGGTGGCGATGGCCATCAGGAAAACCGGCGCCATCGAACTCATGATGTGCACCGGAAAACCGGCGCCGATCAGGAGGCCCATGCTCCAGATGATTGCGACCATCGAAACGCCCATCATGGCGGCGGACAGCGCCAGATTGCGGAACATGAACTGGATCGCGGCGAACATGATCATGCCGGCGATGGGCGAAAAAATCGCC
>MERE01000161.1:10109-10516 GCA_001771975.1 Betaproteobacteria bacterium RIFCSPLOWO2_02_FULL_68_150 | reverse complement strand
CTGGAACCTGCTCGAGGGCGCGAAGGGCGTGCAGCTCGCCGAGCTGGGATTGCGGAGCTGGAAGCAACGCCGCTGGCTCAAGGTACCGGACCTGAAGGCATGAAGCGCGACACGCTCCAGACGATTGCGCTGCCCACGGGCGACGGAAAGCTCGAAGCGTACGCGGTGCGCGCAGCGCGGGGCTACGCGCGTCCTTCGCGGCCGTTCACGCGCCGTGCGCTGGCGGCGGCGCACGTGGTGGCCGACCCGCTTTCTGCGCGCGAGCCCTGGCTCGAGGCGGCGGTCGATTGGGAGGCGACGCTCGCCTATCGCCGCCATCTCTGGTCCTGGGGCCTGGGGCTGGCGGAAGCCATGGACACCGCGCAGCGCGGCATGGGCCTGGACTGGCCGAGCTCGCTCGCCCTGAT
>MERE01000161.1:8661-10044 GCA_001771975.1 Betaproteobacteria bacterium RIFCSPLOWO2_02_FULL_68_150 | reverse complement strand
ACCAGCTGGCGCCGAATCCGGATCTGCAGCTCGCGGACGTGATCGCCGCCTTTGAAGCGCAATGCGCGGCGATCGAGAAGCTCGGCGGCCGCATCATCCTGATGGCGAGCCGCGCGCTCGCCGCGTGCGCGCGCTCGCCGGAGGACTATGGCCGGGTCTACGACCGCATCCTGTCGCAGGTGAGGGCGCCCGTGATCATCCATTGGCTGGGCGAGATGTTCGACCCGGCGCTCGCCGGCTACTGGGGCCATGGCGATCACGGCGCGGCGATGAACGTCTGCCTCGACGTCATCCGCCGCCATGCGGCGAAAGTGGATGGCGTCAAGATCTCGCTCCTCGACAAGGATCGGGAAATCGCGATGCGCCGACGGCTTCCGGCCGGCGTGCGCATGTACACCGGGGACGACTTCAATTTCGCCGAGCTGATCGAAGGTGACCGCGAGGGGCATTCGGACGCGCTGCTCGGGATCTTCGACGCCATCGCGCCGGCGGCCTCCGCGGCGCTCAGTGCGCTCGCCGCGGGCGATCGCGCGACCTACCACGAGATCCTCGCCCCCACGGTGCCGCTCGCGCGCCACATCTTCCGCGCCCCGACGCGCTTCTACAAGACGGGCATCGTGTTCCTCGCCTGGCTCAACGGCCACCAGGAGCACTTCGTCATGGTGGGCGGACAGCAGTCGGCGCGGCACCTGCTGCATTTCGCGGAGCTGTTCCGCCTCGCCGAAGCCGCCGGCCTGCTCGCCGATCCCGCGCTCGCCTGCCGGCGCATGAAGCAGCTGCTCGCGCTCCATGGCATCGCCTGATCCGCAACGGCTCTCGCTCAACACCGCCACGGTGCGCGAGCGCTGGAACCTCGCGCAGATGATCGAGGGCTGCGCGCGCCACGGCATTCGCGGCATTTCGCCCTGGCGCGACAAGCTGGACGAACTCGGCGCTGCGAAGGCGGCGCGGCGCATTCGCGCCGCCGGGCTGACCGTGACCGGACTTTGCCGCGGCGGCATGTTTCCGGCGCGCACCGCGGCCGCGCGCAGGGCGGCGATCGGCGACAACCGCAAGGCGATCGAGGATGCGGCGACGATCGGTGCGAAGTGCCTGGTGCTCGTCGTGGGCGGGCTGCCGCAGGGCTCGCGCGATCTCGCCGGCGCGCGCGAGCAGGTGAAGGAAGGGATCGCTGCGATCCTGCCGCACGCCAGGCAATGCGGCGTTCCACTTGCGATCGAGCCGCTGCACCCGATGTACGCGGCCGATCGCGCCTGCGTCAACACGCTCGCGCAGGCACTCGACCTGTGCGATGCGCTCGATGCGCGTAAGACAGGCGCGCTCGGCGTCGCGGTGGACGTCTACCACGTCTGGTGGGATCCGCAGCTGCGGGCGCAGATCCGT
>MERE01000161.1:0-8592 GCA_001771975.1 Betaproteobacteria bacterium RIFCSPLOWO2_02_FULL_68_150 | reverse complement strand
CTCGACCGCGGCATGATGGGCGACGGCGTGATCGACCTGAAGCGCATCCGTTCGTGGATCGAGGGCGCGGGGTATCGCGGATTTCACGAGGTGGAAATCTTCTCCAGGGCCAACTGGTGGCGGCGCGATCCGGACGAGGTGCTGGCGGTCGCCAAGCAGCGCCACGCTGCTTGTGGCTGAGGTGTAACGGGCGAAGCTCGAGCGGTTTTCGGGATTCGCGGCATCCAGTGCAGCGCCCCACCCTTGCCGAAAGGTGGCGGATCTCGAACTACCTGGTTACGGGCAGGTAACCGCGACTCCTGCTGTGGTGGTAAGCGCAGTGCCTTTTGCATTACCGAAAACACACGCGGCAGAAGTGTTGAACAACTTTGGACCCGCCATGCCCGGCCCGGTCGTGTAGCCCCATGAATTCACCGAAATGACCGGACCGGTGCCGCTCGTCGTAATCATCGGCTGCACCCAAGGGCCACCCGAGGACCCACCAGAAAGGCCGCAATGCGACAACCACCAGTTGTCAGGGCCGTTCACGCTCATGTCCTCGGCGCAATACATGAACTTTGGATCCTTGCTGTACGAGTAGCCCAAGGCATGCGTGAAATCGCTGCTCCCGGATACGTCGTGCTTGGGTTCGCCAAAGCTCAGCGGCAGTGATCCCGCCCACAAAGGATCGTCGAGAGCGTCGGGATTACTATTGCCTGCGACAAATGAGGGATCCGTCGAGCTATACGTGGCGTAGCTGTGTGCACCCACGTCGTTCACTACATAAAAAGCATAGTCCCACGGAATGTTCGCGGGGAATACGTGCTCGGTCCAGTGCACATCGACGACGCCGAAAGACGGAACCCAACACCCAATCGGATCATTGCCGCAATTAAAATCAGTTTTGCCGGTTGAATGAGCTTGGTCTGGAATGAATAGAACGTTGCTTGCGAACGCATTGCCGGTATCGTCGTAGACGCAATGCGCTGCAGTTAGGATGATGGAGCGACCACTTGTTCCGTCGTCTGTGGCGACTGTGCCCGAGCAGACGTAATAACTTTCCCCCATTTCAAACAACAACCGCCCCGCGGCCTTCTGAACCGCGCCACCGGCCGACCACGCGGCGTTAGTGACCATTTTTGTGCCCCCGCCACCAGTCCCACCGCCGCCCCCGCCCCCGCCGGTGGGCTTGCCAAACGGCAATGGGGTCATGACCCTAGGACCGTCTTCTGCCTCGACGCGGTGCCCATAGGGAACAAGAGTTCCGTCCGGCCGTCTCAAATAACCCAACCCGCGCGGGTCGACGACGAGGTCTCGCGGGATCGCGGCGGCCCTGCGTTCGGCCGTCCAAAAGGCAACTACGCGCGCCTTATTGGCATCAATTCCAGGTCTTGCACTTTGCGCCAGCGCACCCACCGGCATGAGCGCGATGGAAATCGGAATCGCTGCCCAAAGCCACTTACTGATTCTCACGGGTTTCATCGTCCAACCTCCTCCGTTATCGCCCATTCATTGCCGACACGCCAGCGTTACGCGCGCTTGAGTCGCCTGCCAAGCTAACGCATTCCAAAGACACGGCGCAAGCTCTCATTTAGGAGTCCCGCCAAGTATTTCGCAGCTGTGAGCTCAAGAGAGACATAACGGCCCCCATTTGCGCCTTCACGCTGCCCCGGTGCCGGTCGGCCCACCACGCCCAGGCCGCAAAGAGCGCACCACCCGCGAGACCCGCATAAGCAATCGTGCTGACGCTCGGCGGCGGCGGACCGACGATGTTCGCGACATAGGCCAGAACCAGGAACCCGATCAGCGCCCAGAACGCGAACGCGCCCGTGGCATCGCGCACCGGCGCATGGCGCACATAGATCGCGACGCCTGCAGCGAACAGCGCGCCTTCGACCAGCAACGTTGCCGCGATCGAATTCCACAGGCCCAGACCGATGAGCGCTGCACTGCCCGGCCACAGCGGCAGATCCGGCCGATGCACCAGTGCATCCAGAAACCAGTGGCTCGCGACGAGTAGACCCAACACCAAAGCCGCACGCCGACCCAGCCTGAGAAAGGCTGCACTGAACAGGACGCTCCACACCAGCGCCGCGGTGAGGCTGTGCGTCCACGGGTAATGCACGAACGCAAGCGGTGTGAATGCCGTGTCGCCAGGCCTGATCTCGACCCGCTCCACGCCCGCCAGCAGCAGCACCGGCCAAACGATGTCGATCCAATACGCGGCGACGAACAGCAGCCCGAGCGAAACCCGCGGCGCGAGCGGCTTCGCCGCCAGAGCGACCGCCGCGTGACCGACGAACAAGCTACTCCTCTTCGGCGCTCGGCTTGTGCGCGGCGACCAGCTTTTGCTGCAGCAGCGGCGGCGCCACTTCGTAATGGCTGAACTCGAGCGAATACGAGCCGTGGCCCGCGGTCATCGACTTCAGCCGCGCCGGAAAATGCTCCAGCTCCGAGAGCGGCGCCTGCGCGTTGATCTGCAGCATTCCCGGGCGCGGCGAATCCGAGCCCTTGATCTGGCCGCGGTGACCCGACAACTCGCCCGCGATGTCGCCCATGCGCTCCTCGGGCACGAGGATCTCGACGTTGACGATCGGCTCGAGCACGATCGGGCGCGCTTTGCCGAGGGCGTCGAGGAACGCCTTGCGTCCGGCCGACGCGAAGGCGACGTCCTTGGAATCGACCGTATGGCTCTTGCCGTCGTAGACGATGACGCGCACGTCCTGGAGCGGAAAACCGGCGAGGAAGCCGGACTCGAGCACGCCGCGCACGCCCTTCTCGACCGAAGGAATGAACTGGTTGGGAATCGCGCCGCCCTTGACGCTGTCGACGAACTCGAAGCCCGTGCCGCGCGGCAGCGGCTCGATGCGCAGGAACACTTCGCCGAACTGCCCGGCGCCGCCGGTCTGCTTCTTGTGGCGGCTGTGGCCTTCGGCCTTGGCCGCGATCGTTTCGCGGAACGGGATGCTCGGCGGCCGCGTGTCCAGTTCGAGTTTGTACTGGGTCGCCATCTTGTCGATCACCGTCTTGAGGTGCATCTCGCCCAGGCCGCGCAGCACCGTCTCGTTGGCCTGCGCGACGTGCTCGATGCGGAAACACGGATCCTCGGCCGCGATCTTGTGCAGCGCGTCCGAGAGACGCTGCTCGTCGCCGCGTTTCTTCGGCTGTACCGCGAGCCCGAACACCGAGGTCGGCAGCTCGAGCGGCTTGGCGTGGATGTGCGCGTCCTCCGGCGAGTCGTGCAGGATGTGATCGAAGCGGATGTCGTCGATCTTGGCAATGGCGCAGATGTCGCCGGGCAGGGCCTCGTTGATCTCGACCTGCGTCTTGCCGCGCAGCTGGTAGAGGTGCCCGGCCTTGATCGGCTTGCGGCCTTCGCCGATGTAGAGCTGCGAGCCGGGGGTGAGGCGTCCCTGGTGCACGCGGAACACCGCGACGCGGCCGATGTACGGATCGATCTCCACCTTGATGACGTGTGCCAGCGCGTGCCTGGCGGGATCCGGCAAGGCGGTGAGCTCGGTGCTGCCGCTGCCGTCGGCGGCGACGTTGACGTAGACCGGCGGATTGCCCTCGGCGGGGTTGGGCAGCAGTTTCACGATCACGTCGAGCAGTTCGGCGACCCCCGCGCCGCTGCGCGCCGAGGTGAACACCACCGGGATCAGGTGCCCTTCGCGCAGCGCGCGCTCGAGCGGGTCGTGCAGCTGCTCGGGAGAAACCTCGCCCTGTTCGAGATACAGCTCCATCAGCTTCTCGTCCACCTCGACCACCTGTTCGACGAGGTTGCGGTGCGCCTGCTCGACCGACGAGAAATCGGCCTCGCCGGCCGGAGCGAAGAAGCAGTCGGACACTTTGCTCGCGCCCGCCGCGGGCAGGTTGAGCGGCAGGCATTCCTTGCCGAAGGCGGCCTGGATTTTCTCCAGCAGCACCGGCAGGTTCACGTTCTCGGCGTCGATTTTGTTGACGATCAGCAGCCGGTCGAGGCCGCGTTTCGCCGCCCAGTGCATGAAGCGGCCGGTCATCATTTCCAGGCCGTTCTGCGCGTTGATCACGATGGCGGCGGTCTCGACGGCGGCGAGCGCGGGCAGGCTATGGCCGAGAAAATCGGGGTAGCCCGGCGTGTCCAGCAGATGGATGCGGTGGCCGTCGGTTTCGAAGCTCGCCACGGCGAGCTTGAGCGAGTGCTGCAGCGACTTCTCCAGCGGCGTGTAATCGCACACGGTAGTGCCGCGCTCGACGCTGCCCGCGGCGGGGATCGCCCCCGCCCGCGCGAGCAGCGCCTCGACCAGGGTGGTCTTGCCAGACCCCGACTGGCCGACGAGCGCAATAGTCCTGATTTTTTCGCTGGAATGCTTGTCCACGATGGTCTCTCCGGGAATGGAAGCGGGCGTCTGCGGCGCTCTCGGGGAGCGTTATAGCAGCAACCGGGCGGATGCGGGAAGTCCGGGCTGCGGTTCGTCGGGTGGGGCAGCGTTTCGTCGCGCGCCCGCGCGGGTCCGTCGCATCGGCGGCGACAGCCTGGCGTCCCCGGGGGGATAATCGCGCCCTGCTCAAAAGGGGCCTTGGGGATGACGAATCGGGGGAGGTGGTGGACCGTGCTGGGCGTGGCGGGGCTCGCGGTGGTCATCGGCGTCGCGGCCTTCGCGGCTGCCCGGCGCAAGGCCGAGACGGATGCCGCCAAGAAAACCGAACGCCCGCCGCTCGAATTCACGCAGCGCGACGTGGTGCAGCTGCAGCCGCACCGGATTGCGGTGCAATGGGTGGTGCCGGGCACGGTGCAAGCGGTCTCCCAGGCCACCGTGCGGGCGAAATTGGCGGCGGAAGTGAAGCGCGTGCTGGTGCGCGAGGGCGAGCGCGTCGCGACGGGACAGGTGGTGGCGGAATTCGACACGGCGCCGATGCGCGCCCAGCTGGCCGAGCGCGCCGCGGCGCTCGACTCGGCACGTGCGCAGTTGAGTACCACCGAACGCACGCGCCAGACCAACGCCAAGCTGGTGAAGCAGAACTTCATCTCGCAAAACGCGTTCGACGCTGCGGACAGCGCGCATCAGGCCCAGCTCGCCGCAGTCGCCATGGCGCAGGCGCAGCTGGAGCAGAGCCAGCTCCAGCTGAATTACGCCGTGGTGCGCTCGCCGATCCCGGGCATCGTCGCCAAGCGCCACGTGCAGCCGGGCGAAAAGGTGGGCTTCGACGCGCCGCTGGTCGCAATCGTGGATCTGTCGCAGCTCGAGGTGCAGGCCCAGGCCTCGGTCGGCGACATCGCGGGCATCCAGGCCGGCATGCCGGCCGGGGTCGACGTCGAGGGCCTGCCGGAGCGCAAGTTCGCCGGGCGCGTCGAGCGCATCAATCCGAGCGCCGAGCCGGGCACCCGCACCATCAACGTGTACGTCGCGCTGCGCAACGACGAGGCGCTGCTCAGGACCGGGATGTTCGCGCGCGTCCATCTGAGCCGGGCGCAGCAGCATGAAACTCCGACCCTGCCGCTGTCGGCGCTGCGCGGCGACCATGGCCAGCACCACGTCTGGGTGCTGGACGGCGGCAAGCTTCTGCGCCGCAACGTGGTCGCGGGGGCGCGCGATGAGCGCGCGCAGCGTGTCGAAATCACTTCTGGCCTGAAGGCCCGCGAGCTGGTGCTCGCGACCAAGTTCGACAATCTCCAGGACGGACTGTCCGCCCGGCTGGCGGGCGCGCAGGCGGGTGCGGCGGTCGCGGAGCGCGAAGCGCCCAAACCCGCCGCCGCGACCAACTAGGGGGGGCGCACGCCATGTGGATGACGCGCGTCGCCATCAACCACCCGGTGTTCGCCACCATGGTGATGGTCGCACTCACGGTGCTCGGGATCTTTTCCTACCAGCGGCTGCGCGTCGAGGCCATGCCGGACGTGCGCCCGCCGTTCGTTTTCGTGCGCGTCGACTACCCGGGCGCCTCGCCCGAGCAGGTCGAAAACGACATCGCCAAACCGATCGAGAATGCGATCAACACCGTGGCCGGCGTGAAGCGCCTGCTGTCGGCCTCGTACGAGGGCGTGAGCTATACCTGGACCGAGTTCCGGCTGGAGGTCGACCAGGACCGCGTGCTGCAGGAGGTGCGCGACAAGGTGGCGCAGATTCGCGCATCCTTTCCGCGGGAGGTGAAGGATCCCGTGGTGCAGCGCGGCGGCGACGAGAACGCCGAGCCGGTGGCCTTCTATGCGTTGCGGGGCGACGGCTTGACGCAGCGCGAGCTGACCACGCTCGCCGAACAGGTGGTGCAGAAGGGCCTGGAACGCGTCAACGGCGTTGGCCGGGTGGCGCTGAGCGGAACGGTAACACGCCAGATCCAGGTGCGCGTCGACCCCGTGCGCCTGACGGCCGTGGGGCTGACGGTGGAGCAGGTGGTGAGCGCGTTGCGCAACGCCAACGTCAGCGTTCCCGTTGGCTCCATCGCGAACGACACTGCGGAGGCGATCGTGCGTGTCGACGGGCGCATCGCCGCGCCGCAGGACTTCGGCCGGATCATCGTGGCGCGCAAGAGCGGGGTGCCGATCCTGCTGGCGCAGATCGCCGAGGTCGCCGACACCGAGCGCGAGCGCACGTCGATCGCGCGCATCAACGGCAGCCCGGCGATCGGCTTCCAGGTCTTCAAGGCGCAGGACGCCAACATTGTCGAGGTCGGCCGCAACCTCAGGGTCGCGGCCGAGACCGTGCGCAAGCAATTGCCGGGTGGCGCCGAATTGCGCCTGCTGCGCGCGACTTCGGATTTTGTCGAGCGGGCCGCGGACAACGTCAAGATCACGATCGTCGAGGGCGCGCTGCTCACGGTGCTGATCGTGTTCCTGTTCCTCGGCTCGTGGCGCAGCACGGTGATCACGGGGCTGACGCTGCCGATCTCGGTGATCGCGACGTTCATCGCACTCTACGCCTTCGGCTTCACGCTCAACTACATGACGCTGATGGCGTTGAGCCTGTGCATCGGCCTGCTGATCGACGACGCCATCGTGGTGCGCGAGAACATCGTGCGCCACATCAACATGGGCAAGGGCCATTACGCGGCGGCGCGCGAGGGCACCGAAGAGATCGGACTCGCGGTGCTCGCCACGACCTTCTCGATCGTCGCCGTGTTCGTGCCGATCGCGTTCATGAGCGGCATCATCGGCAAGTTCTTCTACCCGTTCGGCATCACCGTGGCGGCCGCGGTGATGGTGTCGCTGTTCGTGAGCTTCACGCTCGATCCGATGCTCTCGGCGGTCTGGCGCGATCCGCCCGAGGGCGCGCGCGGGCTGCCGGGGGTGGGGCCGGTCCTCAGGGCATTCGAGCGCCTGATGGACGGCGTGCACGCGCTCTACGACGCGCTGCTGCGGCTGGCGCTGGCGCACCGCAAGAGCGCGCTGGCGATCGCGCTGGCGAGTCTCGGCGCCAGCGTCCCCATCGCCGGCCTGGTCGGCACCGAGATGATGCCGGAGGCGGACGAAAGCTTCACCAGCCTGCGCCTGACCCTGCCAGTGGGTTCGAGCCTGGAATACTCCGACGAGCGCGTGCGGCGCGTCGAGCAGGTGCTGCGCGAATTCCGCGAGATCGAGGTCATCGACACCAGCGTCGGCGCCGAGGGCGGCAAGAACACCGCGCGCATCAACCTGAAGCTCACGCCGCGCAGCGAGCGCGCGCTGTCGCAGAAGCAGCTCGAGCAGGCGATCCGCAGGCGGCTGGCGAGCGTCCCGGGCGTCGAGACGCGCGTCGGCTGGGGCGGACCGATCTACGTCGCGCTGCTCGGCAACAACGACGCCGAGATGCAGCGCGTCATCGCCGACGTCCGGCAGAAGGTGCAGGCGATCCGCGGCGTCACCGACATCGAGGTGTCGCACAAGGAAGGCACGCCCGCGCTTTCGGTGCGGCTGCGGCCGGAGCTGGCCGCGGAGTACGGCCTCACGCACGCGCAGCTCGGCACCATGCTGCGCGCCCTGGTGGGCGGCGAGAACTCGGGCTACTGGCTCGCGCCCGACGGGCAGAACTACGAGGTCATCACCCAGCTGCCGCGCGCGAGCCGCACCATGCTCGACGACATCGCCGGCCTCAACATCGCCACCGGGCGGCCGCTGCCCGACGGCACCTCCGAAGTGATCCCGCTCAGGTCGGTGGCGATCATCGAGCGCACGGTCAACCCGGAGAACATCCGGCGCCAGGACCTGCAGCGCCGCATCGCGCTGTGGGCCAACGTCGAGGGGCGGCCGAGCGGCGACGCCGGCAAGGAGGTGCAGGAACTGGTGCGCGCCTACCCGCTGCCGCCGGGGCTGCGCTTCGACGTCGGCGGGCAGATCCAGGACCAGCAGGAGATCAACGCGGCCATCGTCGGCGCGCTGGCGCTCGCCGTGATCTTCATCTACCTCGTGCTCGCTTCCCAGTTCGGCAGTTTCCTGCAGCCGGTGGCGATCATGGCGTCGCTGCCACTGTCCGCCGTCGGGGTGATGCTGGCGCTGCTCGTCACCGGCACCACGCTCAACATCTTTTCCATGATCGGCATCGTGTTCCTGATGGGCCTGGTGACCAAGAACGCGATCCTGCTGGTGGATTTCGCCAACCGCGGCCAGCGCGATGGCCTGAACCGGGTCGAGGCGCTGCTCGCCGCCGGACAGGTGCGCCT
>MERE01000160.1 GCA_001771975.1 Betaproteobacteria bacterium RIFCSPLOWO2_02_FULL_68_150 | reverse complement strand
CCGGTGCTGGCGGAAATGCCGGCGGCAGAAGAGACGCCGGCTGCGGAGGCCACGGCGGGGAGCGACTGATTCGGCGTTTCCGCGCTGCAAGAAAAGGCCGCCTCCGGGCGGCCTTTTTGCTGGCGCGGGATTGTCGTGGATCAACTCCAGCCGTATAGTGCGCTCCGGCTACCGATCGGAACGTGCGTGCCGCATCGAACCAAGGCATCTCCTAAGGCCCCTACGGCTGCCTCGCGCGCGGCTGAAGAGCGTTTTCGCGCCACCTTCGAGCGTGCCGCGATCGGCATCGCCCATGTGAGCCTGGAGGGGGTGCTGCTGCGCGTGAACGCGAAGTTGTGCGAGATCCTGGGCCGCCGCGAGAAGTCCCTGATCGGGCGCGATGCGCGCGAATTCTCGCATCCCGAAGACCGCGCCGCGGCCGACGCTGATCTGCCGAGGCTGCTCGGCGGCGAGATCGAAAGCCTGAGCCTGGAGAAGCGCTACCTGCATCGCACCGGCCGGGCCGTGTGGGTGCGGCTGTCGCTGGCGCTGGTGCGCCGCAGAAACGGCAGGCCCGATTACCTGATCGCGATGTTCGAGGAGGTCAGCGCGCGGCGCGCTGCCGAACAGGCGCGCGATGCCTCGCGCTCGCTGCTCGAGGCGACGCTCGACTCGACCGCCGAAGGCGTGCTGGTGACCGGCCTGGACCGCCGCATCACCGCGTGGAACGCACGCTTCGTCGACCTGTTCGGCGTGTCCGCGGAGTCGCTCGCCGGGCGCGACATGCGTGAGTTGCTGGCGATGATCGCGCCGAAGCTTTCCGATCCGGCGGCGACCGCGGCGGACCTGGAAACCCTGTACGCGGATCCGCAACGCGAGGCGCGGGAAGAAATCGCCCTCGCCGACGGCCGCGTGCTCGAGCGCCATTCGGTGCCGCAGCACTCCGGCGGTGAAGTGGTCGGCCGCGTCTGCAGCTTCCAGGACATCACCGGGCGCAAGCGCGCCGAGGTCGACCTGGTCGATGCCAAGCAACGCCTGCAACTGGCGATGGAAGCTTCCGAGGTCTCGATCTGGGACACCGACCTGCGCACGCGGCGCGTCTACCTGAGCGAGGGCTGGGCGAAGCTGCTCGGCGACCCGCCCGGGGAAACCCGGACCACGATCGAGGCGCTGGTGGCGCTTGCGCATCCGGACGAAGTCGCGACCGTGGTGGCGGCGTCGGTCGCGGTGATGAAAGGCAAGGCCGAGCGGTATTCGGAGGAGCACCGCGTGCGTACGCGCAGCGGCGAGTGGCGCTGGGTGCGCAGTAGCGGTCGCGTGATCGAGCGTGACCGCAGCGGGCGCGCGCTGCGCATGGCGGGTACCAACGTCGACATCACCGAGCGCAAGCGCGCGGAAGAGGCGCTGCGGCTCTCGGAAGACCGCCTGCAGTACGCCGTGCGCGGCTCGGGCGCCGGCATCTGGGACTGGAACACGGTCGAGGACCGCTACTACATGTCGCCGCGCCTGAAGCAGATGATGGGCTACGAGGACGCCGAGCTGCCGAACCGCCGCGACGAGTTCCTGCGCCGCATCCATCCAGAGGACCGGCCGTCCGTCGACGAGGCGCTGCGCAGCCATTTCTCGGAACGTACGCCTTACGAAATCGAGTACCGGCTGCAGCGCAGGGACGGCAGCCATGTCTGGATTCGATCCGTGGGCCAGGCGGTCTGGGGTGCCGACGGCCGGGTGCTGCGCTTCGCCGGCTCGACCGTGGAGATCGATGCGCAGAAACGCGCCGAGGAGAAACTCGCGCACCTGGCGCATCACGACGCGCTCACCGGGCTGCCCAACCGCAATCTGCTGCGCGACCGGTTGCCGCAGCTGCTGTCGCGCGCGCGCCGCAACCGCAGCAACGTCGGCGTCATGCTCATCGACCTCGACCGATTCAAGCTGGTCAACGACACGCTCGGTCACACCGTCGGCGACCAGCTGCTGGTCGAGGTCGCCCGGCGACTGCTGGAGTGCACCCGCGGCGGCGACACCGTGGCACGCCTCGGCGGCGATGAATTCGCGGTGCTGCTGCCCGACATGCCCGATGCGCAGAAGGCGCGCACCGTGGCGCAGAAGATCCTCGACCGGCTCGCGACGCCGATGCATCTGGACAGCCACGAGGTGTACGTCAATGCCTCGATCGGGATCACCGTGTTCCCCGACGACAGCGAGGACCAGGACACGCTGATCCGCAACGCCGACGTGGCGATGTACAGCGCCAAGGAGCAGGGGCGCGCCAATTACATGTTCTTCAACGCCGAGATGAACCGGCGCACAGCGCAGTTCCTCGAGCTGGAGAGCCGCTTGCGCCAGGCTCAGGGGCGCAACGAGTTCATATTGCACTACCAGCCGCGCGTCGGCGTCGACTCGGGGCGCATCACAGGGGCGGAGGCACTGCTGCGCTGGCGGCCGCCGGGCAGCGCGCAACTGGTGGCGCCGGCGGACTTCGTGCCCCTGCTCGAGGAAACCGGCATGATCGTGGCGGTGGGCGAATGGGTGCTCGGCAGCGCGATCGAACAGGTGCGGCGCTGGCAGGCGCAGGGCCTCGGTCCGGTACCGGTTTCGGTCAACGTCTCGCCGCGCCAGTTCCAGCGCCGCGGGCTGGTGCCCGCGCTCAGGCGGCTGCTCGGCGAAAGCGGCGTCTCGCCGAAGCTGATCGAACTGGAGATCACCGAGACGCTGGTGATGATGGACACGGATTACAGCGTTGCCGCGATGCGCGAAATCAACGCGCTCGGGGTGCCGCTCGCGATCGACGATTTCGGCACCGGCTACTCTTCGCTCGCCTACCTCAAGCGTTTCGCGATCGACCGCCTGAAAATCGACCGTTCGTTCATCCACGACCTCGCCAGCGACGCCGACGATGCCGCCATCATCACGGCGGTGATTGCGATGGCGCACAAGCTCGGTTTCGGCGTCGTGGCCGAGGGCGTCGAGACGCGCGAGCAGATCGAATTCCTGCGCGCCTGCGGCTGCGACGAGTTCCAGGGCAATCTGTTCTCGCCGGCGGTGACGGTTGAGCAGTTCGAGGTGCTGTTCGCGGCGCAGGCCAGGCCGGTGGCGCAGGCCGTCTGAGCGAATCATGCTGCTGCGATCCGCCCGAGCGGATGACGTGCCGCTGATCCAGTCGATCTACGCGCAGCACGTGCTTCACGGACTCGCCACCTTCGAGGAGGAGCCGCCGTCGATCGATGAAATGCGGCAGCGGCTCGTCGAGGTAACGGCTCGCGGCCTGCCGTATCTCGTCGCCGAGGAAGCGGGCACGGTGCTCGGCTATGGGTACTGCGCGCCGTACCGCCTGCGCTCGGCCTACCGTTTCACGCTCGAAGACTCGGTCTACGTCAAGGACGGTCACCACCGCAAAGGCGTCGGCCGCGCGATCCTGACCGAACTGATCCGGCTGTGCGAGCAGCTCAATTGCCGGCAGCTCGTCGCCGTGATCGGCGACAGCGCCCAGGCGGCCTCGATCGGATTGCACGCGAGCCTCGGTTTCGTGCGCGCGGGCACGCTGCGCTCGGTGGGATTCAAATTCGGCCGCTGGGTGGATACGGTGATCATGCAGCGGCCGCTCGGCGCGGGTGACGGGACGCGGCCCTAGCTTTTCTGCTCCGGCATCACGAGCGCGCTCTGCAGGGCGCGCGCCAGCACGCCGCCGTAGAGGGCACCGATGGCGCCCGCGCCGGCGACCAGGACGCGCGCCTGATCAGGGGACGATGACAACCTTCCCCTTTGCCTTGCGCGCGGCGAGCTCGCTGAGCGCCGCGGCGGCCTGCGCCAGCGGATACTGCGACGAGACGTGGGGTTTGAGCTTGCCTTGCGCGTACCACTCGCCCAGCTCCTTCACCGCGGCGGCGAACTCTCCCGGCGTGCGCCGCGTCCATTCGCCCCAGTACACGCCGACGATCGAGCGCTCCATGAGCAATGGCAGGTTGAGCGGTAGCTTGGGGATCTCGCCCGAGGCGAAGCCGATGACGAGAAAGCGGGCGCGCCAGTTCGACGAGCGCAGCGCAGCCTCCGCGTAGGGGCCGCCCACGGCGTCGTAGATCACATCCACGCCCTTGCCGCCGGCAACGCGCTTGATGGCTTCGCGCAAATCCTCGGCGGCGTAGTTGATCACCTCGTCGGCGCCGTGCTGCCGGCATACGGCGAGCTTGTCGCCGCTCGATGCGCAGGCGATGACGCGCAGCCCCAGCACCTTGCCGATCTCGATCGCGGCGATGCCGACGCCGCCCGCGGCGCCGAGCACGAGCAGCGTCTCGCCGGGTATCGTCGCGGCGCGATTCTTGAGCGCGTGATGCGAAGTGCCATAGGTGAGCAGGAACGAGGCCGCAGTGACGTAGTCCATGCCCGCCGGTATCGGCACCAGGCGCGCCGCGGGAACGAGGCATTCCTCGGCGAAGGCGCCGTAGGTCGCGAACGCGATCACGCGGTCGCCCGGCCTGGCGTTTGCCACGCCGTCGCCCACCTCCTTAACGATTCCCGCCAGCTCGCTGCCGGGAGAAAACGGCAACGGCGGCTTGACCTGGTACTTGTTCTGGATGATCAGCACGTCGGGAAAATTGACGCTCGCCGCCTTCACGGTCACCACCACCTCGCCCGCGCCCGGCTTCGGCGAGGGCAGATCTTCGATCACCAGCGACTCGGGCGGGCCAAACTGCTTGCACAACACTGCCTTCACGGCTGCCTCCTCCTGAAAACTGCTCGGCTGGATTCGGATATCAGCTGCGGCGTGCAGGCCGAGCTCAGCGGTTCGCGAGCCCGCCGTCGATCGTGACGATGCAGCCGGAAGTGTACGAGGAGCGTTCTGAGGCGAGAAACGCCGCCATCCAGGCGATCTCCTCGGGCTTCGCCGGGCGGCCGAACGACATGCCCTTGAAAAGCTCCTCGAAGCGCCCGGCATCGCCGAGTTGCGTCGCCGCCATCTGCCGGTAGAGGCTCACCAGCCGATCGGTTGCCACCGGCCCGGGATTGATGCCCACGACGCGGACGCCATCGGCATGCGACGCTCCGCCGAGCGCGCGCGTGAACGCCATCAATCCGGCGTTGCCGGTGCTGCCCGCGATGTAGGCCGCGTTCATCTTCTCGCCCGCGCTGCCGATGATGTTGACGATGGCACCGCCGCCTGCGGCCTTCATCGAGGCGTACACCTGGCGCGTGAGGTTGATGTAGCCGAACACCTTGAGATCCCAGGCCCGGCGCCAGGTTGCCTCGTCCACCTTGAGGAGGTCGCCGCCGGGGATGGCGCCGGCGTTGTTGACGAGGATGTCCAGGCCGCCCGTCCACGCGGCCAGTTCCTCCGCAGCGCCATGCCGCGCAAGGTCGATCGCCTTGGCGCGGAAGGGGCCGGATGTCGGCGGGTTTCTGGAAGCGATCGCGACCTCGCAACCCTCCGCGGCGAGCACCTCGGCACAGGCGCGGCCGATGCCCTTCGAGCCGCCGGTCACCAGCACGCGCTTGCCCTTCAGTCCCAAATCCATGAAACGGTTCTCCTGTATGGTCCGGTTTTTCGTTAGTCTAACCGCATGCCCACCCTGACCACCGACGACGGAGTCCGGCTGCACTACGAGGAGGCGGGCAGCGGCATGCCGCTCGTCTTCGCGCACGAATTTGCCGGCGATTTGCGCAGCTGGGAGCCGCAGCTGCGCCACTTCTCGCGCCTGTATCGCTGCATTGCCTACAACGCGCGCGGGTATCCGCCCTCGGACGTGCCGGATGATGTCGGGCGCTACTCGCAGGAGCGCGCGCGCGACGACATTCGCGCAGTGCTCGACGCGCTCGGCATCGGAACGGCGCACGTCGTGGGGCTTTCCATGGGCGCCTTCGCCACTCTGCACTTCGGCATGAAATACCCGGAACGCGCGCGGTCTCTCACCATCGCGGGCGGAGGCTATGGCGCGCACCCGGCGCTTTACGCAGGCTTCCAGGCCGACGCACAGGCCAACGCGCAAACGATCCGCGAGAAGGGCATGGCACACTTTGCCGCTACCTACGGCCACGGCCCTACGCGCGTGCAGCTCGCCGACAAGGATCCGCGCGGCTTCGCTGAATACCTGCGCATGCTCGCCGGGCATTCGGCTCTGGGCTCGGCCAATACCATGGCCGGCTATCAGGGACGAAGGCCTTCGCTGTACGCGCTGACGGAAGAAATGAAGCGCATCGGCGCACCGACGCTCATCCTCGCGGGCGACGAGGAGGAGCCCTGCCTCGAGGCCTGCCTCCTGATGAAGCGCTGCATTCCGGCTGCCGGGCTTGCGCTTGTGCCCCGAAGCGGCCACGCGATCAATCTCGAGGAGCCGGAACTCTTCAATCGGCTGCTCGGGGATTTCCTGCACCGGGTCGAGGCCGGCGGCTGGGGTCCGCGCGACGCGCGCGCCGCTCCGGCGTCGGTCTGGGGACCGAACGGCAGGCCTTGACGAGGGGGGAGGGAATGAAAGAAGCGAAACTCACGGTTCGCGACATCCGCGTGCGCGCGGTCGCGGCGCCGATGAAGCGCCCGCTCGCGACCAGCACCGGCGCGCTGACGCAGGCTGCGCTGGTGCTGCTCGACTTGCACACTGACGCCGGCGTCACCGGGCGCAGCTATCTTTTTCCGATCGGACGGCACAACGTCGCGCCGATCGCGAATCTGGTCGAGGCGATGGCCGAGGCGCTGCGAGGCGATGCGCTCGCGCCCTTCGAGATCGAGAGGAAACTGCGCGCACGCTACACGCTGCTCGGGGTGCACAACATCGTGCGGTTCGCGATGTCGGGCATCGACATGGCGGCATGGGACGCGCTCGGCCATGCGCTCGGCCAGCCCCTCGTGCGGCTGCTCGGCGGCCTGCCCGGCGCGGTGCCGGCGTACAACTCGAACGGGCTCGGCATCATGCCGCTGCGGCCGCTCGTGCGCGAGGCGGTCGAGCTGGTCGACGAGGGTTTCGCGGCGGTGAAGCTGCGGCTTGGCCGGCCGCGCGCCGAGGACGATCTCGCGGCGCTGCGCGAAGTGAAGAAAGCGATCGGCGCGAAGGTGACGCTGATGGTGGATTTCAACCAGGGCCTGAGCATCGCCGAGGCGATCCGGCGCGGGCGCATGATCGACGACGAGGGCGGCGTGCTGTGGATCGAGGAGCCGGTGCGCGCCGACGACTTCGCCGGCTGCGCCAAGGTCGCGCGTGAGGTCGCGACCCCGATCCAGATCGGCGAGAACTTCATGGGCCCGGAGCAGATGGTGCAGGCGCTTGCCGCCGGCGCGTGCGACTACGTGATGCCGGATGCGCAGCGGATCGGCGGCGTGACCGGCTGGCTGCGCGCCGCGGCGCTGGCGCAGGGCGCGGGGGTGGAAATGTCGAGCCATCTGTTCCCCGAGGCGAGCGCGCATTTGCTCGCCGTGACGCCGGGCCGGCATTACCTGGAGTACGTGGACTGGGCCAACCCGATCCTCGCGGTTCCGCTCGAGTTGCGCGATGGCTGCGCACTCGTCTCCGGGCAAGCGGGACTTGGCCTCGCCTGGAACGAAAAAGGCGTGAAACGCTACGCCATCTGATCGAGCGGCGCGCCGGCTTTGCGCTGGCAATGGCGATCACCGGAGAACGCTACATGAGACTAGGCCTTCTTGCCGTCCTGCTTGCCGCCTCTGCGGCCCAGGCGCAAGTCACCATCGACAAACCGTGGCTGCGCGCCACTGCCCCCGGCGCCAAGGTGGGCGGCGGCTACCTGACGATCCGCAACCCGGGCGCGGCGCCCGAGCGCCTGGTGGGCGCGTCGTCGCCCGCGGCAGCCCGCGTCGAGCTGCATGTCAACATCAAGGAAGGCGAGATGGTGAAAATGCGCCAGGTGCGCGCTTTCGACGTTCCGGCGCAGGGCTCCTTCGAGCTCAAGCCCGGCGGCGCGCACCTCATGTTCATCGAGCTCCGGCAGCCGTTCAAGGAAGGCGAGAAGGTGCCGGTGACGCTGAAATTCGAAAAAGCGGGCGAGCTGCGCACCGAATTCCACGTCGGCCGGCTCGGCGGCGGTTCCGCGCCGGCTGAGCACAAGCGCTGAAAGCGCCGACCCGTTGTCGATGAGAGCGTCGCAAGGGTTCTTCGGTCAAGATCCAAACGCCATTCTGCCGAAATACCAGGCGATCCCGGCGATGAACGCCGAGCAGGGAATGGTCAGAACCCAGGCCCAGACGATGGTCCCCGCGACGCCCCAGCGCACCGCGGATACGTTGTGCGCCGTGCCGACGCCAACGATTGCACCAGTGATCGTGTGTGTGGTCGACACAGGAATGCCAAGGGCGGTCGCCAGGAACAGTGTGATCGCGCCCCCGGTTTCGGCGCAGAAACCGCCGACCGGCTTGAGCTTGGTGATGCGTTGGCCCATGGTCTTCACGATGCGCCAGCCGCCGAAGGCGGTACCGAGCGCGATGGCGATGTAGCAGGCGACGACCACCCAGATCGGCAGTGGATCCCGGGTGCCCAGATAGCCGGCGGCAATCAGCAGCATCCAGATGATGCCGGCGGTCTTTTGCGCATCGTTGCCGCCGTGCCCCAGCGAATACAGCGACGCCGATACCAGCTGCAGGCGCCGGAACCATCGGTCGACGCGCGAGGGCGTCGAGCGCACGAACAGCCACGAAACGATAAGCATCAGCAGCGCGCCCAGAAGCATCCCGAGCAGGGGCGAAATGAGGATGAATGCCACGATCTTCAGGATGCCCGCCGGGATCAGCGCCCAGGTGCCGGCTTTCGCAACGGCCGCGCCCACGAGGCCTCCCACCAGCGCGTGCGATGACGACGAGGGAATGCCGTACCACCAGGTGATCAGATTCCAACTGATTGCGCCGATCAGCGCGCCAAAGACGACGTAATGGTCGACGATTCCCTGGTCGATGATGCCCCGGCCGACGGTCGTCGCGACCTTGAGCTGGAAAACGAACAATGCGGCGAAGTTGAAAAACGCTGCGAGCAGCACCGCCTGGTAGGGCTTCAGCACGCGCGTCGAGACCACGGTGGCGATCGAATTCGCCGCGTCGTGGAAGCCGTTCATGAAATCGAACACCAGCGCTACCACGACCAGCGTGGCGACGATCCAGAAGGCGAGAGGTGATGCGTCCAAAGCCAGCCTTTCCTGCGAATTTCCGCGTCGAGCCGGCGGTAATGTCCGCCCGGCCGTGCGCCGGCGGTGCTACGAGTTTTCCAGCACGATGCCTTCGATGATGTTGGCGACGTCCTCGCAGCGGTCGGTGATCGACTCGAGCAGCTCGTAGATCGAACGCAGCTTGATCAGCTGCTTGACATCGGGCTCGTCGCGGAACAGCTTCGACATCGCGGCGCGCATCACGCGGTCGGCGTCCGACTCCAGGCGGTCGATCTCCTCGCAGGTCTTGAGGATCGCCTCGGACTGCTTGACATTGGTGAGCAGCGAAACCGCGGTCTTGACGCGCTCGCAGCACATCTTGCAGATCTCGGCCAGCTGCTTGGCTTCCGGCGTGATGCGCTGCAGATCGTACAGCACCACTGACTCGGCGACGTCCTGCATCAGGTCGAGAATGTCGTCCATGCGCGTGATGAGGGCGTGGATCTGCTCGCGGTCGAAAGGCGTGATGAACGTCTTGTGCAGCAGCGTGATCGTCTCGTGCGTCACTTTGTCGGCGGCGCGTTCGGCGCCGTCGATGCGCTGGGCGTGCGTTTCGAGGTCCGAGAAACTCGTAATCATGGCCTCGAGGTTGTGCGCGCCCTCGACGATGCGGTCGGCATGGGCGTTGAACAGCTCGAAAAAATTGCCCTCGCGGGGCATCAGGCGGCCGAACATGGAGCCTCTCGAGAGATGGGGAGATCTGCCAACGACATCAATGCATCCCGAGCGCGCCTTCGAGGTTGCGCACCATGGATACGAGGCGCGGGCCGATATCTTCCTCGAGCTGGCCTTTCTTCAGCATGAAGGCCGGAACGCCGCAATTGAACGACACGATTTCGCCATCGATGGTGCGCCGCATCGGCACGCCGACCGCATGCACCTCGCGCCGCAGCTCACCGACCGAGCTGCAGAAGCCGCGGCTGCGGAGGTCGTCAAGGCCGCGCTCGATCTGCAGCCTGTACTTG
Source organism: Betaproteobacteria bacterium RIFCSPLOWO2_02_FULL_68_150 (assembly GCA_001771975.1). Lineage (GTDB taxonomy): Bacteria > Pseudomonadota > Gammaproteobacteria > Burkholderiales > SG8-39 > 2-02-FULL-66-14. The sequence continues at coordinate 6,552 of MERE01000160.1, read as the reverse complement.
CGCAACATCTCGGGCTGCTTGACCTTCATCTGGTTCAGGAGCGCCTCGCGCTCCGGCGGCGTACACGCGGCCAGGTAGGCGCGGCCGATCGCGGCCTGCGCGATCGGCACCGCGGTGCCGATGTCGGGCAGGGTGGTGATGCCGTTGCCGCTGCGGCACGACTCGACGTAGACCATGTTCAGGCGGTCGCGGATGCCCATCGAAACGGAGCCATTGCAATAGTCCGCCAGTTCCTTCATATGCGGTCTGGCGATCTGTCGCACGCTCATCGAGGCAAGCAGCGGATAGCCGATCGACAGCACTGCGGAACCGAGCTGGTACTTGCCCAGGCGCATGTTGTGCCGCAGGTAGCCGAGCTTGGTGAGCGTGTAGGTCAGTCGCGAGACGGTCGGTTTGGGAAGCCCGGTGCGCACCGAGATCTCTTTGTTGCCGAGCATCGGCTCGAGCGGCGTGAAGCAGCGCAGCACCTCCAGTCCGCGCGCGAGCGTCGTGGCAAACTGCCGGTCGCCCTCGTGCTCGTAGCTGTAGGCGATGCCTGGCGCGGACAGGGGGGCGTTGGGTTCAGGTGCGCCCATGGGCTTGGATCTCCTCGGTTGGTGCCGGTAGCGGTTGGCAAGGGAGTGTTTCGCATTTCGATATTCCATCCGCCCCCGGGGCATGTCAACTTAGTTGTATTCAATTTCACATAGTGAAACCTCGATGCCGAAATCCCTCTTCGACCTGAGCGGCAAGGTTGCGCTGGTCACCGGTTCCACGCGCGGCATCGGCAAGTGACGGAGTTCGCGCGCGCGCCGTGGGAGGACGACAAACGACGCCAGGAACGCGAAGCGCTGACGCCGCTCCGGCGACTGGGGGAAGCACGCAAAATCGGCGGCATCGCGGCGTTCCTTGCCTCCGACGCGGCCTCGTTCATCACCGGCCAGACGATCGTGGCCGATGGTGGGGTGACGATCGTGTGAGCAGCCGGATCGGCCGGCGCGCTGCGATTCACTTTCCCAGCATGTAGAGTTGCCACAAGTCTTTGTGGCTCATGTGCAGCATCGGCTGGATCGCCATGAGTCCGGTCTTGCCGATGCTTGCCTCCAGGTAGCGCATTTCCGCGAACTTCTCCTTCGTCGCTTCGTCCACCGGTACCTCGAAACCGCTTTCGCGCATCATCAGGACACCCTTCGCACGAAGTGCAAGCTCGGTGTACAGGCGCAGGTAACAGAGCAGGTCCGCAACCACGGTGCCTTGAAACTTGTCCTTGAGTGCGTGCAGGTACGTGCCGATCGGAGAGTCGGATAGACGTCCCGAGTTGATCAGCTCGAGCATTTCAGTGTCGACGTCGAAGCCCTTGCCGAGCCAGTTGCCGACCGCCTTCTCGCTGCGCGCGAACACCGCGTGCAGTAGCGGCGGCAATACCAGGATGATGCCGAGCGTCGAGAGCATGGGAGAAAGGAAGAAATGATTGAACGCCGAGTGCAGCACGGCTGCGAAGACAAGCCCCGGAAGATACGCATGCCAGTGCGCGCCTCGCGCCCGATCGAGCATCGCAAGCCCGATCACGGCGAATATCGCCGTGGCACCTCCGTGCATGATCGCAGTGCCGAAGCCGCGCACGATCCAGGTTCCGATGCGCGCGTCCGGAAAGAGGTGCAGGTAGTACAGGTTCTCGACCATCGCGAAACCTGTGCCGACGGCGAAACCGAAGATCGCGGCATCCACCAGAAAACCGATCCGGTGAGCGCGGATCAGGGCGACGATCAGCAGGCCCTTGAGCAACTCCTCGGTGACTGGTGCGACATAGCGACTGAAGATCGTGAATTCGATCTCGACCAAGTCGAATATCCGGGCGTTCATGGCATAGCTCGCACCCGCCACGACCGCGCCGTACGCGACCACGGCGACGACCGCACGCAGCTTGACCAGCTTGTAGCTGTCCAGGTAGAGGAGTGCGCCGAGAAAACTCAGCACCGGCAGCAGGCCAAACAGCGCGCGCACCAGGACATGGGCCGTCATCACGGCACGCAACCGGTTTCAATCACATGATCTGCAGCGAGATCATCCATTCACTGCCGGCGCGCTGGCTGCCCCGGTAGCCCACGGCGTAGCCGATCGACATCGTCATTTCGTACCAGTGGAGTACGTTGAAACGCAGGTCGACCTGCGCGCCCAGATTGCCGTAGCGGCGCCGTTGCGCCGAGTTGCCCGGCTCGGTCCAGAGCACCGAGGCAAACGCGGCCGGCCGCAGCCACGCGAGGTGAAACGCGGGTGTGCCGGCGGACTCGAAGACGCGCGGCGGCAGGTTCCACTCCACCATGTGCCGGTTGAAGCTGCGCCCGCCGATGCCGTTGATGTCGAAGCCCGGGAAGGCGTAATGCTCGCGGTATCGTTTCTCGGAGGCGTAATTCTCGCGCAGACTCTTCTCGGCGGTAGTATCCACGTAGTTGTTGCCGAATCCGCCGAAGTAGAAATTCGCGTAAGGGTTCGTGCGCTCGCCGTCGGCAACGCCGGCCGTGTTGCGAACCCACACCGACGAGTGCGCCAGCGGCAGGTCAAAGCCGAGGTCCGCATCGGCCCGCAGTTGCGGGATCGTATCGCCCCCTGCGTGGTTGGTATTGACAACCACGCGCCATTTCAGTCCCTTCTCGTCGTCGACCGCCCCGAGCGAGTGGCGCACGTCCGTGAAGTACAGACCCGCTGTCCCGGTGCGCAGCCGCGTCGCGGTAGCGGCCACGTTCTGCAACTGGGACTGTGTATCGAGACGGTCGTAGTAGGCGAATTCCGTCTTTAGCTCAAAGCGCCGCGGCTCGTCGTAAATGAGGAGATCGTTGAAGCCCACCTTGGCCGCAAAACCCTTGCGACTGCGGATGGTCGGGCCGAAGATATCGTAGAAATCAGAGCTGTTCCACGAAAGACCCGCTCGCCAGCCGAGGTAACGGTACTGGAGGTCCAGGTGGGTTTTCTCCTCGTTCGGCAGACGGCTGTCGGGCGTGTATGCGGCAGTGACGCTGAGCGAGGCAAACCGGAGCGGGTCCTCGAAGTTGACGCGATATCCGAGGCCGACCGAGTTCTTGTAGCCCTGCAGCACCGGATAAGCGTTGACCAGGGAGAGCCTTTCCGGAGGATAGTAAATGCCGTGGTCCGTCATCCTGACGTATTCAACGCTGCTGGGGGACGCCACCTGCCACGTCGTGATGACAGGGTGCCTGGCGGCGAGTTCGGCCCCGAGGAACTTGATCGCACTCAGGTCCTTGAGCGGCCGTGGCTCGATGACGGCCGGAACAAACCCCTCGGATGTATAGTTCAGTATGACCATTCTGCCGTCCGCGAGCGGCATCGGCCGGAAGAAACCGGACTCCGCATTGGACATGGCCTCGATTTCACCCGTGGCCACCTCGTAGCGAAATACGTTCGAGACGCCAGTGTAGTAACTGCTGCCGTACAGGTAGCGTCCGTCGCGGGAAAAGACGAAACTCTCCGGTACCGACTGGCCGAATCGGAACTCGCTCAAGGGGGTCATGTCGCCCGCGAAAACCTTCGCGAGCTCCCATACCCGCAGGTACTGTTCCCCCTTGTCGTCACTGATCGTGGCCGAAAGCAGCCGTCCGTCAGGCGAGATATCGAGGTCTGACGGGACGTGCTCCCATGGGTAAGTATGAACTGCCCTCCACTCGCGGTAGGGATGCGGGATGTGCACCAGGGTCGCGATCCCGTTCAGGTGGCGAACCCCTAGGAGGGAACGGTCGGCCGCGTTGAAGGCGATCTCGCCGATGCGCGCATCCTCGAGCAGCATGCGGACCTCGCCGGTCCTCACGTCGACCGCCATGAGGTCGCGGAGCGCGAGGTTGTCGTTCGTGTAGAAGGCCACACCGCCTGCAGGATCGAAGGCAAACGAGGCCACCCGGTAATGCATCGGCCGCTTGATATCAGCGAGACGCCGCAGGGTCCCGGTTCGGGTGTCCAGCGCACCGACGTGTTCGACGAAACCAGGATAGCGGAACGCGCCGTAGAGGACGCCGCTCGACTCGTCGTAAAACAGTCTCGATATGGAGCCCGCCGCGGCTCCCGCAAGCCTGCGGTGCGGCGTGACGGGGAACTTGCGCACCTCGGCCAGATTGCGCCGCTGGAATTCGCGCTCGGCGTCGACCCATTCCTGCCACGCCGTCTCAAGTGCAATGCCGAAAACATGCTGAAACTGATCGGCATAGTAACGTTTGCTCCCTTCGTCCCGCCGGATCCAGGCAACGACCTTCCCGGGAGAGTAGGTGTAAGCGAGCCACGTCAGGAAACGCGTGCCGTAAAGGTAAGCATTCGCGCCCGTCTGGAAGTCGACTCGCATGCCGCGCGAGGCGAGGCCCAGCGGGTCGTAAAACGGGACGTTGTCCCGGACCATTTCCCGGAACACCATCTCGTCGTAACCGCTTTGACCACGACCCAGCCCGCCGCTCATCCAGGTCTCGCTGAATACCGCACTGCCCTCCAGCAGCCAGCGGGGAGCGGTGTACCGTGGAATGGTGAGGTAGCTGTACAGCAACGACTCCGGATGATCCGGTTGCGGACCGACTTTCCCGAAAAACAGGCGCCGCCAGAAGTGATCTTGTTCGGCGGACAGATCACCTTGAGCCACGTGTACCAGTTCGTGGTTCATCAGCGTGTACATACGCTCGCTGGCGGGGTAGGTTTCGAACGCCCGTGACTGGGGAGCAATATCGAAGACGAGCCGGCTGCGTGGCGCGACCAAGGCGGAAGCATTGCCATAGTCCGAGAGATCCTTCAGCAGGACCGTCGTGGGTTGCGACGGCACCCATCCAAACGTCTTTTTCTGCCATGCGAGCGAATTCGTGAAGGTGCGCACCGTATGCGGTGAAAGGAAACCAAGCGAATCGAAATAAATCAGCCGGAGATCCTCCGTTTCGATGTACGACATTCCAAGAGGATTCTCGTCTGCGGTGACGACTACAGGCGACAAGGTCAGGAGCAGGAACAGCACGCAGACCCGCATGCAAAGCGCCTCCATCCGGAATAGGCGGTGCAGGATACCTGCCTGACGCTCAAAAGCAAACCGCCGGCACGGTGGCCGGCGGTTGCGATGCAGCAGAGCTACGGTCTAAATGCTAGTTTGAGCTATTGCTCGCGTTGGATGCGTTGCTCGCATTGGATGCGTTCGAGGCGTTGCTCGCGTTGGACGCGTTCGAAGCATTGCTCGCGTTGGACGCGTTCGAAGCATTGCTCGCGTTGGACGCGTTCGAAGCATTGCTCGCGTTGGATGCGTTCGAAGCGTTGCTTGCATTGGATGCGTTCGAGGCGTTGCTCGCATTGGATGCGTTCGAAGCGTTGCTTGCATTGGATGCGTTCGAGGCGTTGCTCGCATTGGATGCGTTCGAGGCGTTGCTCGCGTTGGATGCGTTCGAGGCGTTGCTCGCATTGGATGCGTTCGAGGCGTTGCTCGCATTGGATGCGTTCGAGGCGTTGCTCGCGTTGGATGCGTTCGAGGCGTTGCTCGCGTTGGATGCGTTCGAGGCGTTGCTCGCGTTGGATGCGTTCGAGGCATTGCTCGCGTTAGACGCGTTCGAGGCGTTGCTCGCACCCGTAGGTGCCGAGTTGCTCGACCCGCCAGCCTGGCTCGTTTGACCACCCGCCTGGTTACCGGTGCCGATGTCCGTTGCGGAGTTCTGGGTAGCACGGTATCGCTGCGCTGGAACGATCGTCCCGGACATGCCTTCGCTGGTGGACGGGATGTCGAAGGCGTAAATGCCAGCTACAGCCACTGCTATGACGGCGAGGCCAGTGCCAATCCAGACGTTACGCTTTCCCTTGGAACCGTTCTTCGGCTGATTCATTGTTACCTCCCTCAAAAGTTGGCCCATGCGGGACGTCCGATGGTGCCCTGCGATCCCCCCTGACCTCGCGACCCGGGGCTGCTCAAACTCTATGCCACTTACACGCCACTGCCCAGAAAGTTGGTTCACAGAACCCCGCGGTCTGGGGTGAAATCGGACCTGCGCGATGACGGACTCTACCAGCCTGTCAGGCGGGTTGACCTCCGGCGCGCGACTCACCTCGTGAAATAGTTGGCGAAGCTGGTTGAATTCTGCGGCTGCTGCGGCATTGGTCGTAAGGATGCGATCCAGGTCCCTGGACTGCTCCTCGGAGGCCTCGCCATCCAGCACAGCGTGCATCAACTCGATCTGTTTAGGATAATTCATGTCAGGCCTTATGAAGGTCTTTCAGCAGCTCGCGCAAGCGCTGCCTTGCGTCGAACAGACGGGACTTCACGGTCTTCTCGTCAATCTCCAAGATCTGCCCGATTTCCCGATAGCTGCACTCCGAAAAGTGGCGCAACGTCAGCACCACGCGATGCTCGAGTTTCATTCCCATCAGGGCACCCTGGATCCGGGCTGATTGCTGCGCTGCACTCGCCTGCGCTTCCGGATTGACATATTCAGGATCCGGAAGGTCGATCTCGTCGTCAAGCTGCTCTTCGCGTCCGTTGCGGCGCAGCAAATTAAGTGACTCATTGATCGAAATGCGACAGATCCAACTGAAGAACTTGAACCTCGGGTCGTA
>MERE01000159.1 GCA_001771975.1 Betaproteobacteria bacterium RIFCSPLOWO2_02_FULL_68_150 | reverse complement strand
CCACAACCACCCCTCCGGCGTGGCGCAACCCAGCCAGGCGGACGAACTGCTCACCCGCCAGCTCAAGGAAGCGCTCGCGCTGGTGGAGATCAAGGTCCTGGACCACTTTGTCGTTGCCGGCAACCAGTGCCTGTCGTTCGCTGAACGCGGGCTGCTATAATTCGCGCCTTTTCGAAAGTCCCCCGGAGTTCCACCATGTCCCGAGTCTGCCAGGTCACCGGCAAGAAGCCGATGAAGGGAAACTTCGTTTCCCACGCCAATAACAGGACCAAGCGGGTGTACCAGCCCAACCTGCACTATCGCCGCTTCTGGATCGAGAGCCAGAACCGCTTCGTGCGGCTGCGCGTGTCGACCGCGGGCTTGCGCCGCATCGACAAGCTCGGCGTCGAGGCCGTGCTCGCCGAGATCGAAGCGAAAAAGAAAGCTGCCTGAGGAGAACCCGCCATGCGCGAGAAAATCAAGCTCGAATCGTCCGCCGGTACCGGCCATTTCTACACCACGACCAAGAACAAGCGCACCACGCCCGACAAGCTGGAGATCATGAAATACGATCCGAAGGCGCGCAAGCACGTGATGTACAAGGAAAGCAAGCTGAAGTAGCGCCGCGCCGGCACTTCAAGAAACCCGCGCCGGCGGGTTTTTTTTGCCCCGCGAAGGCGCATTGCTGCGTCGCCGCATTGCTCTTGGTCGGACGCTTGGTTAGTATTCCCGCAGCAGCCGCGCGCCCCCGTTCACATCCCATCGCATCGAACTCTTGTCCGCTCGCGGAAACGGCTCGCGACCACCCCGTTCAACAACAAAGCTTCCGATCGAAGGAGGAGCCATGGCAGTCAGAGTATCCATGAAGGTCAACGGCAAGTCGGTGTCAGCGGAGGTGGAAGAGCGCACGTTGCTCGTCAGCGTGATTCGCGACACGCTGCGGCTCACCGGCACGCACGTCGGCTGCGACACCGCGCAATGCGGGGCCTGCACGGTGCACATGAATGGCAAGGCGGTGAAGTCCTGCTCGATGCTGGCGATGCAGGCGGAAGGCTCGGAGATCCGCACCATCGAGGACGTAGCGGCGGCGGACGGCACGCTGCACCCGATGCAGGCGGCGTTCAAGGAGCATCATGGCCTGCAGTGCGGCTTCTGCACGCCGGGCATGGTGATGAACGCGATCGATTTCGCGAACGGCAATCCGAATCCGACCGAGCAGCAGGTGCGCGAGGCGCTCGACGGCAATTTCTGCCGCTGCACCGGTTATCACAACATCGTCAAGGCGATCATGGCCGGTGCAAGAGCCATGGCCGCGGCGAAATAAGGAGATCCCATGAACGCACCGCTCATCGGCGCGCGCATTCCGCGCAAAGAGGACTACCGCTTTCTCACGGGCGCGGGCCAGTATACCGACGACGTCACGCTGCCCGGGCAGACCCACGCCGCCTTCGTGCGCTCGCCGCACGCGCACGCGCGCATCAAATCGGTCAACACTGCCATGGCGCGGACGGCGCCCGGCGTGCTCGCGGTCTACACGGGCGATGACACGGCCAAGCTCGGTGGGCTGCCCTGCGGCTGGCTCATCACCGATGTCAACGGCCAGCCGATGAAGGAGCCGCCTTATCCGGTGCTGGCGCAAGGCAAGGTGCGCTTTGCGGGCGAGCGGGTCGCCGTCGTGATCGCCGAGACCCTCGCGCAGGCGCGCGACGCGGCCGAGATGGTGGAGGTCGACTATGAGCCGCTGCCCGCGGTGGTCGACGGTGCGAAGGCCCGCGCCAAAGGCGCGCCCGCGCTCCACGACATCGCGCCGGACAACACCTGCTACGTCTGGGCGCTCGGCGACAAGTCCGCGGTGGACGCGGCGTTCGCCAAGGCGGCGCATGTCACGCGGCTCGATTTCGTCAACAACCGCCTGATCCCGAACGCCATCGAGCCGCGCGCCGCCAACGGCATGTACTCGCGCGCCGACGACAGTTACACGCTCTACGTGGCGAGCCAGAACCCGCACGTCGAGCGCCTGCTCATGACGGCGTTCGTCATGGGACTGCCGGAGCACAAGGTGCGCGTCGTCGCCGGCGATGTCGGCGGCGGCTTCGGCTCGAAAATCTATCTGTACGCCGAGGACGTGGTCGTGACCTGGGCTGCGAAGCAGCTCAACCGCCCGGTGAAATGGACCGCGGAGCGCTCCGAGTCGTATCTCTCGGACGCCCACGGCCGCGACCACACCACGACCGCCGAGCTCGCCCTGGACAAGGACGGCAAGTTCCTCGCCATGCGGGTGAAGACGATCGCCAATGTCGGCGCCTACCTTTCGACCTTCGCGTCCTGCGTGCCGACGATCCTGTACGCGACGCTGCTCGCCGGCCAGTACACGACGCCGCTGATCCACTGCGAAGTGACCGCGGTGTTCACCAACACCAGTCCGGTCGATGCCTACCGCGGCGCCGGCCGCCCCGAGGCCACCTACGTCGTCGAACGGCTGGTCGAGACCGCGGCGCGCGACCTGAAACTCGATCCGGCAGAAATCCGCCGGCGCAACTTCATCCGCAGCTTCCCGTACCAGACCCCGGTGGCGCTGCTCTACGACACCGGCAATTACGACGCCACGCTGGATGCGGCCGTCAAGATGGCCGACGTCGCCGGATTCGCTGCGCGCAAGGCCGAGTCCGCGAAGCGCGGCAAGCTGCGCGGCCTGGGCTACGCCTGCTACATCGAGGCCTGCGGCATCGCGCCCTCCGCGGTTGCCGGCTCGCTCGGCGCGCGCGCCGGGCTGTTCGAGGCGGGCGAGATCCGCGTGCACCCCACCGGCAGCGTGACCGTGTTCACGGGATCGCATTCGCACGGCCAGGGCCATGAGACATCGTTTGCGCAGGTGGTGGCCGATCGGCTTGGCATGCCGATCGAGAACGTCGATATCGTGCATGGCGATACTTCGAAGGTGCTGTTCGGCATGGGCACCTACGGCTCGCGCTCGATCGCGGTTGGCGGCACCGCCATCATGAAGGCGCTCGACAAGGTCATCGCCAAGGGCAGGAAGATCGCCGCGCACCTGATGGAGGCTGCCGAAGCGGACGTCGAGTACGACCGCGGCGTGTACAAGGTGGCGGGCACCGACAAGAAGAAAATGTTCGGCGAGGTGGCGTTCGCGGCCTACGTACCGCACAACTACCCGCATGACAAGCTCGAGCCGGGCCTCAACGAGAACGCGTTCTACGACCCGTCCAACTTCACTTTTCCGGCCGGCAGCTACGTCTGCGAGGTCGAGGTCGATCCCGAGACCGGCAAGGTGGGAATCGAGAAGTGGGTGGCGGTGGACGACTTCGGCAAGATCATCAATCCCATGATCGTAGAGGGTCAGGTGCATGGCGGCCTCGTGCAAGGCATCGGTCAGGCGCTCCTCGAAGGTTGCCAATATGATGCGACCGGCCAGCTCGTCACCGGCTCGTTCATGGACTACAGCATCCCGCGCGCCGACGACTTGCCTTCCTTCCTCGTGGACACGCGCGAAACGCCGTGCACGCACAACCCGCTGGGCGTGAAGGGCTGCGGCGAGGCGGGCGCGATCGGCGCCCCGGCCGCGCTCATGAACGCGATCACCGATGCGCTCGGCATCAAGGACCTGGCGATGCCCGCGACTCCGCAGACCGTGTGGCGCGCGCTGCAACAGAAAAAAGCTGCCTGAGGAGAAAACCATGCATCCGTTCAAATATCACCGTCCCAGCAACGTCAACGATGCGGTGCAGCTCGCCGCCAAGGGCGTGGACCACAAGCTTCTGGCTGGCGGCCAGTCGCTGGTCCAGGCGATGAAGCTGAGGCTCGCGTCGCCCTCCGACATCATCGACCTGAGCGAGGTGCCCGACCTCGCCGGCATCAAGGTCTCGGGCTCGGAGGTGAGCGTCGGCGCCATGACGCGCCACCGCGCGGTCGCGAACTCGGCCGAGGTGCGGAAGGCGATCCCGGCGCTTGCCGCGCTCGCCGCCCAGATCGGCGATCGTCAGGTGCGCGCGATGGGCACGCTCGGCGGCGCGCTGGCGCACAACGATCCGGCGGCCGACTACCCGGCGGCGGTGCTCGGCCTGGGCGCGACCATCGTCACCAACAAGAGAAAGATCGCGGCGGACGATTTCTTCAAGGGGCTTTACGAAACCGCGCTGGCTCAGGGCGAGCTCATCACCGCGGTGACGTTCCCGGTGCCCAGGCGCGCGGCCTACATGAAGTTCAAGAACCAGGCCTCGCGCTTTGCGATCGTGGGCGTATTCGTCGCCGAGACTCCGGGGGGCGTGCGCGTCGCGGTCACCGGCGCAGGTTCCTGCGCCTTCCGCCAGAAGGACATGGAGAAAGCCCTCTCGGCCAAGTTCTCGCCGGATTCGGTCGCCGGCGTGAAACAGTCGGCGAGCGGCCTCAACACCGACCTGCATGCGAGCGCCGAGTATCGAGCGCACCTGGTCACGGTGATGGCGAAGCGCGCAGTCGAAGCGGCACTGAAGTAGTCGCTTTTCACCGCGCACGAAAGCCCGCCGATGGCGGGCTTTTTCTTCGCCCCCGGCCGGGGAAAGCGGTGGCGCAGCGGAGTCAAATCGCGGAAAATTCATGCTTTGCAGCACTTGCGCCCCATGCCCCGCCCCCTACCCGAGTCGATCGACGCCACCCAGGAACTGCTTGCCTCGGCCGACTACGTCGCCGACCGCAGCCTCGCCACCGCGCTCTACCTGTCGCTCGCGATGCAGCGGCCGCTCTTTCTCGAGGGCGAGGCCGGAGTCGGCAAGACCGAAATCGCGAAGGTGGTCGCCGCAGCGCTCGGCCGTGAACTGATCCGGCTGCAGTGCTACGAGGGCCTCGACATCGCGCAGGCGGCCTACGAGTGGAACTACTCCCGCCAGATGATCGAGATCCGCCTCGCCGAGGCTTCGGGCGAACGGTCCAAGGAGAAACTCGCGCAGGACATTTTCTCGGAGAAGTTCCTGGTCAAGCGGCCGCTGGCGCGCGCGCTCGAGGGCGCAAAAGGCGCCGCGCCGGTACTGCTCATCGACGAGCTCGACCGCACCGACGAACCGTTCGAGGCTTACCTGCTGGAAGTGCTCTCGGACTGGCAGATCTCGATCCCGGAGATCGGCACCCTCAAGGCGGCCGAGCCGCCGATCGTGGTGATGACCTCGAACCGCACGCGCGAAATCCATGACGCGGTCAAGCGGCGCTGCTTTTATTACTGGGTGGACTACCCGGACGCGCCGCGCGAACTCGAGATCCTGCGGCGCAAGGCGCCGCGCGCCAGCGCCGCGCTGTCGAAGGAAGTGGTCGCCTTCGTGCAGCGTTTGCGCACCGTCGACCTGTTCAAGCTGCCGGGGGTCGCGGAGACCATCGACTGGGCCAACTGCCTGGTGGCGCTCGACCGCATGGCGCTCGACCCCGAAACGGTCAACAACACGCTCGGCGTGCTGCTCAAGTACCAGGACGACATCGAGCGCATTGCCGGCGAGGAGGCCGAGCGGCTGGTGACCGAGGCCAAGGGCGTCGCCGCCACCGCATAGATGTTCCCACAGCTCGATTCTTCCGGATCGCGCGGCCGGCTGGCGGAGAACGTGCTTCACTTCGTGCGCCTGCTGCGCGCCGCGGGCCTGCGCATCGGCCCGGACCGGGTCATCGACTGCGTCAAGGCGCTCGAGCTGGCGGACTGCAATCGGCGCGACGACTGGTACTGGACCATGTCGGCGGTGCTGCTGTCCAGGGAAGAGCAGCGCCCGATCTTCGACCAGGCGTTCCGCATCTTCTGGCGCGACCCGAAGCTGGTCGAAAAAATGATGCAGGCGCTGCTGCCGAAGACCTACGGCCGCGCCGCCAGGGACCCGGAGCAGAGCCAGCGGCTTTCCGACGCGCTGTTTGCGCAGCAACAACCGCCGCAGCGCCCGCCGCAGGAGCAGAAGGTCGAGCTCGATGCGCGCCTCACGTTTTCGTCGCGCGAGATCCTGCAGCGCATGGATTTCGACACCATGTCGGCGGCCGAGCTTGCGGCGGCGAAGAAAATGCTGCGGGAGCTGCGGCTGCCGCTGCCGCTGGTGCGCACGCGCCGCTACCGCGCCTCGCCGCGCGGTACCCGCATCGACCTGCGCGCCACCCTGCGCGAAAGCCTGCGCGACGGCGGCGATGTCATTCCGCTGGTGCGCGGCGTCAAGCTGGAGATCCATCCGCCGCTGGTGGTGCTGTGCGACATCTCGGGCTCGATGAATCCCTACGCGCGCATGTTCCTGCATTTCCTGCACGCCATCACCAACGACCGCGACCGCGTCAGCGTGTTCGTGTTCGGCACGCGCCTCACCAACGTCACGCGCCAGCTGCGCCACCGCGACGTCGACGTGGCGATGGCGAAGGTGGCCGAGCTCATCAAGGACTGGTCCGGCGGCACGCGCATCGGCTCGTGCCTGCGCGAGTTCAACTGGCGCTGGGGCCGGCGCGTGCTCGGCCAGAACGCCTGCGTGCTGCTGGTCTCCGACGGCCTGGACCGCGAGGCGGGCGAGGGCCTCGGCGAAGAGATGCAGCGGTTGCACAAGTCGTGCAACGAGCTGATCTGGCTCAATCCTCTGCTGCGCTACGAGAAATTCGAGGCCCGGCCGGCGGGCGTACGCGCGATGCTGCCGCACGTCGACCGCTTCCTCCCGGTGCATAATCTGCAGAGCCTGGTCGATCTCGCGCATGCGATTTCCGAACCGGCGCCGCGACACGTGGAGAAACGCGCATGGAAATGACGGGCGAGCAGCGCATTCCGGCCTCGCAGGCCGACACCTGGGCGGCGCTCAACGACCCGGAATTCCTCAAGGCCTGCGTGCCGGGCTGCGAATCGATCCAGCCCGTGAGCGACAACGAGTACACGGTACTGATGACCGCGCGCGTCGGCCCGGTGAGCGCGAAATTCAAGGGCAAGATGCTGATCTCGGACGCCAAGCCGCCGCACTCGTATGCCCTCGCCTTCGAGGGTCAGGGTGGCGTGGCCGGCTTCGCCAAGGGCTCGGCGAGCGTCCAGCTCACGCCCCAGGGCGCCGCGGAGACCTTGCTCACCTATCAGGCGAAAGCCCATGTCGGCGGCAAGCTGGCGCAGATTGGCTCCCGCCTGGTCGACGCCGCCGCGCAGAAGGTGGCGGGCGAATTCTTCTCCGCGTTCAACGAAAGGATGTCGAGCGTGCATGCCGTTGCCGCGCACGTCGAGGAAGAACACGCTTTGCCCCTGCC
>MERE01000158.1 GCA_001771975.1 Betaproteobacteria bacterium RIFCSPLOWO2_02_FULL_68_150 | reverse complement strand
CGTACGCCCTACCGACGCCGAGTTCCGCTACGCGGTCGCGCAACGCGAACCTGCATTGGACGTGCTGTTGGGCCGCGCGCTGCTGCATGAACAACTCGCGCCGGTGATCGCGGCCGCCGAGCCCACCTTACCCATGTACGCGCGCCTGAAAGCGCTGCTCGCCCATTATCGCCAGCTTGCCGCGCAGCCGATCGCAGAGCTGCCGCCGCTGCCGCAGCGAGTCAAGCGGATCAGGGCGGGCGAGCACTACCTCGGCACGCCGCAGCTGCGCCAGCGCCTGCGCCTGCTCGGCGACCTGTCCGCCGATTCCGACGATGGCGATAGGTCGCTTTTCTCGGACGCCGTGGTCGGCGCCGTCAGGCGTTTTCAGGAACGCCACGGCCTGAGCCCGGACGGCGTGCTCGGGCGGCAGACCCTGGCGCAGCTCGATGTGCCGCTCGCCGCGCGCGTCCGCCAGATCGAGCTCGCCCTCGAGCGCCTGCGCTGGGTCCCGCACTTGCCGCCGGGGCCCGCGCTGGTCGTCAACATCCCCTCTTACCGGTTATTGGCCTTCACCGACCTGCCCGCGTCGGATCGCGCAGCGCTTCGCACCCGCGTCATCGTCGGGCGCGCCGTGCGCACGCCGACGCCCGTATTCGTGGGCGCGATGCGTCTGGTCGAATTCAGCCCGTACTGGAATGTGCCGCCGAGCATCCAGAACAACGAGATCCTGCCCAGGCTGATGCGCGACCCCGGCTATCTCGCGCGCGAAGACATGGAACTGGTGTCCAAGCGCGACGCCAGCGTGACGACGGCGGTCAGCGCGCAGACGCTGGCTGCGCTGCGCGCCGGGACGTTCCGCGTGCGCCAGCGGCCGGGGACGCGCAACGCGCTGGGCGGAGTCAAGTTCGTGCTGCCCAACACCATGAATATCTACCTGCACAGCACGCCATCACGGCAATTGTTCGAGCGGGCGCGGCGCGATTTCAGCCACGGCTGCATTCGCGTCGATGACGCCCCCGGACTGGCGCGCTTCGTGCTGCGCGATCAGCCGCAGTGGACCGAGCCGCGCATCGAAGAGGCCATGAGTTCCGGTATCACCCGCACGGTGCGCCTGGCGCGCGACATCCCGGTGATCATTTTCTACACCACGGTGGTCGTGGACGCCCAGGGGCGCGCGTCATTTCTGCCCGACGTCTATGGCTACGACCGCAAGCTGGAGCAGGCGCTGCGCGCCCGCGGCGCTGGCGCCACCTGACGGCGCGCCCGCGACGGCGGCCTACCAGCGCCTTACACGCCCGGTGTCGAGGTGGACGAAATCGGGGCCGCGATAGTACCCGACGCCGCCGGCGCGCAGCGACAGCGCCGCATCGCGCAGCTCGCCGAGCGCTACGTCGGCGAGGCGGATGTCGATCGCCTGCCCCTGCAGGTGCAGGCTTTGCGAAGCAATGCCCCGGCTTCGGTTGCGCAGCATCTGGTTGGTCGCCGGAGAGCGGTAGGCGGAAATGACCTGAAACGGCGCCGTGCTCCGCGTCACCTGGCGAAGCAGGTGCAGCTGGTCGAGCAGACGCGGATCGATGGCATGCGTCGCGCCGGTTCGAAAGTCGCGCAGGAAGCGGTTCAGCGCCTGCAGCGCGCCGGGAAAATAGTGATCGCCCAATGCATAGGTGATCGACAGGCGCTCGCCGGTATGGGTATGGTCGAACGCCAGCGCGCGCGGCTGCGCCGCGCTCGCCTGCGAGCGCCGCGCCAGCGCCAGCATCGGCGCGGCCAGCGCGACACTCGCCAGAGCGAGAAAGCGGCGCCGCGGGGCAGGCGAACTGCTCGCGCTTGGCTTGGAATTGCCGTCTACAACGCACTTCATCGGCGCCACCGGAAAGTTTTGGCAGGGCGGATTATGGACAAAGCGGCGGCGCCTGCCAACGGGGCTTGCGTCAGGTCAAGCCGCGCCCCGCAGTTCACGCTATCGTGGTCGCATCGCACAACCGGAGCCCTGACATGACGACGCTCGGTCACCCGCCCCAGGTCGGCGCACCCGACCCCGAACGCAAGCACTCGCCGATCCTCGACCACGACAGCTTCGGCGAGGACGATGTGCCGTTCGATTTCGAGCCCGAGACTGGCGTGTGCTACTTCAACGACCAGGCCTATGCCATCGGCGAATACGTGTGCAGCGGTAACGAGCTTCTGCACTGCGAGGAGCGCGGCGTCTGGGTAAAGAAGGGTCCCTGCCACCCGAGCTGAGCGCCGCTCGCTCCCCGCCCCCGCTTGATCCCGGTCAAGCGCGCAGGCTGCACCCGGAGCAATCCTGTCCGCACGGAGGCACATCATGGCGATCGGCGAAATCTGCACGCGCGAAGTGGTGGTGGCGAAGCGTGACATCACGGTGAAAAGCGCAGCGCAGCTGATGCGCGAATATCACGTCGGCTGCATCGTGCTGGTCGACGAACAGGGCGGCAAGCGCAAGCCCTGCGGCATCGTCACTGACCGCGACATCGTCGTCGCAGTGACCGCCCTCGGCCTCGACCCGGAGGTGATCCGCGCCGGCGACGTGGCCGCCAAGGAATTGCTCGAACTGAACGAGACCGCAGGAGTTGCCGAAACCGTCGCCGTGATGCGCATGAAGGGCGTCCGCCGCCTGCCCGTGGTCGACGGCGACGGCGTGCTGATCGGCATCATCGCTGCGGACGACATCCTCGCGCTGCTCGCCGAGGAGTTGTCGGGACTCGCGACCATGGTGTCGCGCGAGCACCGCAAGGAAAGCACCCAGCGGCGCACGGCCGTTCCGGGCCACGCCTGAGCCGCGGCCATCGGTCAGCGCTGCGGCAGGGTTGCGGCGAGAAACGAATCCAGCACCTCGCCGAACGCCGAGCCCTCCGCCTCGGCCAACTCGAAGCGCGCGCGCACGACCCGCACGGTCGTGCCGATGAGCGGCGCCAGGTCGAACGGCGTCGCGCTGACCACCACCTCTGCATTGCAGCGCGTGATCGTGGCGAGCAGATCCTCGACCTGCTCCCTCGAATAACCCAGCGCCGGCAGCACCCGCCCGATGTGCGGGTAGCTTGCATACGCGCGGGCGATCCCGGGCGCGGCGTGCGGACGCGGATCGACGATTTCGCGCGCCCCGTGCTGCAAGGCGGCGACGTAGCCCGCGCCGTGAGGCATGCCGCCGTGCGTAATCGTGGGGCCGTCCTCGATCACCAGCACGCGGCGACCGCGCAGCGCCGCGGGATCGTCGAGACTCACCGGCGAGTTGGTGCGAATGATGCGCGCCGCCGGATTCGCGGCGCGCGCAGCCGTCGCTGCGCGCTCGACGTCGTCGGACGACGCGGCGTCGCACTTGGCGAGCAGCACCACGTCGGCCATGCGCAGCACCGCTTCGCCCGGGTGATACGCGGTTTCGTGTCCCGGCCGCAGCGTATCCACCAGCACGACGTGCAGATCGGGCCGCACGAACGGGAAATCGTTGTTGCCGCCGTCCCACAGGATCAGCTCCGCTTCGGCCGCCGCCTGCGCGATCACGCGCGCGTAATCGATCCCGGCATACACGACGTTACCTGCGGCCAGATGCGGTTCGAACTCCTCGCGTTCCTCGATGCTGCAGCGTGCGGCGTCGAGATCGGCCAGTGAGGCGAAACGCTGCACCGCCGCCGCCGCGAGGTCCCCGTAGGGCATGGGGTGGCGCACAACGCCGACCCGCACTCCCTGCGCGCGCAGGCGACGCGCAATCCAGCGCGCGGTCTGCGACTTGCCGCAACCGGTGCGCACGGCGGACACCGCGATCACCGGCACGCGCGCCCGCAGCATGGTCCGATCCGGGCCGAGCAGGACGAAATCGGCGCCGCCCGCCAGGGCGCGCGAGGCGAGGTGCATGACTTCGGCGTGCGCAACGTCGCTGTAGGCGAACACGACCTGCTGTGCGCGCGTGTCGCGCAGCAGCGCCTCGAGGCCGGCTTCGTCGACGATCGGGATGCCTTGCGGATAGCGCGCGCCGGCCAGCTCTGCCGGATAACGCCGGCCGCCGATGCCGGGGATCTGCGCGGCGGTGAAGGCGACGACTTCGCTCGCCGGATCGTCGCGATACACGACGTTGAAGTTGTGGAAGTCGCGCCCGGCAGCGCCGAGGATCACGATGCGCATGCGGCGCCCTGTGCGCTACAACCCGCGATCGCCAAGCGCAGCCGGTTCACGCTGCGGCGCGGCTAGCCGTCGCCGCGCTGCACGTCCCCGCCTTCGCGCTCGAGCACCCAGCGATCCGCTGCGGCGTCGTCCTCGACCCAGTCCTCGATGGGATCTTCGACCGATTCGCGCGGCGGAGGCGGTGGCTGCGCACGGCCTTCAGGCGGCAGGCCCTGCTCGGTGCCGCCGGCGATTCGCTGGCGGCGCTTCCTTGCCTTGCGCCGGGGTCGCGTCATGGTGCCTGCGCAGCGGGGCCCGCGCGATTCAGCCGTGCTTGCCGACGCTGACGCGCTTCGCCTGCCTGCCCTCGCCTGCCAGTTCCTCGATGAACTGGACCCTGCTGCCGGCGGCGAGCTGCTCGAACGAGGGCTCCACGACGTTGTCGCGGCTGAAATACAACTCGCGGCCGTCGGCAGTCTCGATGAAGCCGTAACCTTCGTCGGGAAACAGGCGCGCCACGGTGCCGCGCTGCGGCAGCTCATGGGTCTTGACGTCGCCGCGCTGCAGCCGCGCCAGGTCTTCGAGTTTTCTTCCGGCGGCGTCGAATGCGTCGCGCACCGCTACGTACACATCTTCGTGATGATCGCGATTGAGCACCACCTCGTGGCCGGGCAGGCGCAGGTCGATGCTCACCGTGAACTGCTTGCCTTGCCGATGATGCCGGTGGCGCTCTTCGACCACCACGTGACAGCTGGTCACGTGGGAGTGAAATTCCTCGAGCTTGGCGGCCTTGTCGCGAATGCGCGCGTCGAGCGCGTCGGAGCGTTCGATGCCGCGATACGTTACCTGGAGGGGAATTTGCAAGAGGGTCCTCCGCGTGACGGAGTTCGTATGCATACGTTAGCGCGTCGCCCGCCGAACCCCTTGATCCCGGTCAAGCGCGTACGCGCACACGACCGTCGTCCGCGGCATCAATCTTAACGCCCGGGCTTCGCTGCGCTAAGATGCCGCGTTCCCAGGCGACTGGACAGGCTCCGTTCGATCCGCACATGGATATCCCAGGCACGCCCTACCTCGTGCACGTCCGCCCGCGGCTGCCTGCGCGCCTCGCGCGCCTTGCCGAACTCGCCAACAACCTGCGCTACACCTGGGACCGGGAGACGCGCTCGCTGTTTTCGCGACTCAACCCGCGGCTCTGGAGCGCCGCCGGCCACAATCCGCGCGCCTTCCTGAAGCGTATCGACGAGACCCGGTTGCGCGAAGCCGTGCAGGACGCGGAATTCATGGCCAGTTACAGCCGGATGCTCGCGGCCTACGACGTTTACCTCGGCGACCGGACGCGGCGCGAGGCGGCGGCGAGTCTCGGCGACGGTGAACTGGTGGCTTACTTCTGCGCCGAGTTCGGGTTCCACGAAAGCCTGCCGATCTATTCGGGCGGGCTGGGAATCCTCGCCGGCGACCATTGCAAGGCGGCGAGCGACCTGCGGCTGCCGTTCGTCGCGGTCGGGTTGCTCTACCGCCAGGGTTATTTTTTGCAGACCATCGACCCCGAGGGCAACCAGCGCGCGACCTACAACGACTCGGATTTCGACGACCTGCCGGTCGAGCCGGTCCGGGATGCCGGCGGCACCGAACTGCGGGTTTCGGTCGAGCTGCCCGGGCGCGCGCTGCTGCTCAAGGTCTGGCAGAGCCGCATCGGCCACGTGACGCTTTACCTGCTCGATACCGACCTGCCGGAGAATTCGGAGCGCGATCGGCTCATCACGTACCGCCTCTACGGCGGCGACCGCACGACGCGCGTGCAGCAGGAGATCGTGCTCGGCATCGGCGGCGCGCGCGCGCTTGCCGCCGCCGGCGTGCAGCCCACGATCTGGCACATCAACGAGGGCCACGCCGCGTTCCTGATCCTGGAGCGCATCCGCGGCATCGTTACGGGCGGCGCCGAGTTCGACGCTGCGCTCGAGGCGGTCGCGGCGAACACGGTGTTTACAACGCATACCGCGGTGGCCGCGGGGCACGACTATTTCTCCGACGAGACGATGGCGGCGTATTTCGACGCTTTCTGCAAGGACCTCGGCATCGGGCGCGAGAAGCTGCTCGCGCTCGGGCGCGAGCCCGGCGACCACGAGTTCAACATGACGGCGCTCGCGGCGCGCGGGGCGCGCCACCACAACGGCGTCTCCAACATCCACGGCGGGGTGTCCGCGCGCCTGCTCGCCCCGCTCTGGCCGCAGATTCCGCCCGAGGAGAATCCGGTCACCTGCATCACCAACGGCGTGCACGTGCCGACCTTCCTCGCGCGCGAGTGGGCCGATGTCTACGATCGCTTTCTCGGCGACGGCTGGTTCCAGCACCTGTCCGACCCCGATTTCTGGGCGCACTGCGGGGAGCTTCCCGACGAGATCTTCTGGAACACGCACCAGACGCTGAAATCGCAGTTGCTGTACCTGGTGCGCTACAGCATCTCGCAGCAACACCTGCGCGACAAGGGCAGCGAGTCGCACCTCGACCGGCTGCTGCGCCTGGTCGATCCCGCCAATCTGAATGTGCTCACGATCGGCTTCGGACGGCGTTTCGCCACCTACAAGCGCGCCACCCTGCTGTTCGACAACCTCGAGTGGCTGGAGGAGATTGTCTCGGTCCGGAACCGCCCGGTGCTGTTTCTGTTCGCCGGCAAGGCACACCCGGCCGACGGCCCCGGCCAGGACCTGATTCGCCATCTCACGCGGACAGCGCACTCGCCGCAGTTCGAGGGCAAGATCCTGCTGGTCGAGGCCTACGACATGCGGCTCGCGCGGCGCATGGTGTCCGGCGTGGATGTGTGGCTCAACAACCCGATCTATCCGCTCGAGGCCTCGGGCACCTCCGGCATGAAGGCCGGCATCAACGGCGTGCTCAACCTTTCCGTGCTCGACGGCTGGTGGGGCGAGGCCTATCACAGCGACATCGGCTGGGCGATCAAGCCCGCATCGGAAGCGCTCGACCAGCACCGGCGCAACCAGGAGGAAGCGCGCACGCTCTACGAGCTGCTGCAGGACCAGGTGGTGCCCCCGTATTACGAGCGCGGCGACAACGGTTTGCCCGAGCGCTGGATCCGCATGGCCAAGCGCTCGATCGCCACCGTCATGCACCGCTTCAACGCCTCGCGCATGGTCA
Organism: Betaproteobacteria bacterium RIFCSPLOWO2_02_FULL_68_150; assembly: GCA_001771975.1. Classification (GTDB taxonomy): domain Bacteria; phylum Pseudomonadota; class Gammaproteobacteria; order Burkholderiales; family SG8-39; genus 2-02-FULL-66-14. The sequence goes on along the minus strand of MERE01000158.1, from coordinate 21,924 downwards.
ACGAATACACGAGCAAGTTCTACCTGCCCGCGGCCCGGCAGCGCGCGCAGGTCGAGGCCGACGGCTATCGCGGGGCGCGCCAGCTGGCGCACTGGAAGCATCGCGTGCGCGCCGCCTGGCCCGGCGTCACGCTGCGGCGCGTCGATTTGCCGGTCAGCCGGGTGCTCTTCGGCGAGCGCCTCCGGGTCGAGGTCGCGATGCGACTGAACGGGCTGGCGCGGGAAGACCTGAGAGTGGAACTGCGGCTCGCGCGCGCCGAGCGCGAGGGGGGCGACGGCGTGTGGCGGAGCCACCAGTTCGCTGCCGAGGGGCCGCTCGCCGAAAACGGCGAGCAGCGCTTCGTGCTCGATCTGGCGCCCGAGTTCTGCGGCCGGCTCGATTACCGCATCCGCGCCTACCCGTATCACGAGCTGCTCACGCATCCGTTCGAAACCGGGCTCATGCTCTGGGCCTGAGCGTCACGACGCGATGCGCGCGTAGAGCGCGGCGTAGGCGCGCGCGCTCGCGTCCCAACCGAAGTCGCGCGCCATCGCCTGGCGCTGCAGGCGCTGCCAGAGCGCCGGCTCGCGGTAGACGGCGAGCGCACGTTCGATCGCGGCCAGCAGCGCGGGCGCGCTCGCGGTCTCGAACAGGAAACCGCTGGCGCTGCCGTTCGCCAGCGTCGTCGGCGTGCAGTCGATCACCGAATCCGCCAGCCCTCCGGTGGCGCGCACCACGGGAATCGTGCCGTAGCGCTGGCTGTACATCTGGTTCATGCCGCAGGGCTCGAAGCGCGACGGCATCGCGAAAAGGTCGGCGCCGGCTTCGATCCGATGCGCCAGCGGCTCGTCGAAGGCGAGCGTCACGCTGACCTGCCGCGGATGCGCGCGCGCCAGTTCGCGGAACGCGTATTCGAGCTGCGCCTCCCCCGTCCCCAGCACCACGAGCTGTGCCGGCAGCCGCAGCAGGCCCGCGGCGGCCTCGAGCAGGAAATCGAGCCCCTTTTGCTGCGTCAGCCGGCTGACGACGCCGATGAGCGGCACAGCGGGCTCGCGCGCCAATCCGGTGCACGCCTGCAGCGCCGCCTTGTTGTCGGTCTTGCGATGCAAGTTCGCGGCGTCGTAGCGGCGCTCGATCAGGGGATCGGTCGCCGGGTTCCACAGCTCGACATCGATCCCGTTCAGAATGCCGCTCAGGACCGCGCTGCGCCGCTGCAGCAATCCTTCCAGCCCGAAGCCCAGCGGCGCCTGCCGGATTTCACGCGCGTAGCTCGGGCTCACGGTGGTGATCGCGTCGGCGTACTGCAGGCCGGCCTTCAGGAACGACACCTGGCCGTGGAACTCGACGCCGTCGATCGAGAAACTTTCCGGCGGCAAGCCGAGGCGGGCGAGCACCGGCGGCGGAAAGATGCCCTGGAAAGCGAGATTGTGGACCGTGATCACGGTCGCCGGCCGCGGCGTTGCGCCGAACGCAAGATACGCCGGCGCGAGCGCCGTCTGCCAGTCGTTGCAGTGCACGAGCTGCGCGCGCCAATCCGGCGGCGACGTCGCGACGAGCGCCGCAGCGCGCGCCAGAAGCGCGAAACGGATCGGGTTGTCGTCCCAGTCACGACCGTGCTCGTCCTGATACGGACCTCCGGGCCGCTCGTACAGCGCCGGGCAATCGACGAGGAACGCGGGCAGCCCGCCCGGGAGCATCGCGCGTACCACCTGTGCCGCCGGAAATCCTCCCAGCGCAGGCAGCGGCATGCCTTCGCGCCGCGCCTGCAAGACGCCTTTGAACCCCGGATACGCCGGCAGCATCAGGCGCACGTCGACGCCCAGACGGCGCAACGCCACGGGCAGCGAAGCGCAGACGTCGCCGAGGCCGCCCGTCTTGACCAACGGAGCGCACTCGGGCGCGGCGAAAAGAACGCGCAGCGGTTCTTCGGGCATGGATCGCGCTGCATCTTACCTGCGCGCGTCGTCGTGGTGAAATCAGCTCGATGACGAACACGCCGTGCTCGCACGCCGAATGCCGGTATACGTGGTCATGGAGGATCGATTGGCGCTGATGGGCGCCGCTGCCATGGCGCTTGATCCAAATCAACAGGGCGATGCAACGCAGTGCTAGTTATGAACCAAGCGGGAGGAGCGATTGTCTTCCTTGGTCCAAGGAGGCGTTTCATGAGATCGAGTCGCACGAAAGGGCCGCTCAAGCAGCCGGGCACACCGCTCGCCGCGGTCAAGTCCGTGACATCGGTGTCGCGGGTATCCGCCGAAGAGCGCGCGCGCATGGTCGCGCTGGCGGCGTATTTCCGCTCGCAAAAACGCGGCTTCGACCCCGGCCGGGATCTGCAAGACTGGCTCGAAGCCGAGGCCGAAGTCGACGCGACGCTCGGCCTCAGGCCGGCGCGACGATAAGGCCCGCAAGGGGCGGGAGGGTCAGCTCGAGCGAGGCCGGCTGACCCATCCACGGCGTGCCTTGCGCGTACAGCAGGCCGCCGTTGCCGGTGTTCGAGCCGCCGTAATGCGTCGAGTCGGTGTTGAGCAGTTCGCGGTAAGGCCCGACCTGCGGCACGCCGATGCGGTAGGCCGGGCGCGGTTGAGGCGTGAAATTGAGCACGACGACGAAAAACGCGCCGTCGCGCGCGCGGCGCACGTAGGAGATGACGGAACTGTCCGCATCATGGCAGTCGATCCAGGCAAATCCCTGCGGCGCGAAATCCAGTTGGTGCAGCGCCGGCTCGGCGACGTAAAGCCGCTGCAGGTCGCGGAAGCAGCGCTGCACGCCGCGGTGCAACGGCGTGTCGAGCAATTCCCAGTCGAGGGCGCGCCCCTCGTGCCACTCGGCGCCGTGCGCGAACTCATTGCCCATGAAGTTGAGTTTCTTGCCGGGGTAAGTCATCTGGTAGGCGAACAGCAGCCGCAGGTTGGCGAACTGCTGCCAGGCGTCGCCGGGCATTTTCGCGATCAGCGAACCCTTGCCGTGCACCACCTCGTCGTGCGAGAAAGGCAGCACGAAATTCTCCGTGTAGGCGTAGAGTTGACCGAAAGTCAATTCATCATGATGGAAACGCCGGTGAACCGGATCGCGCCGGATGTACTGCAGCGTGTCGTGCATCCAGCCCATGTTCCATTTCATCGAGAAGCCGAGCCCGCCGACGTAGGTCGGCCGCGAAACCATCGGCCAGGCGGTGGACTCCTCGGCGATGGTCAGCGCGCCGGGGAATTCCGCGTGCAGGAGAACGTTCAGCTGGCGCAGGAAATCGATCGCCTCCAGGTTCTCGCGCCCGCCGTAGCGGTTCGGCAGCCATTGCCCCGGCGCGCGCGAATAATCGAGATAGAGCATCGAAGCGACGGCATCCACGCGCAGGCCGTCGAAGTGGAACTCGGAGAGCCAATAGCGTGCCGAGGCGAGCAGGAACGCGCGCGCCTCGTTGCGGCCGAAATTGAAGGTGTGCGTTCCCCAGTCCGGATGCAGCCCGAGCCGCGCGTCTTCGTGTTCGTAGAGCGCGCTGCCGTCGAAGCGCGCCAGCGCCCAGGCGTCGGTCGGGAAGTGGCCGGGCACCCAGTCGAGGATCGCGCCGAGGCCGGCGGCGTGGCAGCGGTCGACGAATTCGCGCAACTCGTCGGCGCCGCCGTAGCGTGCCGCAGGGGCGAAGTAACCCGTGGTCTGGTAGCCCCAGGATTCGTCCAGGGGGTGCTCGGTGATCGGCAGCAGCTCGACGTGGGTGAAGCCGAGATCGGTCGCGTAGGCGATCAGCTCGTCGCCGAGCGCGCGCCAGCCGGGGAGCGAACCGTCGGCGCAGCGCCGCCACGAGCCGGCATGCACTTCGTAGATGGCGAGCGGCGCGCCGAGCCAGTCGCTGCGCGCGCGCCGCGCCATCCAGTCGGCGTCGCGCCAGGCATGTGCCGACGGCGCCGCGACGCGCGACGCGGTCCCGGGGCGCAGCTCGCCGGCGCGCGCGTACGGATCGGCCTTGAGATGGATCGTGCCCGTGTCGCCGTTGCGGATCTCGAACTTGTACAGCGCGCCCGGCGCGATGCCCGGCAGGAAAAGCTCCCACACCCCGCTCGCGCCGCGCACCGTCATCGGGTGCGCACGTCCATCCCAGCGGTTGAACTCGCCCACCACCGAGACGCGCTCGGCATTCGGCGCCCAGACCGCGAAACGCGTTCCGGCGACGCCCTCCACGGCCAGCGGGTGCGCGCCCAGCGTACGCCAGGCTTCGGTAAGCTGGCCGGCGTTGAACAGGTACAGGTCGTGATCGGAGATCGCCGGCGCGAAGCAGTACGGGTCGAACGCCTCGCGCAACGCTCCGCCCTCCCCCTCGAAGCGCACCCGGTAAGGGCGCGGCGTTTCGGCGTGTACCAGGAACAGCCCCGCCGGCCCTGCCGCCGCTGCCTGGCGCCAGCCGTCGCAGGTTTCGATCCATGCCGCGCGCGCCTGCGGATCGAACACGCGCACCACCGGGCGCCCCCCGGCATCGCGCTGCGGACCGAGAAAGGCGTGCGGTTCGTGCAGGCGCCCCGCGCACAGGCGCTGCACGCGCGGGTCGAGCAGCGGGATCGCGGCTTCGCTCATCGTGGGTGCCGCACGATTGTAGCCGCACGCGCGCAGCGCGGCGCCGGGCGGAGCGTGTCGTGACCGCAACCGGGCGCGGGCCTCTGGCCAACAGCCTCTCCCGCGGCGAGCCGCACCTGCCGCACAGCGGCGACCTGGCGCGCCAGACGCTCGCCATGGTGCTCGCCGGCGGACGCGGCGCGCGCCTGGCGCAGCTCACCGACTGGCGCGCCAAGCCCGCGGTGCCGTTCGGCGCCAAATTCCGCATCATCGATTTCACGCTCTCCAATTGCGTCAACTCGGGCATCCGGCGCATCGGCATCTGCACGCAGTACAAGGCGCAGAGCCTGATCCGGCACGTGCAGCGCGGCTGGTCGTTCCTCGCCGGCCAGTTCAGCGAGTTCATCGAACTGCTGCCGGCGCAGCAGCGCGTGACCGCCGAGTGGTACCTGGGCACCGCCGACGCCATCTACCAGAACCTGGACATCATGCGGCGGCGCGATCTCGAGTACGTGCTGGTGCTCGCCGGCGACCATGTGTACAAGATGGACTACGCACGCATGCTCAGCGAGCACGTCGCGCGGCAGGCCGACCTTTCGATCGCCTGCGTCGAGGTGCCGCTCGAACTGGCGCAAGCGCTGGGCGTGATGACGGTGGACGAGAACGCGCGCGTCGTCGCCTTTCATGAGAAGCCGTCCGAACCGGCGCCGATGCCGGGCCGCGGCGACGTCGCACTCGCCAGCATGGGCGTGTACGTGTTCAATGCCGCGTTTCTCTACGAACAGGTGATCCGCGACGCGGACGACGCGGGTTCGGGCCACGATTTCGGCCGCGACGTGATTCCCTGGGTGGTCGCGCGCGGCTACCGCGTATGCGCGCACCGCTTCGCCGATTCCTGCGTCAACATGGCGCGCGGCGTGCCCTACTGGCGGGACGTCGGCACGGTGGATGCCTTCTGGGAGGCGAATCTCGACCTCGTGCAGGTCACGCCCGATCTCAACCTGTACGACAGCGAGTGGCCGATCTGGACCTACCAGGAGCAGCTGCCGCCGGCGAAATTCGTGTTCGACGACGAGGGCCGGCGCGGCATCGCGATCGATTCGATGGTTTCCGGCGGCGACATCATCAGCGGTTCCACGGTGCGCCGCTCGCTGCTGTTTTCCAACGTGCACGTGCACAGCTATTGCATGATCGAGGCGTCGGTGATCCTGCCCAACGTCGACATCGGACGGCACTGCGAGATCCGCCGTGCTGTGATCGACAAGCACTGCCGCCTCGCCCAGGGCACGCGCATCGGCTGCGACGCCGCGGAGGATCGCAGGCGCTTTCACGTCACCGACCGCGGCGTGACGCTGGTGACCCCGGAGATGCTCGGGCAACAGGTGCATCACCTGCGATGAGCGCGCGCCGCCTGGACCTGGTGCTGCTGTGGCACATGCACCAGCCGGATTACCGCGACCACGCGAGCGGAGAGTTCACCCTGCCGTGGGTCTATCTGCACGCCATCAAGGACTACGCCGACATGGCGTGGCATCTCGAGCGCCACGAGGTGTGCGCCGTGGTCAACCTCGCGCCGGTGCTGCTCGATCAGCTGGAGGATTACGGCGCGCAGTTCGCGAGCGGCGTGCTGCGCGATCCGCTGCTGCGGCTGCTGGCGCGCGAGGAGACCACGCCGCTCACCAGCGTCGAGCGGCAGCACGCGCTCGCGCAATGCTTTCACGCCGACCACCACAGCATGGTCGAGCCCTTTCCGCCCTACCGGCAGCTCGCGGAAGTGCAGCGCGCCGCGCTGTCGCAGGGGCCCGAGGGCATCGGCTATCTGGCTGACCACTACTTCTACGATCTCGTGACCTGGTATCACCTGGCGTGGACCGGCGAGACGGTGCGGCGCGAGTCGGAGGTCGTGGCGCGGCTGATGAGCGAGGGCGCCGACTTTACCCACGCCGACCGCGCGGCGTTGCTGGCCGAGATCGGCGCCCTGGTGCGTGCCATCGTGCCGCGCTACCGCCGGCTGGCTGAATCGGGCCGGGTGGAACTATCCACCACGCCGCAGCACCATCCGATCGCCCCCCTGCTGCTGGATTTCCACGCCCTGCACGAGGCAACGCCGCAGGCTCCGCTGCCCGAATTCGGCAGATATCCCGGCGGCATCGCGCGCCTCGGGGCGCAAATCGACGTCGCGCTCGCGGACCACGCCGCGCGCTTCGGCGAGCCGGCCCGGGGGATGTGGCCCGCCGAGGGCGCGATCTCGCTCGCCTTCCTGCGCCAGCTCGGGGAGCGCGGCGTGCGCTGGGTGGCGAGCGGCGAAGGTGTTCTCGCCATCAGCCTGCGCGAGCAGGGCGGCTACGATCGCGGGCGCGATCTCTACCACGCGTACCGCGCCGACGCTACGTCCCCGGTGGTGTTCTTTCGCGACGACCGGCTCTCCGACCTGATCGGATTCGAGTACCGGCACTGGCACGGCCGCGACGCCGCCAGCAACCTGATCGGCGAGCTGGAGCGCATCGCCCGCGAGTCGCCGCAGGAGGAAACTCCGCTCGTCGCCGTGATCCTGGACGGCGAGAACGCGTGGGAACACTTTCCCTACAACGGCTTTTACTTTCTCTCCGACCTGTACCAGGGCCTGCGCGCGCACTCCGCGATTCGTACCTGGACATTCAGCGGCTACCTCGGGCAGCCTGCTACGGCGGCGCGCAGAACGCTCCCCGCACTCAAGGCCGGAAGCTGGGTGCAGGGGAATCTGCTCACCTGGATCGGCACCCCTGCCAAGAACCGCGCCTGGGATCTGCTGTGCAGCGCCAAGCAATCGTTCGATCTCGTCATTGCGAGCGGCCGGCTTTCCACCGCGGCGCAGGACGCGGCACGGCGCCAGCTTTCCGATTGCGAGGGCTCGGACTGGTTCTGGTGGCTGCAGGACGGCAGTCCGTCACCGGCGATCCTTGCCTTCGACCACCTGTTCCGGGCGAAGCTCGCGCATCTCTACCGGCTGCTCGGCCTGCCGGTGCCGGCCCGCCTCGCCGAGCCGATCTGCCGCGGCGACGGCGAGGGCGGCGGCGCAGCCGCGATGCGCCGCTCGGACGCCTGAGGACGCATGCGCCGATGAGCGACAGGGCGGCCCTGCTCTTCGGTGTGCACGCGCATCAGCCCGCCGGCAACTTCCCGGAGGTCTTCGAGCAGGCGCATGCGCGCTGTTACCGGCCTTTCATCCACATTCTGCACGCGTATCCGGAGTTCCGCTTCGCGCTCCATATGAGCGGCCCCTTGATCGAGTACCTGTGGACACGGCATGCGCAGGACATGGCGCTCCTTGCGCAGATGTCGCGCCGCGGTCAGCTGGAATGGTTCGGCGCCGGCGACTTCGAACCGGTGCTCGCGGCGATTCCCCATCGCGACCGCATCGGCCAGCTCCGGGCGCTCTCGGACCGGCTCGAGCAGCGCGTCGGCCAGCGCCCCGAAGGCGCCTGGTTGACCGAGCGCGTGTGGGAATCGAGCGTGGTCCCGGCGCTCGTCGAGACCGGCATCCGCTATGCGGTGGTCGACGACTACCATTTCTTCTGCACCGGCCGCAGTGCTGCCGAGCTGCGCGGCTACTTCAGCACCGAAGAGGACGGCCAACGGCTCGACCTGTTCCCGATTTCAGAGCAGCTGCGCTACCGCATCCCGTTCGCGCCGGCCGCCGACGCGCTGAGCTGCCTCGAGGCGCTCGCCGGGCCGGGCGAAGCGGCGGTCTATTTCGACGACATCGAGAAATTCGGCATCTGGCCCGAGACCTGGCAGTGGGTCTATGAAAAGCGCTGGCTCGCCGAGTTCATCGAGCGGGTGCTCGCCTCCAGGCACCTGCGCCCGGAGACGTTTCGCGAGTTTCACGCCCGGAGCGCCAGCCGCGGCATCGTCTACCTGCCGAGCGCCTCCTACATCGAGATGAACGAATGGACGCTGCCCGCGGAACAGGCGCAACGCTACGCGGCGCTGGTGCGCGCCGAGCGCGATGCCGGACGCTACGACGCGCACAAGGCGTTTCTGCGCGGCGGCATCTGGCGCAATTTCCTGTCGCGCTACCCGGAAGCGAACTGGATGCACAAGCGCATGCTCGGGCTATCGCAGCGTGTCGCCGCCGCCGCAGGGCAGGACGATCGCGCTCAGTTGCGGCGGCGGCTCTATGCGGCGCAGGCCAACGATGCCTACTGGCACGGGCTGTTCGGCGGCATCTACCTGCCGCACCTGCGGCGCGCCGTGTGGCGCAACCTGCTCGAGCTCGAAGCCCGGCTCGATGCCTTCGCGCCGCGCCCGGCGCTCGCGCGCGGCGATTGCGACCTCGACGGGATCGAGGAGCTGTTCCTCACGGGCAGCAGCGTGCAGGGCGCGATCCGGCTCGACGGCGATGCCGCGTTGCACGAGCTTTCGAGCTACCCGCTGGCGCAGAATTTCGGCGATACGCTGCGGCGCCAGCGCGAGCATTACCACGCACGCGCGTTGCGCGGCGCGGACGCGCCGCCGCAAGCGGGCGGCATCGCCTCGGCGCACGAGCGATTCAGCCTCAAGCACGCCATCGGCCCGGCCGATCTCGAGCCCGACACGCGCGGCCGGACCCTGTTCCGCGACACCCTGTGCGCCCCGGGCGGCGCGCCCGCCGGGATATGCACCTATCAACTCGTGGCAACGGCCGGCTACAGCGCATCGTTTGCCGCGCCTGCGGCACGGATCACGAAAACGATCGCGCTGCGGGGTGCCGCGCTCGACGTCACCTGGCGCATCCAGGCCGCGCGCGGCGAGTTCGTGACCGAACTCGACCTGGCGATGCCGAGCTGCGACGGCTTCGCCGGCCGCTATCTGGTCGGCGGCACGGCTGTGTGCGGGTTCGGCCAGCCGCTCGAACTGGCGGACGCAGGCGAACTGGTGCTCGACGATCGCTTCATGCAGGGGCGCGTCACGCTGCGCATCGATCCGCCGGCGCGCGTCTCGGCGCGCCCCTGCCATACGGTGTCGCAGTCCGAGGACGGCCTGGAGCGCATCATGCAGTCGGCGACGCTGCGCCTCGCGTGGCCACTTGACCGGGATCAAGCTGTGATCGGCGTTTCACTGCATATTGAAGCCGACGGCGCGCCGTCGTGAGAGGTGTGCGGTCAGCGCAGGCATTGCGCATTGCGGCAGCCGCGCTCGCCTTGACCCGCACCGAATCGAGCGAGGGTCGGCGGCAGACTACAGCCTGGGCTCCGCCGGGCGGGCGTAGGTCTTCTCGTGCATGCGCTGGCAGTCCAGGCAGCGAATCGCTTCGGGGCTGGCGCGCAGCCGCTCGATTGCGATCTCTGCCTCGCAATCCACGCAAGAGCCAAAACTGCCGTCTGCCAGGCGCGCCCGGGCGGCCTCCAGCTCGCGCACCTCGAGCAGATCGCGCGTCACCTCGGCCTGGTCCACGTCGGTGATCAGATAGGCCGCCGCCCGATCGGCTGAGTCGGTCACCGGGCCCGCCAGTTCACCGTAGGACTCGTCCCGCGCACGCGCCACGTCGGAATGGACCTCGGCGAGCAGCGCCGCGTGGCGCGCCGCGATGGTGCGTTGCAGTTCTTCGAGTTGTTCCGGGGTGAGCGCCATTGCAGAAATACTCTATCGAGTCTCCCGGGAACCCGCTTGACGTGAGTCAATCGAGCGCGCGACGAACTTGCGCGCCTCCTCGAGCAGCAGCAGCGCTGCGGCAAACGGCAACATGAACAGCCACGCCGCCGCGGCCAGCGGTGCGGCGCCGAACAGTGCCTGCCCCGCCGGCGTATAGACGATGGCGGCGAGGAGCGCGAGTTCCACCGCGACCCCCGCCAGCAGCAGGCGGTTGGCGGCAAGACCGGAGCCGAATGCACTTCGCTGCGGGTCGCGGCAAAGGAACACGTTCACGGCTTGCATCAGGACAATCGCCGCGAGGCAGGCGGTCGTCGCTGCCAGGTACAGCGGATCGCCTGCGCCCAGTGTCTCGCCGTAGCGCCAGCCGCCGCGCTGGAGCACGAAGCCGTATGCGGCCATCGCCGCCAGCGCCTCGAGCGGCCCGAGCCAGAGGTAGGCGCGCGCCAGCAGCGGCCACGACAGCAGGCGCTCGGCGCGCGGCCGGGGCGGCCGCTGCATGACGGCGGCTGCGGGCCGCTCGGCGCCGAGCGCGAGCGCCGGCAGCATGTCGGTTCCAAGGTCGACGGCGAGAATCTGGATGATGGTGAGCGGCAGCGGGATGCGCGCGAGCACGAAAGCGAGGTACGGCACCAGCTCGGGAATGTTCGACGACAGGATATAGGTGAGGAACTTGCGGATGTTGTCGTACACCGCGCGCCCTTCCTCGATCGCCGCGGCGATCGAGGCGAAATTGTCGTCCAGCAGCACGATGTCGGCGGACTCGCGCGCGACATCGGTGCCGATGCGCCCCATCGCGATGCCGATGTCGGCACGCCGCAGCGCCGGGGCATCGTTCACGCCATCCCCGGTCACCGCCACGACGTGTCCCTTTGCCCGGAGCGCCTCGACCACGCGCAGCTTCTGCTCGGCGCTGGCGCGCGCGAACACGATTTCCGGCGCGTCGAGCGCGAGCTGCAACTGCGTCTCGGAGAGGTGCGCCAGTTCGTCTCCGGTCACGAGCCGGGGCGCGTCGCTCCGGATCAGCCCGATGGCGCGCGCCACCGCCTGCGCCGTGCTCGGGTGATCGCCCGTAATCATGATGACGCGGATGCCCGCCTCGCGGCAGCTTTGCACCGCGGCAGGCACCTCGGCGCGCGGCGGGTCTTCCATCCCGACCAGGCCCGAGAGCACCAGATCTTCCTCCCAGCGCTCCGGCGCGATGCCCTCGGGCAGGGAACGCCACGCCAGCGCGAGCACGCGCTCGCCGCGCGCCGCGATCCGATGCTGAGCGGCGAGAAACCGTTCGCGCTGCGCAGCGTCGAGCGGCACCGGCGGATCCATGCCGCGCTGCACTCGCGTGCAACGCGGCAGCAGCGCTTCGAGCGCGCCCTTGCAGTACAGGACCCCGCCTTCCTCCGACGCATGCAGCGTCGACATGCACTTGCGGTCGGCGTCGAACGGCAGTTCGTCCCGGCGCTCGCGCACGGGTCCATCGATCCCGGCGCTCCTGGCCATCTCGACCAGCGCCACCTCCATCGGGTCGCCGAGCTGCACGGTATTGCCCTGATCGGCGACCAGGTGCAGGCTGTGGCAGTGCCGGGCGATTTCGAAGAACACCGCGCGCTGCCGGACGATCGAAGCGGTGAGCGCTTCGAATTCCAGCACGGCGTCCGCGAACACCAGAGTGCGCGCGCGCATCGAGTTCTCGGTAAGCGTGCCGGTCTTGTCGGTCACGATCACCGTCGCCGAGCCGAGCGCCTCGACGGCAGGCAGGTGGCGCACCAGCACGTTGCGCGCTGCCATGCGCTGCGTCGCCAGGGCGAGCGCCAGCGTCACGGTGGGCAGCAGGCCCTCGGGCACATTGGCGACGATGATGCCGATGCCGAAAATCAGGCTCTCGCCCAGGCCGAGGCCCAGCCACTGGCTGATGGCGAAAAATGCGACCCCGAGCCCGCCAGCAAGAGCTGCAACCAGGCGCGAGACGCGCGCGATCTCGCGTTGCAGCGGTGTACGGACTTCCTCGGCCGCCTGCGCCAGGCGCGCGATGCGGCCGAACTCGGTGCGCATGCCGGTGGCGTAGACCACCGCCCGCCCTTCGCCGGATACGATCGTCGTGCCCGCCAGCAGCACGTTCCTCGCGCGGAGCGGCGCATCCTCGTCCACCGCCGCCGCGATGCGCGCCTGGGCGAGCGCTTCGCCGGTCACGGTGGCGAGGTTGGCGCGCAGGCCCCAGGAGTCGATGACGCGGCAGTCGGCCGCCACGTGGTCGCCTTCCTCGACCAGGATCACGTCGCCCGGTACCAGTAATTCGATTGCGAGACGCACTGCGCCCGCGTCGCGCAGGGCGCTCACCTGGCGCGGCAAGAGCCGCTGCAGCGCGCTGATCGCGCGCTCGGCGCGGTACTCCTGCCAGAAGGAAAAGACGCCGTTCACTGCGATGACGCCGACGACCGCGACGCCGAGCGCCGCCATCCCCTGCCCCGGCGAGTGCCATTCCGCGACCAGCGCGAGGCCCGCAGCGGCCCACAGAATGAGCGCAAAAAAATGTGTGAACTGGCGTGCGAAGCGCAGCGCGAGCGGTGTGCGCTCGGGAGTTTCGAGCCGGTTTGCGCCGTACTCCGCCAGGCGGCGCTGCGCCTCGGCGGCGGACAGCCCCGCGCGGCCGCTCCTCAGGCTGGCGAGGGCGTCTTCAGCGCTGATTCGGGTGATGCGCAGTCATTGCCCCTTCAGGCGCCGATGCTTCACGCGATAGCCGGCGCTCATGTGCGTCACCAGAGCGACCACGTGCCGGCGAGCGATTCGCGCCACAGCTGCAGCAGGCCTGCCAATTGCGCGCGGACCGTTGCCGTGATGCGCGCACGCAGCGACTCGAGCGCGGCCGGATCGTCCAGGCGCACCTTGACGTCGACGATCTGCGGCAGCGTGATCGGCTGGCCGATCTGGCTCACCAGCAGGCATTCGGCTTCCCGCAGGGCCGGGACTTCGTCCACCAGCGCCTGTGCGCTGCGGTGGGCGGCGATGTTGTAGAGCTTGCCGACATGGGTGACCGGATTCTTGCCCGCCGCCGCCTCGAGGCTCATCGGCCGGTAGGGCGTGATCAGGCCATTGACGCGGTTGCCGCGGCCCACCTGCCCGTCATCGCCGGCCTCGGCCGACAGTCCCGTCACAGTGAGGTAAATGCTGCCGGCGTCCTCGCCATCGGCCGTGTTGACCTGCACCGTGCACTCGAGGCCGCCGGCCTGCAGCGCCGCCGCTTGGGCGATGGTGGCGATGCGGGCCTTGTTTTCCCGGTAATCGGCCAGATCCCGGACATGGCGCCCTACGAGCGCGCACGCAACCGTGAGCGCTACGCGCTCGCCGCTGCGCACCCCCATCACTTTGACGTCCTCGCCGATCGCAGGATGCGCCGCCCGCGTCGCGCTCGCGGTGAGCGCGTGCTCCGCTGCGAGCACCGCGCGTTCGAGCGCATCGAGCGGCGCATAGCCGGCACCGATCGAGGTGTCGTTCGCGAGCGGACCCGCAGTCGCGGGACGTCGCCCGAACAACGCCGTCAGTTCGGGCGACGTCGGGCGGATCCGCGGCACGATGCGCACGTGGCGCGTCGCGTCGAGATGCCGGAGATTTTCGCTCAGCCAGCGGCGGCTCAGGTCGATCGCCAGCGCGTCTACCGGAATCACGGCGCCGCGAAACTCGCGCGTGGCGCGGCCCGCGAGGATGATCTCGATCGGCTCGAGCACTGCGCCCCCGCCAAAGGCCGCGCTCGCCGCGCCGCCGACCAGCAGCGCCTTGTCGACGTTGTGATGCAGCACCAGGCCGAAGCGCTCGTAGTAGGTCCGCGCCAGCCCGATGCTGAGGTTCTCCACCAGTGCATCGCAGATCGTGTCCGGATGGCCGAGTCCCTTGCGTTCCACGATCTCGAAGGGCAAACTCGCCGCCGCTGGCGCCTGCAGCGGGAGGACGCTGAAGTCCATGCTCGCATGCTGTATCGCCTTCGCGCCTGGTCGGTTGATCTAACTCAACAACCGGTGCGCGCCGGCGCCTAGCATTGACTCAGTGAGAGCCAAGGAGCTGCCATGAGCTACAAAACGATTCTGGTCCACCTCGATGCAGGCAATCGGGTCGCCGAGCGGGTCGTGATCGCGAAGCGCCTCGCCGATACCTTCGACGCCCATCTCACCGGGCTGTTCGCCATCAGCGCGCCGCGCATTCCGTCCTACGCCCTGGCCGAAGCGGGCCCGGTGGTGATCGAGGCCGAGGCGCGCTATCGCGCCGAAGCGGCACGCGCCGCGGAGGCCGCCTTCAGGTCCGCGACCGCGCAGTCGACGCGCAGCAGCGAGTGTCGCACCACCACGCGCGACGCGCTGGCGGCGGTGCAGCGGAGCGCGCGCTACGCCGACCTGGTGGTCGCGGGTCAGCCGGAGCCGGAAGGCAGCGGCGGCGTGGCATCCGATTTTGCCGAGGAGATCGTGCTGAGCGCCGGCAGGCCGGTGCTGTTCATTCCCTACGCCGGGCAGTTTCCCGAGGTCGGCCGCCGCGTGCTGGTGGCGTGGAACGCCGGGCGCGAAGCGGCGCGCGCGGTGAGCGATGCGCTGCCTCTGCTCGCGCGCGCCGGCATCGTGAACGTGGTTGCGTTCGACCCGCGCAAGGGCGGCGCCGACCACGGCGACATTCCAGGGGCCGACATCGCGCTGCTGCTCGCGCGCCACGGCGTCAAGGTGACGGTCGCGCAGCAACAGAGCGAGGAAGTGGACGTCGGCAACCAGATCCTGTCGCGCGCCGCGGACATGCAATCCGACCTGATCGTCATGGGCGCCTACGGCCATTCGCGCCTGCGCGAGCTGGTGCTGGGCGGCGTCACGCGCACGCTGCTCGACACCATGACCGTGCCGGTGCTGATGTCGCATTGAACCCGCCCTTCACTCCGGACACGCTGCGGCCCTACCTCGAGGCGGTGCACGGCGCGCCCGTGCAGGCCGTGCAGGTCAGGGCGCTGGCCGGGGGCGCCTCCGGCGACAAGGGCTACGGATACGGAATTGCGCTGCGCGTCGACTACCGGCTCGCGGGCGAGGCGCGCAGCGCGGTGCTGGAGACCGTACGCGCCGGGCCGTTCGGCCATGAACACATGGCCGACCGCGCGCAAGCGCTGCTTTGGGCGCACGGCGCCTTCGCGCAGCTGCCGCGGCACGTGCGCTCGCTCGACGTCGGCGCGGTGCGCGCCGACGGCAGCCTGCTGGCGCTCGGCGACGCCGAAGAATTCTTCATCGTCACCGCGTTCGCAGAGGGCCGCGAGTATGCGGCCGACCTGCAGCGCCTGCGCCACGGCGCGCCGCTCGCGCAACTCGATCTGGCGCGGGCCGATGCGCTGTGCGATTACCTGGCCGAGATCCACCGGCGGCGCGGACCGGACCCCGGGCTTTACGTGCGGCGCGTGCGCGAGCTGGTCGGTCATGGCGAATGCATCTTCGGCATCGCCGACAGCTACCCGCTGCCGTGCGGTTTCATCACGCCGCAGCGGCTGCTGCAGATCGAGCAGCGCTGCGTCGCCTGGCGCTGGAAACTGAAGTCGAGCACGCACCGCCTGCGGCAGGTGCACGGCGATTTTCATCCGTGGAACATCCTGTTCCGCGAGGGCGTCGACTTCACCGCGCTGGACCGCTCGCGCGGCGAATGGGGCGAACCGGCCGATGACCTCGCCTGCTTGACGCTCAATTACCTGTTCTTCGCGCTGCAGCGCCAGGGACGGCTCGAAGGCGCGTTCGAGATCCTGTTCCGCCGCTTCTGGGACCGCTACCTCGAGCGCTCCGCGGACCGCGAGATGCTCGAAGTGATCGCGCCGTTCTACGCATTTCGCGCCCTGGTCGTGGCCAGCCCGGTCTGGTATCCGACGCTCGACGAAAGTGTGCGGCGGCGCCTGTTCAATTTCCTGGAGGCGGTGCTCGACGAGGCGCGCTTCGATCCGGCGCGCGTCAACGCTTACTGCGGCGCTTGAGCATGGCGAGCGCCTTCGCCGTCTGGCTCACCGGCCTGCCCGCCTCGGGCAAGAGCGCGATCGCGCGTGCGCTGCTGCAGCAGTTGCAGGCACGCGGCACCGATTGCGCAGTGCTCGAATCCGATGCGCTGCGCGCGCTCATCACGCCCCGACCGAAGTACGACGCTGCGGAGCGCGACCTGTTCTACGCCGCGCTGGCGCACCTCGGCGAATTCCTCGTGCAACGCGGCGTTCCGGTGGTGTTCGACGCCACCGCCCATCGGCGCCGCTACCGCGATGCGGCGCGCGCGCGCATCGCGCGCTTTGCCGAGGTCTTCGTCAGCTGTCCGCTCGAAATCTGCGAGGCGCGCGACCCGAAAGGCCTGTATCGCCGCGCCCGCGAAGAAACCGTCAGCACGCTGCCCGGCGCGCAGGCGAGCTACGAAGCTCCGCTGCAACCGGAGCTCGTGCTGCACTCCGATCGCACCGACCCGGCGCAGGCGGCGCGCGAAATCGTCACCCTCCTCGAGCAGCGCGGCTGGCTGCAGTGCGGCGGCACGCCGCTGCAGCCTGCTTGACGCACGTCAACACCGAAAATCGCCATCGTGGTCGTCTAGCAACATGTATCGAATCCGCTTGCACGGGCGCGGCGGACAAGGCATCAAGACCGGTGGCCGCATTCTGGGAAGCGCGTTTTTCGGCGCCGGCTTCGACGCGCAGGACGCGCCGGTGTACGGCGCCGAGCGGCGCGGCGCACCGATGTTTGCCACCGTGCGCGCGTCGCGCGCACCGATCCGCGAGCGAGGCTTGATGGCGCGGCCCGACCTCGTAGTGCTCGCCGACGAGACTCTCCTGCAAGTGCCTGCCGCCAACGTCCTGTTCGGCGTCGGTGCCGCCACCGTATTGCTGATCCACGGCACGGGCGAAGCCGCGGACTGGCGCGTGCGACTCGGATTCGACGGCAAGGTCGTGGTCCTGCCGGTGACCGCCGGCACGGCCGAACGCGCCGGGTCGGGGATCGCCGGGGCACGATGCGCGGGCGCGGCGGCGCGGCTGGTCGGCGGCATCGCGCGGGAACAACTCGGCGCCGCGCTCACCGAGGAACTCGGGCCCCTGGGGCCTGCAGTGCTGGCAAGTAACCTCGAGCAGGCGCTGGCGGCGTTCGATGCGGTGGCACCGCACGCCGGCGTGGTGCGCGAGAGCGCGCCCGCGTCGGCGCGGGATTTCGCAGCCCCGGATTGGATCGACCTGCCGCTGGATCCCGCCCGGATCGCGGCACCCGACATCCATGCGGCCGCCACCAGCGTCGAAGCGCGCACCGGGCTCTGGCGCACGCTGCGACCGGAAATCGACTACGCGCACTGCAATCGCTGCACCTGGGTCTGCTCGACGCTGTGCCCCGACAGCGCGATCCGCGTACGGCCCGACCGCAGTCCGGAGATCGACCTGCAGCACTGCAAGGGCTGCATGATCTGCGTCAGCGTCTGCCCGCCGCATGCGATCCACTCGATCCCCGAGCGTGTGGCGCAGGAGCGCGAGCCGGCAGGGGCGGCGCCATGAGGCGGCTTCTCACCGGCAATGCCGCAGCGGCGTGGGGCGCGCGCCTCGCGCGGGCCGACTACGTGCCCGCCTTTCCGATCACGCCGCAGACCGAAATCATCGAGCTGCTGGCGCAGTGGTTCGGCGCCGGCGAGATGCGCGGCCGGCTGGTGATGCTCGAATCCGAGCATTCCATGGTCACGGCGGCCGCTGCCGCCGCGGCCACCGGCGTGAGGGTATTCACCGCCACCTCGAGCCAGGGGCTGCTCTACGCGATGGAGATGCTCTACACGGTGACGGGCTGGCGCGTGCCGTTCGTGCTGGTCAACGTGTCGCGCGGGCTCGCGAGCCCGATCACGCTCGAGTCGGACCACAACGACGTGCTGGCGGCGCGCGATTCGGGATTCCTGCAGATGCATTGCGCCACCTGCCAGGAAATCGTCGACTCGGTGCTGCTGGCCTACCGGCTTGCCGAGGAGCCGGCAGTGCGGCTGCCCGCGATCGTCAACCTGGACGGTTTCCACCTTTCGTTCACGCGCGAGCCGGTAGAGCTTCCGCCGGCCGAAGCGGCAGCCGAATTCCTGCCGCCGTTCGAAGCGCGCGGCATCGGCTTTCGCGCCAGCCGGCCATCCAGCCAGGCAGTCGCGGTGCTCGGCGGCTCGCCCTATTCGTACTTCCGCTACGAAACGCATCTGGCGGCGCAGCACGCACTGGAGGTTTACGACGGCGTCGCCGCCGAGTTCGCGCAGCGCTTCGGCCGGCGGCACGACGCGGTCGAGTGTTACCGCAGCGATGACGCGGAAATCGTGTTTTTCATGATCGGCGCGTTCGCCACCAAGGCCATGGACGCCGTCGACCGCTTGCGCGACGCGGGCGTGCGCGCCGGGCTGGTGCGGCCGCGGCTGTTGCGCCCCTACCCGGTCGCGGCGCTGCGGCGCGCGCTCGCCGGCAGGCGTGCAGTCGCCGTCATCGACCAGAATCTTTCGGTGGGCAAGGGCGGCGTGCTTCATGGCGAGCTCGCCTCGGCGCTGTATGGGCAGGCCGAAGCGCCGCTGCTGGCCAGCTACGTGGGCGGTCTGGGGGGCCGGGACATCGCGCCGGAGGAGTTTTTCCAGATCGCGCGCGAACTCGGCGAGGCGATCGCGGCGCGGCAGGCGCCGCCGCCGCGGCTGCTCTACACGGCAGGCGAGCTGCGGCAGATGCGCAACCTGCAGGCGATCGCGGCGGCAGAGCGAAGCGTGCCGGGAGTCGCTGCATGAGCGCCGCCATCCGACGCATGAAGGATCTGCCGTCGACGCACCTGCTCGGCGCCGGCACTTCCATGTGTGCCGGCTGCGGCGCCCTGCTGGCGCTGCACGAGATCTACGACCTGCTCGGCGTGCGCAGCGTGTTCGTCAATGCCGCCAGCTGCATGACGCTGCTGGCCGCTTATCCCTTCACGCCGTTCCGCGGCTCGTGGCTCTATACGTCGATGGCCTCCGCCCCGGCCGGCGCGCAGGGCGTGCGCGATGCGCTCGACATCCTGCTCGAGCAGGGGCGCATTGCGCCCGAGGAGGACCTCACCGCGGTGGCCCTGACCGGCGACGGTGCCGCTACCGGCATCGGGCTCTCGGCGACATCCGGCGCGATCGACCGCGGGCTCGACTTCATCTACCTGTGCTACGACAACGAAGGCTACGGCAACACCGGACAACAGAGCTCGGCCGCGACGCCGTACGGCGCGCACACCGCGACCAGCATCGGTGCGCACGGCCATTGCGGAACGAAAAAAGACCTGTTCGCCGTCTGGATCGCGCACCGCCCCGCCTACGCCGCCACGGTGATTGGCGCCGACCCGCTCGACCTGGCAAAGAAGATCGAGCAGGCGCGCGCTTTGCAGGGCCCGCGATTGATCCATGCGCTTGCGCCCTGCCCGCCGGGCTGGGACTTCGATCCCGCAATCGGCGTCGAAATCGGGCGCCTTGCCGTCAAGACCGGCGTTTGGCCGCTCAAGCAATATCTCGACGGCAAAGTCACGCACACGCACGTGCCGCATCCGCGCCTGCCGGTGGAGGAGTACCTGAAGCTGCAGGGGCGCTTTCGCCACCTGTTCGAGCCCGTGCGCGACGCAGCCACGCTCGGCCGGATCCAATCGGACGTAGACGCTTACTGGGCGCAGGTCGCGGCGTGACGCTGGCGCGAAGTTACTGCCATCGCGGCGGCGAAACGCCCCTGCTGGGCGACACCATCGCAACCCGCTTCGCCGAGAACGCGCGGCGCTTCGCGCAGCGCGAGGCGGTGGTCTGCGTGCAGCAGCGCCGGCGCCTGAGCTACGCCGAATTGGCGAGCGCCGTCGATCGGCTGGCGCGGGGGCTGCTCGGCATCGGATTCCGCCGCGGCGAGCGCATCGGCATCTGGTCGACCGACAACATCGAGTGGCTGCTGCTGCAGCTGGCGACCGCTCGCATCGGCGTCGTGCTGGTGAACATCAATCCTGCCGACCGCACGCGCGAGCTGGCGCACGCGCTGCAGCGTGCCGAAGTCCAGGGGCTGTTTACGATTCCCGCGTTCCGCTCGAGCGACTACGCCGGCATGCTGCTCGAGCTGCTGCCGGAGATCGAATCGGCAGCACCCGACGCACTCGCCGGCAAGTCGTTGCCGCTGCTGCGCCGGGTGGTGCTGTTCGACCCGGCCAGGCCGGAGGCCACTGCGAGGCCGTGCCCCGGCTTCACGCTCTGGCAGGAGGTGATGGCGGCCGCGGATTCGGTGCCAGTTGCGGATCTCGAGGCGGCCAGCGCCGAACTCGATCGCGACGATCCGATCAACATCCAGTACACCTCGGGCACCACCGGATTTCCCAAAGCGGTAGTGCTCACGCACCACAACCTCCTCAACAATGCGTGGTTCGCCGCACAGGCGATGCGCTTGGGCGAAACTGACCGGCTGGCCGTGCCGGTGCCGTTCTATCACTGCTTCGGCATGGTGCTCGCCAACCTCGCCTGCCTCTCGGTCGGCGCCTGTCTCGTCATTCCGGCCGAGCACTTCGATGCGCTTGCCACGCTGCAGGCGGTGCAAGCCGAGCGCTGCAGCGCGATCCACGGCGTGCCCACGATGTTCATCGCGCAGCTCGAGCACCCGAGGTTTCGCGAATTCGACCTCTCCAGCCTGCGCACCGGCATCATGGCGGGTGCGCCCTGCCCGCCCGCGCTGATGCGCCGGGTGATGGGCGAGATGCACGTGCCGGAAATCCTCATCGGCTACGGCGAGACCGAAGCCAGCCCGCTCAGCCACCTCACGGCGCACGGCGACAGCTTCGAGCGCCGCACCGAGACGGTAGGCACCAACCTGCCGCACCAGGAGGTCAAGGTGGTGCACCTGAAATCCGGTGCCACGCAGCCCGTGGATGAAGTCGGCGAGGTGTGCTTTCGCGGCTATCACGTGATGCGCGGCTACTATGGCGACGACGCCGCGACGCGCAAGGCGATCGACGAGCAGGGCTGGCTGCATTCCGGCGACCTCGGCGCCATGGACGGCGGCGGCTACCTGCGCATCACCGGGCGGTTGAAGGACATGATCGATCGCGGCGGCGAGAAGATCTTTCCGGCCGAAATCGAGGAGTTCCTCTTCGGCCACCCGAAGGTCGCTCAGGTGGCCGTGTTCGGCGTGCCCGATCGGCTCTACGGCGAGGCGGTGATGGCGTGGATCCAGCTACGCGCCGGCGAGACCGCCACCGCCGAGGAAATCCGCGCCTATTGCGACGGCCGCATCGCGCACTACAAGATTCCGCGCTACATCCGCTTCGTGGACCAGTTTCCGATGACCGTGACCGGCAAGCTGCAGAAGTACCGCATGCGCGAGATCGCCGCCGCCGCTCTTCAGAGCACCGGGCCGGCGAGGTAGAACAGCAGAACGGGCCGGCGCAACACCGTTTGACATCAATCAACCACGCAGCGCCGCGCGACGTGCATATAATGGGTCATCATGGCCCAATCCAGGAAACCCCCGCGCCGCCGCAACCGCAAAGCGGCGCCCCCTGACGAGAGCCGCGTCAATTTCATCGAGCGCCCGGACGGCGTGTACTGGCAGGGACGCGACGGCGGCAAGGAATACGGGCCGTACGCGACCCTGGCCGAAGCCGAGGCGGAAGCCTCGACTTTCGAAGTCACCGATTACGAGCCGGGCGAATCGGTCGCGGAAGCCGAATCCGAGATCGGCATCGCGGAATGGGTTGATCCGGACACCGGCGCACCCGCCGAGGAATCGGTGCCGCGCATCGAGGATCACTGAGCCGGGCGCTCTCGCTTCGCTGGCGCAGCACGCAT
>MERE01000157.1:16827-19500 GCA_001771975.1 Betaproteobacteria bacterium RIFCSPLOWO2_02_FULL_68_150 | reverse complement strand
CAGACGAAGCTACGCAGCTTCCGCAACTCCGGCATGCAGTGCCGCAGCCACTGCGCGCTCAACTTCTCGGCGAGCGAGTTCTGCTTCAGGCGCTCGTTGAGCACCTTGAAATCGACCTGGTCGAGCGGCTGGTCCTGGTTGAAGCAGGAGAACACGTAGCTCGTCGCGCCGCTGAGCGGATCGCGGTGCGGCTGCAGGCACTGGGCGCAGATCTCCTTCATCATGCACTGCATCGGCGAGTTGATCGAGCCGATGGCAAAGTGATTCGGCTTGAGGTGCGGTTTCAGCACGTCGTGGCGCGCGCGCGCCACGGCCGCCATCATGCGGTCGGAACCGATCGCGATGATGCGGTCGGCGTCCTCCAGCCGGATCGCGGGCGCGCCCAGGCGCCCCTCGGCGTAGGTGTCCATCGCCTGCACGATGTTGCCGACGAAGCTGCGGTCCTGCGGCCGGCGCGCTTCGAACCCCGGCTCCTCGTCACAGCACCAGATCACGACGTCGGCGGCGCGCTCGATCTCGTCGAGCTTGTAGCGGTCGATGACTTTCTTGTAGCCGGCAAAGTAGAGCACGCGGGAGCCGGCGGCGCGAAATGCCTGGCCGATCGAGAACAGCACCGCGTTGCCCAGCCCGCCGCCGCACAGCACGACCGTTTCGCCGCCGTGGATCTCGGTCGGGGTGCCGGTCGGGCCCATCAGCACCACCGGCTCTCCGGGCTGCAGCATCGCGCACAGATCGCTCGAGCCGCCCATCTCGAGCACGATGGTCGAAACCAGCCCGCGCTCGCGGTCGACCCACGCGCCGGTGAGCGCCAGGCCTTCCATCTGCATGCGCGTTCCGGCCACCAGGGGCGCGAGCGCTTCGAAGTTCTGCAGGCGATAGAACTGGCCCGGCCGGAATTTGCGCGCCGCGAGCGGCGCGCGCACGACGACCTCCACGATGGTCGGCGTGAGGCGCTCGACTTGGTGGACGCTGGCGAGCAGCTGGTCGCCGAGTGCGGCGAAGAAGTCCGCTGCAGCGAGCTCGCGCGCCGGCGGCTGCTGCGCCAGCACGCGCGATACCACGGGGTAGCCCTGCTTGGCCGAGCCCATCGCCTTGACGACGTTGCCGAAATACGACGGATGCACGTCGCCGAAGAAGCTGACGAAGCGCCCGTCGGGCTGCCGCGACAGGAGTACCTGCGGCACGCCGGGCTTCGACGCGGAATATTCGGGCTGCACCGGCCGGCCGGCTTCGTCGCAGGCGGCAAAGTACTTCTGGTCGAGCGCGAAATGCGCCGCGTCTTCGCGCGCCAGCACCGTGTTGGGTTGTGTGCCCGCTGCGACGAACACGGTGCGCGCGGCCAGCCCATGTTCGGCTCCCGAGGCGTGCCGGAAGCGCACCCCGCGCACCGCGCCGTAGTTGTCCACGTCGACATGCGCCGGCGCCAGGGACTCGGCGAAAGCGATGCCTTCCTCGAGCGCCTTCTCGACTTCCTCGTGGTTCAGGGTGTACGACGGGCTGTCGACGAGGCGCCGCCGATAGGCGATGGTGACGCCGCCCCAGTGATGCAGCAGCTCGACCAGCTTCGCCGCGCGCCCCTCGCGCGCGGCCTCGCGGCGCTCGCTGCGGATGGCGCGCGCGTGCGCCAGGAACTCCTCGGCGATCTCGCGCTCCTGGTCGTCCCAGGTGCTGCGGATCGCGCCCTCGCCGATTTCCCGGGAGAGCGCCTCGTAGCGCTCGAGGAACTTGTCGACCTGGACCACGTAATAGGCGAGCGACTCGGTGGCGGTGTCGACCGCAGTCAGTCCGCCGCCGATCACCACCACCGGCAGCCGCAGCTGCATGTTGGCGAGCGAATCGCGCTTCGCCGCGCCGGTGAGCTGCAGCGCCATGAGGAAATCGGAGGCGGCACGCACGCCGCGCGCGAGGCCGTTCGGAATGTCGAGCACGGTGGGCTTGCCGGCGCCCACGCACAGCGCGACGTGGTCGAAGCCCATCGCCCAGGCATCCTCCAGCGTGAGGGTGCCGCCGAAGCGCACGCCGCCGAACATGGCGAACTGCTCGCGCCGCTCGAGCAGCAGGCGGATCAGCTTGAGGAAATTCTTGTCCCAGCGCACCGTGATGCCGTACTCGGCCACGCCGCCGAACCCCGCCATGGCGCGGTCCTGCAGCGGCTCGTAGAGTTCGAGCGCGTCGCGGATCGGATGCTGCCCGGTGAGCGCCTCCGGCAGCGGTTCGATCTTGAGGCCGTCGATGCCGACCACGGCATGGCCGTCGTTCATCAGGTGGTGGGCGAGCGTGAAGCCGGCCGGTCCCAGCCCGACGACGAGCACCTTGCGCCCGGAATCCTCGCGCGGCAGCGGCCGCCGCAGATCGAGCGGGTTCCAGCGCGTGAGCAGCGAATAGATCTCGAAACCCCAGGGCAGCGCGAGCACGTCCTTCAAGGTGCGCGTCTCGGCCTGCGGAATGTTCACCGGTTCCTGCTTCTGGTAGATGCAGGATTTCATGCAGTCGTTGCAGATGCGGTGACCGGTCGCGGCCAGCATCGGGTTGTCGACGACGATCATGGCGAGCGCGGCGAGCGCCTGGCCGCGCGTCTTGACGAGCTGGAACTCGGATATTTTCTCTTCCAGCGGGCAGCCCGCCAGCGTCGTGCCGAGCGCCGATTTCCTGAACGGCGCGCGCGCCGCGTCG
>MERE01000157.1:0-16817 GCA_001771975.1 Betaproteobacteria bacterium RIFCSPLOWO2_02_FULL_68_150 | reverse complement strand
CTCGTCGAGCGCGCCCACCAGGTCGGCGCCGGCATCGGTGAGCGCGAAACCTTCACGCCGGCGCAGGTGCTCCAGCGTCTGGCGCGCGAATCCCTCCGCCGCGTCGGTGCGTACCGGCACCAGCCGGAGGGAATCGATCTTGCGCGGCGCCTTGAACAGCACGCCGTGCCGGTGCTTGGCCTTGCCCTCGGACGTGGTCGCCGCCCAGGCGGCATAGCGCGCCGCCAGCTCGAGCTTCGCGGCATGCTGCGCTTCGTCCTTCTGCCATTCGGTCACGTGGCGCGCGAACGCGAGCTCGGTGAACGAACCGCCAAACAGCGCGCGCAGTTCCTTTTCGGCGGCGGCGCCGTCCACCGCTGCGGCCACTTCCGGCTTCACCTTGTGCATCGCGCGGCGCTGCACGAACAGGCGCTTCACCGAGTAGAGCGGGGCGAAGTTATGGTGCCGCGCGGCCAGCGCCTGGGCTTCGCTCTCGATGCCGAACAGGCGTGCGAGAAAGTCGTCCAGGTGCGGCGCCAGCTCGATCAGCAGATCCGATTCGGCCTTCGGCGCGAGCGGCTGCGCGCGCGCGGCCGCGAGGCGCCCGGCGAGCGCAGCGTCGGACTCGGCGACGAAAACGAGGAACGCGGCATCGAGCCGCGCCAATCCCGCGCGCTGGTACAGGTCCTTGAATTCCAAGCCGAAGCGCAGCGTCGTCACCGGGCGATTGTGCAATGCGGGAGAAGGTAGAATTATACTTTTTGAGCGGGAGAGCCATCATGCAGATCAAGGACAGCGTATTTCTCGTCACCGGCGGTGCGTCGGGTCTCGGCGCAGCCAGCGCGCGCATGGCGGCACAAAACGGCGCCAAGGTGGTCATCGCCGACATGCAGGCCGAGGCGGGCGCGAAGCTCGCCGCGGAGATCGGCGCCCGTTTCGTGAAATGCGACGTGTCCTCGGAAGCCGACGGCCAGGCGGCGGTTGCCTGCGCGCTGAAGGAATTCGGCGGACTGCATGTGCTGGTCAACTGCGCCGGGATCGCTACCGCCGAGCGCACGCTCGGCAAGGAAGCGCCCCACGCCCTGGCGTCTTTCGCCCGCATCATCAACGTCAACCTGATCGGAACGTTCAACATGATCCGCCTCGCCGCCGACGCGATGGCGAAGGCGGTGCCGAACGCTTCCGGCGAGCGCGGCGTGATCATCAATACCGCGTCGGTCGCGGCCTTCGACGGCCAGATCGGCCAGGCGGCTTACGCTGCGTCCAAGGGCGGCATCGTGGCGATGACGCTGCCGGTCGCGCGCGACCTGTCGCGCAGCGGCATCCGGGTCTGCACCATCGCGCCGGGGATCTTCGAGACGCCGATGCTCGCGGGACTGCCGAAGGAAGCGCAGGACTCGCTCGGCAAGCAGGTGCCGTTTCCGTCGCGCCTCGGCCGCCCGGCCGAATACGCGCAGCTCGTCCGATCGATCGTAGAGATCGAAATGCTGAACGCCGAGACGATCCGCCTGGATGGCGCGATCCGCATGGCGCCGAAGTGATTGCGGGAGACCCTTCCCGCGAAGGGGCGGGCGCCGCGGCGCTGCGCCCCGGTGAATCGCATTACGTAGAAATCCGCGGCCTGCGCTATCACTTCCGCCACTGGCGCGGCGATCCCGGCCGGCGCGTGGTGCTGCTGCACGGCTGGATGGACGTGTCGGCGTCGTTCCAGTTCCTGGTCGACGCCATGTCGCCGCAATGGGATGTGATCGCGCCCGACTGGCGCGGCTACGGCCTGAGCGACTGGGGCAAGTCGGACTGCTACTGGTTTCCCGACTATCTCGCCGACCTCGACGCGCTGCTCGAGCACATCCAGCCCGACGCGCCGGTGAATCTGGTGGGCCACAGTCTCGGCGGCAATGTCGCCTCGCTCTATGCGGGCGTACGGCCGGCGCGCGTCGCGCGTCTGGTGAATCTCGAAGGCTTCGGCCTGCCGCCCACGCGGCCCGAGCAGGCGCCGGCGCGCTACGCGCGCTGGCTGGAGGAGTTGCGCGAGCGCCCGAGCCTGCGACCGTACACGAGCTATGCGGGACTCGCCGATCGGCTGCAGAAGGGCAATCCACGCCTGACGCGCGGGCGTGCGGAGTTCCTGGCGCGCCATTGGGGGCGCGAAACGGGCGACGGCCAGGTCTCGCTGCGCAGCGACCCGGCGCACAAAATCGTCAATCCGATGCTCTACCGCTTCGAGGAGGTGCGCGCCATCTGGCAGCAGGTGACGGCGCCCACGCTCTGGGTCGACACCACCGAGACGGACAATCTGAGCCGCCTCAAAATCACGCCGCAACACCATGCCGAACGGCGCGCCGCCTTCAGCCGGCTGCGCTACGTCACGCTGCCCGACGCGGGGCACATGCTGCATCACGATCAGCCGGAGCGCGTGGCGCGCCTGATCGAGGACTTCCTGCGGGAAGCTCTCTGAGCGCATGGCGCAATATTTCACGATCCATCCTGCCAACCCGCAGGCACGGCTGGTGCATCGCGCCGGGCAGATCGTGCGCGAGGGCGGGCTGATCGCGTATCCGACCGATTCCTGCTACGCGCTCGGCTGCCACATCGGCGACACCCGGGCGCTGGCGCGCCTGCGGCGCGTGCGCGGCGTGGACGAGAAACACCATCTCACGCTGATGTGCCAGGACCTCTCGCAGATCGCGGCCTACGCCATCGTCGACAACGTGCAATACCGGTTGCTCAAGGCGGCGACGCCGGGCGCTTACACCTTCATCCTGCGTGCCACGCGCGAAGTGCCCCGCCGGCTGATGCATCCGCGCCGCAGGACGATAGGCGTGAGGGTGCCGGCGCACAGCGTCGCGCGCGCGCTGCTTGCCGAGCTTGGCGAACCGATGCTTTCGGCGACGCTCGCGCTGCCCGGCGGCGGCGCGCCGCTCTCGGACGCACAGGAGATCCGCGCCGCGCTCGAGCATCAGCTCGACCTGGTGATCGACGCCGGCTCCTGCGGCGTCGAACCCTCGACGATGATCGACCTGACGGGCGAGCTGCCGGTTCTGATTCGGCGCGGCAAGGGTGCGCTCGCGCCGCTCGGGCTCGCGCTCGACGAGCACGGCGAGCCGGTCGCGGCGCTCTGATAAACTGCAGCGCCTCCTGAAGTAGCCGTCGATGGACGTCAGCCAGCTCGCCCAGACCCTAGCCATCTATTCGATCCCCGTGCTGTTCGCGATCACGCTGCACGAGGCGGCGCATGGCTACGTGGCGCGCCATTTCGGCGACCTGACGGCTTACGCGCAGGGGCGCATCAGCCTCAATCCGGCGCGCCACATCGATCTGGTCGGCACCATCATCGTGCCGATCGTGATCCTGGCGGTTTCCAGGTTCGCGGGCGGCGCCGGCCTGCTGTTCGGCTGGGCGAAGCCGGTTCCGGTGAATTACTCGGCGCTGCGCCGGCCCAAGCAGAACATGCTCTGGGTGGCAGCCGCCGGGCCCGGCGCGAATCTGGCGATGTCGCTCGGCTGGGCAGCGCTCTACAAGTTCACCGAGCTGATGCCGCAGAACTACTTCACGGATCCGATGCAGAAGATGGCTGCGGCCGGGATCGAGGTCAATATCATGCTGATGCTGCTGAACCTGCTGCCGATCCTGCCCCTCGACGGCGGCAGGATCCTGGCGAGCGTGCTGCCCGGCCGGGCGGCCTGGCATTACGCGAAGCTGGAACCGCTCGGATTTCCCATTTTGCTGCTGCTGCTGTTCACCAATCTGCTCGGCGTCATTCTGGCGCCGCTGATGCGGGTGTCGTACCAGGTCATCGGAACGATTTTCCAGCTCTAGCCATGTACGAAACGCGCGTTCTTTCCGGCATGCGCCCCACCGGCGCGCTGCACCTGGGCCACTACCATGGCGTGCTGCGCAACTGGATCCGGCTGCAGTCGGAATACCCGTGCCTTTACTTCGTCGCCGACTGGCATGCGCTCACCACCGATTACGCGAACCCGGGCGACGTGCACAAGAGCGCGCTCGACATGGTGGTGGACTGGCTCGCCGCGGGCGTCGACCCGGCCCAGGCGACGCTGTTCGTGCAGTCCCAGGTCCCGGAGCACGCCGAGCTGCACCTGCTGCTGTCGATGATGGCGCCGCTCGGCTGGCTCGAGCGCGTGCCCACGTACAAGGAGCAGCAGGCAAAGCTCGCCGACCGCGATCTCGCAACCTACGGCTTCCTCGGCTATCCGCTGCTGCAGTCGGCCGACATCCTCATCTACCGCGCGCGCTACGTGCCGGTGGGCGAGGACCAGGTACCGCACGTCGAGTTCACGCGGGAGGTGGCGCGCCGCTTCAATCACCTGTACGGGCGCGATGCCGGTTTCGAGGACAAGGCGAAGGCGGCGGTCAAGAAGATGGGCTCGAAGAAGGCGCGCCTGTGGAACGAGCTGCGCAAGAAATTTCTCGAGCAGGGGGATGCCGAGGCCCTCAAGCGCGCCCAGGTGCTGCTCGACGAGCAGCAGAATCTTGCACGCGGCGACCGCGAACGGCTCTACGGCTGGCTCGAAGGTGCGGGCAAGCGCATTCTGGTCGAGCCGGAGGCGCTGCTCACCGCGGCCCCGCGCATGCCGGGGCTGGACGGCCAGAAGATGTCGAAATCCTACGGCAACGCGATTGCGCTGCGCGACGCGCCGGAGGCCGTGACGCGCAAGATCCGCACCATGCCGACGGATCCGGCGCGCGTGAAGCGCGGCGACCCGGGCAATCCCGATCTCTGCCCCGTGTGGCAGCTGCACCTGGTGTATTCGGATGACGCGCGGCAGCAGTGGGTACGCCAGGGCTGCACCACCGCGGGGATCGGCTGCCTCGAATGCAAACAGCCCGTGATCGACGCGGTGCTGGCCGAACTGGCACCGATGCGCGAACGCGCGCAGCTGTATCTCGACGATCCGACGCTGGTGCAGAACATTCTCGCCGACGGCTGCGACAAGGCGCGCCGCCTGGCCGCGGAGACCATGCGCGACGTGCGCGAGGCGATGGGCTTGCTGTACGCATGAGCGGGGCCGCGGCACCGGTTGCACGCATCTACGGCGAGCCGCTGATCGAGCTGCCGGCGGACCTGTACATCCCGCCCGATGCGCTCGAGGTGATGCTGGAGGCGTTTCACGGCCCGCTCGACCTGCTGCTTTACCTGATCCGCCGGCAGAACTTCAACATCCTGGACATCGCCATGGCGCCGCTCACGCGGCAGTACCTGGAGTACGTCGAGGCGATGCGCTCGAAGAACCTGGAGCTCGCCGCCGAGTATCTGGTGATGGCGGCGATGCTGATGGAGATCAAGTCGCGCCTGCTGCTGCCGCGGCCGCCGCTACCGGCCGAGGAGCAAGACCCGCGCGCCGAACTGGTGCGGCGCCTGCTCGAGTACGAGCAGATGAAGCTCGCGGCGCAGCAGCTCGACGCCCTGCCGCAGGCCGGGCGCGACGTCTTTCCGATTTCGCTGTTCATCGAGCGCACCGCCGCCGAGCGCCTGCCGCAGGTCCGGGTGCAGGATCTGGCCGAGGCGTGGCGGGGCTTGCTGTATCGCGCATGCCTCACGGCGCATCATCACATCACGCGCGAGGAGCTGTCGGTGCGCGAGCACATGAGCCGCGTCCTGCGGCGGCTGCAGGAGCACCGCGTGCTCGAATTCGCCGAGCTGTTCGACCCGGCGCGCGGCGTTGCGGTGCTGGTGGTGACGCTGCTCGCGCTGCTCGAGCTGGCGCGCGAGACGCTGATCGACATCACGCAGTCGGAGTGCTATGCCCCCATCTACGTCAGGCTCGCCCATGCTGCCCGCTGAGGCGAAGCGCATTCTGGAAGCGGCGCTGCTGGCCGCCACGGAGCCGGTGCCGCTCGCCGAGCTCGGGCGCCTGTTCGACCAGGACCTCGGACAGGATGCGCTGCGCCGCCTGCTCGAGGAGCTGCGCGAGGACTGGAGCGAACGCGCCGTCGAGCTGGTCAATCTCGCCAGCGGCTGGCGCTTCCAGACGCGGCCCGAGATGCAGCCGCTGGTCGAACGCCTGCGCGCCGAGCGGCCGCCGCGCTATTCGCGCGCCGTGATGGAGACCCTCGCGATCATCGCCTACCGCCAGCCGGCGACGCGCGGCGACATCGAGAACCTGCGCGGCGTGGGCGTGTCGGCATCCATCATCCAGGCGCTCGAAGGCCGCGGCTGGATCGACGTCGTCGGACACCGCGATACGCCGGGACGCCCGGCACTGTACGCGACCACCCGGACCTTTCTGGACGATCTCGGCCTGCACTCGCTCGAGGAACTGCCGCCGCTCGAAGAGATCGCGAAGACCGTCACCCTTGAGCCAGCGCCCGCAGCCGAGCCGGAAGCCGCCGCATCCCCGCCGAATTCAGCCTGAGGCGCAGCGCGAGCGGCTGCAGAAGCTGCTTGCAGCGGCGGGGCTCGGCTCGCGGCGCGAAATCGAAGGCTGGATCGCGGCCGGGCGGATCGCGGTCGCAGGGCGCGTGGCGCAGCTCGGAGACCGCGCCGGCGTCGGCGATCCGATCACGATTGACGGCCAGCCGGCGCAGCTCGCTGCGGCGCGCGGCGCGCCGCGCGTGATCGCGTATCACAAGCCGGAAGGCGAATTGGTCACGCGGCGCGACCCCGAAGGCCGGGCCACGGTGTTCGCGCGCCTGCCGAAGCTCGTGCACGGGCGCTGGATCGCGGTCGGGCGGCTCGACCTGAACAGCTCCGGCCTGCTGCTGTTCACCGACTCCGGGGAACTCGCCAACCGGCTGATGCATCCGCGCCACGAGGTCGAACGCGTCTACCTGGCGCGCGTGCAGGGCGAGCTGAGCAACCCGGCGCAACGCCGGTTGCTCGACGGGGTCGCGCTGGACGACGGCGAGCAGGCCCGTTTCGAGTTCCTCGAACCCACCGGCAAACAGGCGGGCGCCAACCGCTGGTACCGGGTCGGACTGCGCGAAGGGCGCAATCGCGAGGTGCGCCGCCTGTTCGAGGCGGCCGGCTGCCGCGTCAGTCGCTTGCGGCGCATCCGCTTCGGCCCGGTGGAACTGCCGCGTGACCTGGCCCCCGGACGCTGGCTCGAACTGAAGCCCGCAGAGGTGCGCGCCCTGCACTCGATTTCGACCCCGGCCGGCGTTGTCCGGATGGCATAAAGCTGTTAAACTTCAAACGTTTTGGGGATGGGCTTCGGCCCATTTTTTGTTTGTGCCGCCGGAAACGGCAATGACGACGCTGGCTGAGGTCCTGGAATCTACCGTGCACGGCATGGGCTACGAGCTGGTGGACACGCAAGTGTCCCAGCGGGGGCGCCTGGTGCGGATTTTCCTCGACAAGCCGGGCGGCGTCAGCGTGGACGACTGTGCCGGGGTGAGCCGCCAGCTGCAGCGCGTGCTGGCGGTCGAGGGCATCGACTATGACCGGCTGGAGGTGTCGTCGCCGGGCCTCGACCGGCCGCTGCGCGGCGAACGCGATTTTGCCCGCTTCGCCGGCCAGCGCGCCGATGTGCGCATGCGCCAGCCCGACGAAACCGGGCGCCGCCGCTACGTCGGCCGGGTGCGCGGGGTGGCTCAGGGCGTGGTCACGCTCGAGGTCGACGGCGAGGCGGTGGCGCTGCAGCTGGATGCGATGGAACGGGCGCGGCTCGTTCCGGAGGTGTGACTTGAGGGACGATCGATGAGTCGAGAGATCTTGTTGCTGGTGGACGCGCTGGCGCGCGAGAAGAACGTCAACCGCGACGTCGTGTTCGGTGCGCTCGAGCTCGCACTTGCCTCGGCCACCAAGAAGCGCTTTGCCGAGGACGTCGATGTGCGCGTGGCGATCGACCGCAACACGGGCCATTACGATTCCTTCCGCCGCTGGAAGGTGGTGCCCGACGAACTGATCGAGGCGCCGGCGTCGCAGCTCGGGCTGGGCGCAGCGCTCGAGCGCAAGCCCGACGCCAAGCTCGAGGATTTCGTCGAGGAACCGCTCGAGCCGATCGAGTTCGGCCGCATCGGCGCGCAGGCGGCCAAACAGGTGATCCTGCAGCGCATCCGCGATGCCGAGCGCGAGCAGATCCTGAACGATTTCCTGTCGCGCGGCGACGAGCTGGTCACCGGAACCATCAAGCGCATGGAGCGCGGCAGCGCGATCGTGGAGTCCGGCCGGCTCGAAGCGCTGCTGCCGCGCGAGCAGATGATCCCGAAGGAGAACCTGCGCTCGGGCGATCGCGTGCGCGCCTGGGTGATGAAGATCGACCGCGGCGCGCGCGGCCCGCAGCTGATCCTGTCGCGCACCGCGCCGCAGTTCATCATGAAACTGTTCGAGCTGGAAGTGCCGGAAATCGAGGAAGGGCTGCTCGAGATCAAGTCGGCGGCGCGCGATCCCGGCATCCGCGCCAAGATCGGCGTGCACAGCAACGACAAGCGCATCGACCCGATCGGCACCTGCGTCGGCATGCGCGGCTCGCGGGTGCAGGCGGTAACCCAGGAACTGGCCGGCGAACGCGTCGACATCGTGCTGTGGTCGGCGGATCCGGCGCAGTTCGTGATCGGCGCGCTGGCGCCGGCCGAAGTGAGCTCGATCCTGGTGGACGAGGAAAAGCATTCGATGGACGTGGTGGTGGACGAGGAGAATCTCGCCATCGCGATCGGCCGCAGCGGACAGAACGTGCGGCTCGCCTCCGAGCTGACCGGCTGGACCATCAACCTCATGACCGAGGAGGAGTCCACCCGCAAGCAGCAGGAGGAGTCGGCCCGCGTCAAGGGGCTGTTCATGGAGAAGCTCGACGTCGACGAGGAAGTCGCGGAGATCCTGATCCAGGAAGGCTTTGCGACGCTCGAGGAAGTGGCCTACGTGCCGATCAACGAAATGCTCGAGATCGACGGCTTCGACGAGAACACGGTCAACGAGCTGCGCAGCCGCGCGCGCAACGCGCTGCTGGTACAGGCGATCGCGAGCGAGGAGAGCCTCGAAGGCGTCGATCCGGAGCTGCTCAAGCTGGAGGGCATGGATACGCAGCTCGCCGCCAGGCTTGCGGCGGGCGGCGTCAAGATGCGCGACGACCTCGCGGATCTCGCGGTGGACGAACTGTCGGAATTGAGCGGCATCGACGGCGAGCGCGCCAAGGGCCTGATCATGGCGGCGCGCGCGCACTGGTTTGCCGATGAAGCGGTCGCCGCCGATGCGACGCCCAAGGGGGTGCAGTAAACGTGGCACAGACGAGCGTCGCACAGTTTGCCAGCGAGTTGAAGGTGCCGCCCTCGGTGCTGCTCGAGCAGCTGCGCGCTGCGGGCGTCGAGAAAAGCGTGGCCGACGACGCGCTGTCGGAGCAGGACAAGTCGCGCCTGCTCGAATACCTGCGGCGCGCGCACGGTTCGAACCAGCCGAAGAACAAGATCACGCTGACGCGCAAGCAGACCAGCGAAATCAAGAAAGCCGACTCGACCACCGGCAAAGCGCGCACCATCCAGGTCGAGGTGCGCAAGAAGCGCGTGTTCGTCAAGCGCGATCCGTCCGAGCTCTCGGCGGCCGCTGCCGCCGCGGAGGCGGCGCCGGCGCCCGCGGCCCCGGCGCCGCAGCCCCCGGCGATCGATGCGCGCGAACTCGCGCTGCGCGAGGAAGAGCAGCGCCGCGAGCGGCAACTGGCCGAGATTCAGGCCCAGGAGCTGCGCGAGAAGCAGGAACGCGAGCGGCGCGAATTGGAGCAGAAACAAACCGAACGCGAGCAGCAGCAGGCCCTGGCGGCCCAGCCGGCGCCGGCCGCGCCGACCGAAGGCACGCTGCACGCGAAACCCAAGTCCGACGAAGGCAAGGGCGACAAGAAGGCGAAGAAGGCCAAGACCACCACCATCCTGAAGGACGACTCGGCACGCCGGCGAACGATCAAGACGCGGGGCGATGCCGGCGGCGGCGTGGCCGGTTGGCATTCGCGCGTCGGGGCGCGCCACCGCCCGGTGGCGCCCAGCGGCGAGCAGCCCACCTTCGTCGCGCCGACCGAGCCGGTGGTGCGCGAGATCGCGGTCCCGGAAACGATCACGGTGGGCGAACTGGCGCACCGCATGGCAGTGAAGGCGGCCGAGGTCATCAAGGTGATGATGAAGCTCGGCACGATGGTCACCATCAACCAGGTGCTCGACCAGGAAACGGCGATGATCGTGGTCGAGGAAATGGGCCACAAGGCGAAGCCCGCCAAGCTGGA
The DNA here is from genome assembly GCA_001771975.1 of Betaproteobacteria bacterium RIFCSPLOWO2_02_FULL_68_150. Lineage (GTDB taxonomy): Bacteria > Pseudomonadota > Gammaproteobacteria > Burkholderiales > SG8-39 > 2-02-FULL-66-14. The sequence continues at coordinate 6,672 of MERE01000157.1, read as the reverse complement.
CGATCCGGAAGCCTATCTGACGGAGACGCCGGCGGGCGGCGCCGCGGAGCTGCGCTCGCGGCCGCCGGTGGTGACCGTCATGGGCCACGTCGATCACGGCAAGACCTCGCTGCTCGACTATATTCGCCGTACCAAGGTAGCCGCGGGCGAAGCCGGTGGCATCACGCAGCATATCGGCGCGTATCACGTCGAGACGCCGCGGGGCGTGATCACCTTCCTCGACACGCCCGGCCATGAAGCGTTCACGGCGATGCGCGCCCGCGGCGCGAAAATCACGGACATCGTGGTGCTGGTGGTGGCGGCGGACGACGGCGTGATGCCGCAGACGATCGAAGCCATCAACCATGCCAAGGCGGCGGAGGTGCCGCTGGTGGTCGCGGTCAACAAGATCGACAAGCACGAGGCCAATCCCGAGCGGGTGAAGCAGGAGCTGCTCAGTCACGGCGTGGTGCCCGAGGAGTTCGGCGGCGATTCGCCGCTGGTGCCGGTTTCGGCCAAGACCGGCCAGGGGATCGATGCGCTGCTGGAGCAGGTGCTGCTGCAGGCCGAAGTCAAGGAACTCAAGGCCTCGGTCGACACGCCCGCCAGGGGCGTGGTGATCGAGGCGCGGCTCGACAAGGGGCGCGGCCCGGTGGCGACGGTACTGGTGCAGTCCGGAACGCTCAAGCGCGGCGACGTCGTGCTCACGGGCGCGGTGTACGGCCGGGTGCGCGCCATGCTGGACGAGAACGGCAAAGCGGTGCCGGCTGCGGGGCCGTCGATTCCGGTGGAAATCCAGGGACTCTCGGACGTTCCGGCAGCGGGCGAGGGCCTGGTGGTGCTCGCCGACGAGCGCAAGGCGCGCGAAATCGCGCTTTTCCGGCAGGGCAAGTTCCGCGACGTCAAGCTGGCGAAGCAGCAGGCGGCCAAGCTGGAGAACATCTTCGAGCAGATGGGCGAGGGCGAGAAAAAGGCGCTGTCGCTGCTCATCAAGGCCGACGTGCAGGGATCGCAGGAAGCGCTGGTGCACGCGCTCACGCGCCTGTCGACCGACGAGGTCAAAGTGATGGTGGTGCACGCCGGCGTCGGCGGCATCACGGAGTCGGACGTGAACCTGGCGATGGCCTCGCGCGCAGTGATCGTCGGCTTCAACACCCGCGCCGATGCGACCGCGCGCAAGCTGATCGAATCGGCCGGCGTGCAGGTGCGCTACTACACCATCATCTACGAGGCGGTCGACGAGATCCGTGCGGCGCTCACCGGGATGCTCGCGCCCGAGCGCAAGGAAAGCGTGATCGGCCTGGTCGAAGTGCGCCAGGTGTTCCGCATCTCCAAGGTCGGCACGGTGGCGGGCTGCTATGTGCAGGACGGCATCGTGCGCCGCAACGTCCAGGTGCGGGTGCTGCGCGACAACGTGGTGATTCACAGTGGCGAGATCGATGCGCTGAAGCGATTCAAGGACGACGTGCGCGAGGTCAAGTCCGGCTTCGAATGCGGCATCTCGCTCAAGAATTTCCAGGACCTGAAGGAAGGCGACCAGCTCGAGGTGTTCGAAATTCTCGAGGTGGCGCGGACGCTGTAGGCGGTCCATGGCGCGCCCGGGCAGCCGCACGGGGAGCGGCAGGGGAATGCGGGTCGGCGATCAGATCCAGCGCGTGCTGTCCGAGATCATGCGCCGCGAGCTGCGCGACCCGCGCGTCGGCATGGTGACGCTCACCGCGGTCGAGATGTCGCCCGACTGCCAGCACGCCACGGTTTACTTCACCTGTCTGGATCCGGCGCACGTGCCGGAGGCGGCGGCCGGGCTCAAGCGCGCGGCCGGGTTCCTGCGCTCGCAGCTGGGCCGCAGCATCCAGCTCTACGTCACGCCGCAACTGCGCTTCGTCTACGACGAGTCGATCGAGCGCGGCGCCCGCCTCTCGCAGTTGATCGACAGCGTGCAGCCCAAGCGGTGACGCGGCGGCGGCTCGACGCCCTGCTGTTGCTCGACAAGCCGCGCGGCATCACCTCGAACGCGGCGCTGCAGCGGGCGAAACGACTGTTCCGCGCCGAAAAGGCAGGGCACGCAGGAACCCTCGATCCGCTCGCCTCGGGGCTGCTGCCGGTACTCTTCGGCGAGGCGACCAAGTTCTCCGCCTGCCTGCTCGAATCAGAAAAGGAATACGAGGCGCAGGTTCGCCTCGGCGTCAGCACCGCTACGGGCGACGCCGAGGGCGAGGTGCTGGAGCGGCGCAAGGTCGCGCTCGACCCGGCGCGGCTGGAGCAGGCGCTGGCGCAGTTTCGCGGCGCCATCGACCAGGTTCCCCCGATGTATTCCGCGCTCAAGCATCGCGGCCGGCCGCTCTACGAACTGGCGCGGCAGGGAATCGAAATCGAGCGTGCGCCGCGCCGCGTGGTGATCAGCGCACTTGAGCTCCTGGCGCGCGACGGCGACAGATTGGGCCTGCGGCTGCGCTGTTCCAAGGGAACCTACGTACGTGCGCTGGCGATCGACCTCGGCGTCGCGCTCGGCACCGTGGCGCACCTGGCAGAGCTGCGCCGCGTCGCTGCGGGCGGGTTCCGCGTCTGCGACGCCATCACCCTCGAAGCGCTCGAGACGCTCGATGAAGCCGAACGGGATCGGCACCTGCTCCCGGTTCCGGCGCTGCTCGCCGGCCTGCCGCGCGTGACGCTCGAGGCGGTCGCGGCGCAGCGCTTCGCGCACGGCCAGAAGGTGGCCGCCCCCGGCGCGGCGGCGGGGCGCTGCCAGGTGTGGAATCCGAGCGATGGCCTCCTCGGACTTGGCGAGGTTGTCGCGAGCGGCGAGCTGCGCCCGTTGAGAGTGCTGGCGGAGGCCGCGCAGGCCGCAGCGCACGCCTCGGCAAGCCGGAAAAACCTTGTGGGTTGAAGCGCTTATCGGCTAAAATTCCCGCTTACCCAAGGAGAATTGCGAGCATGGCTTTGCAGGTCGCGCAAAAAGCGCAAGTGGTCAAGCAGTACCAGAGATCCGGCAACGATACCGGATCACCCGAAGTCCAGATCGCGCTCATCACCGAGCGCATCAATGGTCTTGGCGGACATTTCAAATCCCACGTCAAGGATCACCACTCCCGGCGCGGGCTGCTCATGCTGGTCAGCCAGCGCAGAAAGCTGCTCGATTACCTCAAGCGCGCGGACGCCGACAAGTACCGTGCGCTGATCGAGCGGCTCGGTTTGCGCAAGTAGCACTTCCCCACATGTCGTAGCCACGCGCGCTCATCGCCAGGATGAGCGTGTCCGCCGGCACTCCCACGCGAAGGACTCCAATTTGAACCCGATCAAAAAGACATTTGCCTACGGCGCGCATCAAATCACCCTGGAAACCGGCGAGATCGCGCGCCAGGCGCACGGCGCAGTGCTGTGCCGCATGGAAGACACCGTCGTGCTCGCCGCGGTGACGGCGTCGAAATCGGCCAAGCTCGGACAGGATTTCTTTCCGCTGACCGTCGACTACGCTGAGAAGACCTATGCCGCGGGCAAGATCCCCGGAGGCTTCTTCAAGCGCGAAGGCCGGCCCACCGAAAAGGAAATCCTGACCTCACGCCTGATTGACCGGCCCATCCGGCCGCTTTTCCCGGACGGCTTCTACAACGAGGTGCAGGTCGTGGCGCAGGTCCTGTCGCTGAACCCGGAGGTGGACTCCGACATTCCGGCGATGATCGCCGTATCGGCGGCGCTCACGCTTTCCGGCATCCCGTTCAACGGCCCGATCGGCGCCTGCCGCGTCGGCTACCTCGACGGCCAGTACGTCCTCAACCCGACCATGACCCAGCTGAAGGATTCGAAGCTCAATCTCGTGGTTGCGGGCACCGAGCAGGGCGTGATGATGGTGGAGTCCGAAGCGCTCGAGCTTTCCGAGGACGTGATGCTCGGCGGCGTGGTCTACGGCCACGAGCAGATGCAGGCGGCGATCGAGGCGATCAACCAGCTCGCCGAGGTCGCCGGCAAGCCGGCGTGGCAATGGCAGGCGCCGCCCAAGGACGAGGCCCTGATCGCCCGCGTCAAGGAGCTTGCCGAATCCGAGCTGCGCGCGGCATTCCGCATCATGCAGAAAAAGGCGCGCGCGGAGGCGATCGACGCCATCTGGAAACGGGTGTTCGAGGCGGTCGGCGCCGGCCAGGAAGGCGGACCCACGGCGCAGTCCGTGAAGGACATCTGCTTTGCGCTCGAATCGGGCATCGTGCGCGGCCAGATCCTCGACGGCGAACCGCGCATCGACGGTCGCGACACGCGCACCGTGCGACCGGTCACGACGCGAGTCGGAGTCCTGCCCCGCACGCACGGCTCGGCGCTTTTCACCCGCGGCGAGACGCAGGCGCTGGTCACGGTGACGCTCGGCACCGGGCGCGACGAGCAGATCATCGACGCGCTGGCCGGCGAGTACCGCGAGCGCTTCATGTTCCACTACAACATGCCGCCCTACGCCACCGGCGAGACCGGGCGCTACGGCTTCACCAAGCGCCGCGAGATCGGGCACGGGCGCCTGGCCAAGCGGGCGCTGATCGGCCTGCTGCCCAAGGCGGAAGACTTCGGCTACTCGCTCCGGGTGGTGTCGGAGATCACCGAATCGAACGGCTCTTCGTCGATGGCCTCGGTGTGCGGCGGCAGCCTCGCGCTGATGGATGCCGGCGTGCCGATCAAGGCACACGTCGCGGGTGTCGCGATGGGCCTGATCAAGGAAGGCAACCGCTTCGCGGTGCTCTCGGACATCCTCGGCGACGAGGACCACCTCGGCGACATGGACTTCAAGGTCGCCGGGACCGAGCAGGGCATCACCGCGCTGCAGATGGACCTGAAGATCGAGTCGATCAACAAGGGCATCATGAAGATCGCGCTCGACCAGGCGCGCGAGGCGCGGCTCGGCATCCTGCAGAAGATGAAGAGCGGCATCGAGGGCTCGCGCAGCGAGCTGTCGAGCTTCGCGCCGCGCATCATCAAGATCAAGATCAACCCGGACAAGATCCGCGACGTGATCGGCAAGGGTGGCGTGGTGATCCGCGGCATCCAGGAGGAGACCGGCACTACGATCGAGATCGAGGACGACGGCACCATCAGCATCGCCTGCGTCGTGGCCGAGGGCGGCGAGGCGGCGCGCAAGCGCATCCAGGATCTCACCGCGGACGTCGAGGTGGGCAAGGTCTACGAGGGGACCGTGCTCCGGCTGCTCGATTTCGGCGCCATCGTTCAGCTGCTCCCCGGGCGCGACGGCCTGCTGCACATCTCGCAGATCAGCCACGAGCGCGTCAACGCCGTGTCCGATCACCTCAAGGAGGGCCAGTCGGTCAGGGTCAAGGTGCTCGAGGCCGACGACAAGGGGCGCGTGCGCCTGTCGATGAAGGCGGTGGCGGCGCAGGAGGCGGCCAAGTCAGGCTGAGCGCCGCGTTCCCGCGCGACACAAAAAAAGGCGCCGCGGGCGCCTTTTTTGCGTTCTGCAGCGCCCCGGTTACTTCGCGACCTGGCGCTCCCTCATCTCATCCAGCGTCTTGCAATCGATGCACAGCGTCGCGGTCGGGCGCGCCTCGAGGCGCTTGAGGCCGATCTCGACGCCGCAGCTGTCGCAATAGCCGTACTCGGTGGCGTCGATGCGCGCGATGGTCTCGTCGATTTTCTTGATCAGCTTGCGCTCGCGGTCCCGGTTCCTCAGCTCGAGCGCCATGTCGGACTCCTGGCTGGCGCGGTCGTTCGGGTCGGCGAACACCGTGGCCTCGTCCTGCATCGTATGCACGGTGCGGTCGATCTCCTCGGAAAGCTCGGATTTGATGCTCTCCAGGATCTTGCGGAAGTGCGACCGCTGCTTCGCGTTCATGTACTCCTCGCCCTTTTTCGCGACATAGGGCGCGAAGCTCTTGCGGGTCAGATCCAAAGGCATTTCCCTCGCGTTAGGCAAAAATGAAAGGCGCTCTTTGTAGCAGAAAAGGTGGGGTGCCGCAAGGGAACTCGGCGCCGCCGCGAAAGGCAGACGAATCCGGGACTTGCAATTGCCGAGTGCAGGGGCGAGGCGTATCATGGCGGCCCTTCTCGGGGTGTAGCGCAGCCCGGTAGCGCGCTTGCTTTGGGAGCAAGATGTCGGGAGTTCGAATCTCCCCACCCCGACCAAGGATCCGGCCCGGCAACTGCCCGTAGCTCAACCGGATAGAGCACCAGCCTTCTAAGCTGGGGGTTGTGGGTTCGAGTCCCGCCGGGCAGGCCAGAATCGCGGCAACAGTGGTGACCGTAGCTCAAAGGTAGAGTCCCGGATTGTGATTCCGGTTGTTGTGGGTTCGAGTCCCATCGGTCACCCCATCCCATTTCCCGGCCACCGCATTGCCGGCCGGCGCGGCGCGGAGTAGAGTCCGCGCGTCATTGATGCTCGCGCGGGGCAACCGAGTGAAACGGCGCCAGGCGATCGTTGCGTTCGGGCTGTTCGGCGCGTTTCCTGCGCTTGCGCGCGCACAGGGGCCGCGCCGGATCTACCGCGTGGGCTATCTGATCGACCAGCCGCTGGTCGATCCGCCGTCACGCGAGCGGGGGGCGTTTCTGCGGGGATTGCGCGAGCTTGGCTACCTCGAGGGGACCAACCTCGAGATCGTGTACCGCTCCTCGGAGTCCGATCCGACGTTTCTGCCCGAGCTTGCCGCGGAACTGGTCGGCATGCGCGTGGACGTGATCCTCGCGCTGACCTTGAACTCGGCGCGC
>MERE01000156.1 GCA_001771975.1 Betaproteobacteria bacterium RIFCSPLOWO2_02_FULL_68_150 | reverse complement strand
GAGATCGGCCGCGCCGGGCGCGACGGCGCTCCCGCCGAGTGCGTGCTTTTCTATTCTTGGGCCGACGTCATGTCGCTCGACCGCCTCCTCGAGAACTCCGGGGTCCAGGACCCCGAGGTTGCCGACCAGCAGCGCCGCGCCGTGCGCCGCATGTTCGATCTCGCCGACGGCCCCGCCTGCCTCTGGCGCCGGCTCGCCCGCCATTTCGCGGAAGCTGTCGCGGCCTGCGGCGAGTCCTGCGGGAGCTGCCTCAAGCGCGACATCGTCGGGGAGGCGCGCCCGGCCGCCGGGCCGGCGGGGAAGAGGGACCGGAAGACGAAGCGCCTGGAGCTCGATCGGGCGTCCCGGCCGCGGGAGGATTTCGGCGCAGTCCCTTACGAGCCGGAGCGCGAAGCGCCGGAGTCGACCGAGGCGATTCCGGATTCGGGGCTGATCGAGCGGCTGCGCGCGCTGCGGAGGAAGCTGGCGGATGAGCGCAAAGTGCCGGCGTTCGTGGTCTTCAGCGACCGGGCGCTGCAGGATATGGCCGCCCGGAAGCCGCAGACGCGTGACGAGTTCCTCGACGTGCACGGGGTGGGGCAGAAAAAGCTCGAGGAATATGGGGATTCCTTCCTCGCGGAAATCCTCCGGGAGCGTTGAGGGCCGCGCGCCTCTTGAGCGTCGCGTGCAATTTTTGGTCGGGGTGTACCACGGTGTACCAGGACCTCAATCACGCTCTATGAAATCGGTCCAGTCCAGCATCGGCGCCACGCACAGGCAGTGCGCGCCGCTCATCGCAGATCGAGTGCGCGCCGGCGCGTCAGCTCCACCTGGCAGGCTTTGGCCGCTTCGCCACTGCCGCGGCGCGCGCATTCGGCCTCGCGATAGGCGCGCCAGGCGTCGGCGGCGCGGCGAAATGCGCCCGATGTATCGTCGTTGCCCGCCTTGGCATCAGCTTCGCGCGTCTCTACCAGATGCCGCGCGTACGCCTCGGTCAGGTCCTGCTCGGCAATCTGCAGCAGCGCGTCGAGGCAGGTGCCAGCTTGCGTCGCCGCGCCGCGCCGGCACTGCGCAAGCGCAGGGGCATCGCGCCGCGGCGTCCAATAAAAGAACAGCGCGCGCTTTTCATCCGCCAGCAGGCAGACGTAGCTGAATTCCACCGCCGACGCGTCGACGTAGACGATGGCGCCATTGCCGTAGAGCAGCGAACTGACGGACTGGCTGCCGAGCTTGCGCGTATAGCGCTCGATGTTGCGCTCGCGGTCGTCGTCCAGCACCACGGCCTTGACCCGAGCGCTGTGGCGCACGATTTCGCGTTCGGCGTACGTCTGGCAGGCCTGCACCGCGGGGCCGGAATACTGCGCTGCCGCAGCGAGCGGCAAGAACATCGCCAGCATGGCAAAGCGTTTCATCGCGCGTACTGGCCGGTGGTCTGCGCTCGCAGCCGGATCAGCCCGAGCAGGCTCTCGGTGACCGGCGCCGCGACGCCCGCCTTCGCTGCCACCTCGAGCGTTCCCGTGAGCAGGCCGTCGATTTCGAGAGCCTTTCCGGCTTCGAGATCCTGCAGCATCGAGGTCTTGAAGGTGCCGAGCTTGCGCGCCATGTCCATGCGCACTTCGGGGTCGATGTCGGCATCGACCCCGACGGCGCGGCCGATGGCGAGGCATTCGCGCATGATCGCCACCAGATAGGCCTTCACCAGCGGATCGGCGATGAGCCGGTCGGCGGTCGCGAGCGTCAGCGCCGAGACCGGGTTGAAGCTGACGTTGCCGAGCAGCTTGACCCAGAAGTCTTTCTCGATGAATGCGCTTTCGTCTATTTCGAACCCGACTTCGCGCAGCGCATCAGCCAGGCGCCGCGTGCGGTCGGTATTCCTGCCGCCGGGTTCGCCCAGAATCAGCCGAGCGCCCATGTTGTGGCTGATCACGCCGGGTTGGGTGATCGAGGCCGCAAGATGCACTACGCAACCGACCACCCGAGATGTCGGAATTGCGCGGGAAATCTGCCCGCCCGGGTCGAGGCTCTCGAGGTGGAGTCGTCCGCCGCCGAACGGCAGGCGGTCGAAAAACCACCACGGAATGCCGTTCATTGCGGTGACGATCGATGTTTGCGGGTCGAGCAGCGGCCCGATCGATGCCGCAACCTGCGGCAGACCCTGACCCTTGACGGTGACGATGACGTAGTCCTGTGCTCCCAGCGCAGTCGGATCGCTTTCCGCGCGCAGGCGCGCTACGGAGGATTCGCCGCTCGCCACGCCATGGATCCGCAGGCCGTGCTCGCGGATCGCCGTCAGGTGGCCGCCCCTTGCCACGACGGAGACGTTGTGACCGCTCGCCGAAAGCCGCCCGGCGATCACGCCGCCCACCGCGCCGGCGCCGTAAATGCAGATTTTCATGGTGTTATTCTAGGGAAGATCGGAGGTGCCCATGTTTGCGTTCATGAAAAAGATGACCAAGCTTCTGCCTCCTGGAAGCGTCCTGCCCGGCCGCAGCGCGGCGCCGCAGGTTCCGGCCGCGCATTTCGTGAACGGACATCCGCTCGAGCCGCCGTTTCCGGCAGGGTTCGAGCAGGTGGTCCTCGGCATGGGCTGTTTCTGGGGAGCGGAGCGCCTGTTCTGGCTCACGCCGGGGGTCTTCACCACGGCAGTCGGCTATGCCGGCGGGCAAACGCGCAACCCCACCTACGAGGAGGTCTGCACCGGCTTCACCAACCATACCGAGGTCGTGCTGGTGGTGTTCGATCCGGCGAAGCTCGGCTTCGACCGGTTACTCAGGATCTTCTGGGAGGGGCACGATCCTACGCAGGGCATGCGCCAGGGAAACGACGCCGGCACCCAGTACCGTTCGGCAATCCATGCCTACGGCGAGCAGCAGCTGAAACAGGCGCTGGAATCGCGCGACCAGTTCCAGCAGGCGCTGCGGGGTTCGGGTTTCGGTCGCATCACGACGGAGATTTCCGCGGCGTCCGAGTTCTACTATGCCGAGGACTATCACCAGCAGTATCTCGGCAAGAACCCGGGCGGCTACTGCGGGCTGGGCGGCACCGGCGTGTCGTGCCCTGCGGGAATTACTTCACCGCGCGTTTCAGCATGAACTTGGCGTCCTCGATGACCTTGAACGGGCTCTTGCCCCACAGGATCGCGGCGTAGAAGAAGTTTTCCAGCTTGGCCTCGGCGAGGTCGCGCCACTGGTAATGATTCACCAGGATCACCTGGCCGGTCATGCCCATATCGCCGATCAGGGTGAACGCGCCCTCCTGGATCGCCTTCTGCGGTTCGCGGTCCCATTTCACCGGGTCGACTTTCGCGATGCTGTTGGGCTGCTCTCCAGGGTAGACGTCGTAGGAACCGAGACAGCCGTCCAGGCTGCGCACGGAGCAGGCGAGGCGATTTCCGCGAGGTGGCATGCTGGGGTCAGAGTAACATTTTTCGCCCGCGGCCGTGCTGCACGGAGCCTATTGGAGAAATGTTACTCTGACCCCAAATGCTCGAGAGGAGGGGCGCGGCATGAAGGCGACACGCTGGTGCGCGCTCGGCGCGGCCGTAGCGGCGTTCGCGGTTCGGGCGGACGGGCTCGACATCGTCGTCATCACGGCCACCCGAGTCGAACAGCCTGCGCTCGAGATCCCGGCTTCGGTCGACCGCCTCTACGCCGAGGACCTGCGCGAGGGCAGGGCACAGGTGAACCTGTCGGAGAGCCTCGGTCGCATCCCGGGCATCGTGGTGCAGAACCGGCAGAACTACGCGCAGGACCTGCAGATCTCGTCGCGCGGATTCGGCGCGCGCGCCACCTTCGGCGTGCGCGGCATTCGCCTCATCGCGGATGGCATCCCGGCCACCATGCCGGACGGCCAGGGCCAGGCGGCGACTTTCGCGCTGGGTTCGGCGAGCCGCGTCGAGGTACTGCGCGGGCCGTTCTCGAGCCTCTACGGCAACGCCTCCGGCGGTGTCATCAGCATCGTCACCGAAGATGGACCACCGGTTCCGCAACTGGACGGAACGTTTTCCGCCGGCAGCTACGGCGCCTTGCGCGGCGCGCTCAAGCTCGGCGGCCAGAGCGCCGGCGTCAACTACGTGATCGATGGTTCACGGTTCGAAGCCGACGGCTATCGCGCGCACAGCGCCGTGGCGCGCGATCACGTCAACGCGAAGCTGAAGTTCGCGCTCGGCGCCGACACCGCGGTGTCGCTCCTCGCGAACCGCCTGCGCCAGCCGCAGACTCAGGACCCGCTCGGCCTGACGCGCGCGCAGTACGAGCAGGATCCGCGCCAGGCGACCGTCCAGGCGCTGACCTTCAACACGCGCAAGAGCGTCGCGCAGGACCAGATCGGCGCGACGCTGACGCAGGCGCTCGGCGCCACAGCACGCCTGCAGGCGACGCTGTGGGGCGGGCAGCGCGACGTCGAGCAGTACCTGGCGATTCCATTGGCGACGCAAGGCGCGGCGACGCATTCCGGCGGCGTAGTGAATCTCGATCGCGCCTACGGCGGCGCGGCATTGCGCTTCAGCACCGAAGCTGAGCTGGCCGGACGCCCCTTGCGGTTTGCGGCGGGCATCGAGCGCGAAGCGATGGCTGAACGCCGCCGCGGCTTCATCAACAATAACGGGGATGCCGGAGCGCTCAAGCGCGACGAGGACGACGCGGTGAAGAGCACCGACGTCTACGCGCAGGCGGAATGGCGCCTTACGGATCGCTGGGCGCTGCACGCGGGCGCGCGCTCAAGCCGGGTGCAGTTCCGCTCGAACGATTACTTCACGCTGCCCGCCACCGGCAACGGCGACGACAGCGGCGAGCGCTCCTACCGGGCGACCACGCCGGTCGCCGGCATGGTATTCCGGCTCGATCGCCTGACGAGCCTTTACGCCAACGTCGGTCGCGGCTTCGAGACGCCCACTTTCGCCGAACTGGCGTACCGCAGCGCCGGGACCGGGCTCAATTTCGGGCTCGAGGCGGGGCGCAGCCGCCACCTCGAAACGGGCTTCAAGACGATCCTGCCGGGCAAGCTGCGCCTCAACGCGGCGCTGTTCGAGGTGCTGACGCGCGACGAGATCGTGACCGATCGCTCAAGCGGCGGACGCTCGACGTTCAAGAACGCGGGCCGCACCGGACGCCGCGGGGTCGAGCTGGGCGCCCAGACCCTGCTCGATGGCCCGTTCGACGCGCGCGTGGCTTACACCTATCTCGATGCCGTATTCCGCGATAGCTTCGTCACGCTCACCGGCGCGCCCGCGGTCAACGTGACGGTGCCGGCCGGAAACCTGCTGCCGGGCGTGCCGCGCAGCCAGCTTTATGCCGAAGCCCGCTGGCGGCACGCGTCGAGCGGCTTCCACGCCTCGTTCGAATGGTTGCGCAAGTCGCGGGTGGCGGTGAACGATCCGAACTCGGAGTTCGCCGATGCCCATTCCACCGTGAACCTGGTTGCCGGATTCACGCAGCAGGGTACGGGATGGGCGCTCTCCGAATTCCTGCGCGTCGACAACGCGGGCAACCGCAATTATGTCGGATCGGTGGTGGTGAACGACGCCAACGGCCGCTACTACGAGCCGGCGCCGCGGCGTTCGCTGCTTCTCGGCCTGCAGGGTCGAATGAGCCTT
>MERE01000155.1 GCA_001771975.1 Betaproteobacteria bacterium RIFCSPLOWO2_02_FULL_68_150 | reverse complement strand
TGCACGCCGATCCCGCGTTCGTGAATTCCATCCGCGAGCAGTTCGAGGGCGACTACAAGCTGGTGTACCACCTAGCGCCGCCGTTGCTGGCAAAGGCGGATCCGCAGACCGGTGAGCCGAAGAAGATGCAGTTCGGCCCATGGATGCTGACGGCGCTGCGCGTCCTCGCGAAATTCAAAGGACTGCGCGGCGGCGCGCTCGACCTCTTCGGCCATACCGAGGAGCGCCGCACCGAGCGTGCGCTGATCGCCGAATACGAGCAGACCGTGGAAGCGCTGCTGCGCGATCTCAGTCGCGACAATCACGCGCTCGCGCTGGAAATCGCTTCCCTTCCCGAGTTGATCCGCGGTTATGGCCATATCAAGGCGAAAAGCATCGCCGATGCGCGCGCCAAGCGCGACGCGCTGCTCGCGCGCTGGCCCGCCGTGACCGCCGGGGCAACGGCCCGTGCCGCCTGATCTTCAACTGGGGTCAGGGTAACTTTTTCTGCGACCATTCAAGCACTTGGGAAGTCCGTCCAAGCGGTTGAATTCAAGGCAAGAAACGTACCCGGACCCCGATTGGAATTGATTGAATCGTGAAGAATAAAGTTCCCCTGACCCCATTGCTGTTGTTCCTGGCGACGGTTGCGGTGGCGCAGGAAACACGCGTGCTGGAACTGGAGGACGGCGGCCGGATCCGCTACACCCTGAGCACTTTTCCGGCGGACGCGCATCGGCTCGAAGCTGCAGCGCCGCTCGCGCCGACCGACGCGCTCAGCACGGCCAAGCTGGTGACGCAACACCTCGCCGCGGGACGCATCGAGGAAGCGTCGCTGCTGTCGAATGCGCCCAAGGCGCGCTACGAGCGGCTGCGCGAGAGCCTCGCCGACTGGACCGAGGCCGACTTCGCGCGCGCCTATGGCCGCTACTTCGCGCCGGAAAACCGCATCATCGGCGACGCTGCGATCGGCAAACACCGGCTGCTGATGTGGTACCTGAAAGACACCGATTACCTCACCGGATATTTCGTGGTCGAGGTGGACGGCAAGTTCCTGCTCGACGACGTCCCCAGCGAAACACGATCCCGGCTGCGCCAGGTGCTCGAAGCGCACCGCTCCGGCCGCGCCCGCTAGGCATACCCGCTGCGGCTGCGTCAGCGGCGGCGAGTCTTGATGCCGATCATGATCGCGTCCCCGGATGCGGGTGAAATGAATCCGGGCCGCACCCAGTCGGACCCGCCGTGACCCCTGCCATTCGAGACCAGACATGAGCCACACCGAAGAACGCCACTACCTGTCAGCGCTGTTTCAGCCCGCCTCGGTAGCGATCATCGGCGCCAGCAACGAGGCCGGCAGCGTAGGCGCGGTGCTCGCCGAGAACATGGCCGCCGGCTACCGCGGCTCGCTCTACGCCGTGAATCCGAAACATCGCAGCGTGCACGGGCTGGATTGCTACCCGGCGGTCGGCAAGATCCCGCAGCGCATCGATCTTGCGGTGATCGCGACTCCGGCGCACACCGTGCCCGGAGTGATCGAGGAATGCGGCGAGGCCGGCGTGCGTGCCGCCGTGGTGATCACGGCCGGGTTCTCCGAAACCGGCCCGCAAGGCGCGCGCCTCGAGCGCGCGCTGCTGGAGAACGCGCGGCGCTACCGCCTGCGCGTCATCGGCCCGAACTGCCTCGGCCTGATGCGGCCCGAGACCGGACTCAATGCGACTTTCGCACGCGGCGGCGCGCTGGTGGGCTCGATCGGCCTGATCTCGCAATCGGGCGCGGTGTGCACCGCGATGCTCGACTGGGCGCACTCGCACGGCGTGGGTTTCTCGAGCGTGGTCTCGCTCGGCGGCTCGACCGACGTCGATTTCGGCGAGATCATCGATTTTCTCGTCAACGACCCGAAGACCGAGCATATCCTGCTCTACATCGAGGGGGTGCGCGATGCGCGGCGCTTCGTCTCGGCGCTGCGCGCCGCGGCGCGCGTGAAACCGGTCATCCTGATGAAGGTCGGGCGCCATCCGGCCGGCTCGCGCGCGGCGATGTCGCATACCGGCGCGATCGTGGGCGCGGACGACGTGTTCGACGCGGTCGTGCGGCGCGCGGGAGCCGTGCGCGTGAGCACCATCGGGCAGATTTTCGCCGCCGCGCAGGCGTTCGCCTCGCATCTGTGGCCCAAGGGCGACCGGCTCGCGGTGATCACCAACGGCGGCGGCCCCGGCGTCATGGCCGCGGATCGTGCCGCCGACCTCGGCATTCCGCTCGCCGAACTGTCGCCGCGCACCATCGAATCCCTCAAGAGCGCGCTGCCCGCCAACTGGTCGCACTCCAATCCGCTCGACCTGATCGGCGATGCCGATGCGGCGCGCTACGCGGCGGCCACCGCGGCCTGCCTCGCCGACGACGGCGTCGACGGCGTGCTCGTGATGCTGACGCCGCAGGCGATGACGGATCCGGCGAGCGCCGCGAGAGCCGTGATCGAGGCCGCGCGCGGCTCGCAGAAGCCGATGCTTTCGTGCTGGATGGGCGAGGAGCAGGTGATCCCGGCACGCCGCCTGCTGGCCGAGGCGCACATTCCGGTGTTCCGCAACCCCGAGGGCGCGGTCGAGCTGTTCGCGCACGTGGCTTCGTTCTACCGCAATCAGCGCACCTTGCTGCGCACGCCGGGCCCGTTGTCGCTGCAGGCGCGTCCGGACCTCGAAGGCGCGCGCGCCATCGTCGAAAGCGCGCTCGCCGAGCACCGCGAGGTGCTGAACGAGATGGAATCGAAGGCGCTGCTCGCAGCGTTCCGGATTCCGATCGCCAAGACCATGGTCGCGCACTCGCCCATGGAAGCGATGCTGCTGGCGCAGGAGCTGGGCTATCCGGTGGCGATGAAAGTGGATTCGCCCGAGATCACGCACAAGACGGACGCGGGCGGGGTGCGCCTCAATCTGGGCAACGCGCAGTCGGTGCGCGCGGCTTATCAGGAGATCGTCGAGGCGGTGGGCCGGCACCGGCCGGGGGCGCATATCCACGGCGTCGCGGTCGAGCCGATGATCGTGCGGCCGAACGGCCGCGAGCTGATGATCGGCGTGATCCGCGATCCCGTTTTCGGCCCGGCGATCACCTTCGGCACCGGCGGCACCGCGGTCGAGGTGCATCGCGACCGCGCGGTCGCGCTGCCGCCGCTCGACACCTTCCTGGTGGCGGACCTGATCCGCTCGACGCGCGTCTCGAAGCTGCTGGGCGCGTTCCGGCACCTGCCGCCGGTGGATCTTGCGACGCTCGAGAACGTGCTGCTGCGCGTTTCCGAGATGGTGTGCGAACTGCCGTGGCTCGTCGAGCTGGACATCAATCCGCTCATCGTGGACGAGCACGGCGCGATTGCCGCCGATGCGCGCGTCGTCGTTGGCCGCCGCGCCCCCGGGCGCATTCCCTACAGCCACATGGCGATCCACCCCTATCCGTCGAAGTACGTGCGCACGTGGCAGCTGCCCGACGGTCAGGTCGTGACCTTGCGGCCGATCCGGCCGGAAGACGCGGCGATCGAGCAGGAGTTCGTGAAGAGTCTCTCCGACGAGAGCCGCTATTTCCGTTTCATGAACACGCTGCGCGAGCTCACGCCCATGATGCTGGTGCGCTTCACGCAGATCGACTACGAGCGCGAGATGGCGTTCATCGCGGTGATCGAGGAGGGCGGGCGCGAGTTCGAGATCGGCGTCGCACGCTATATCACCAATCCGGATGGCGACACCTGCGAATTTGCGCTCGTGGTGACCGACCACTGGCAGCGCCACGGGCTCGGGCGGCGCCTGATGGAGCTGCTGATCGAGGTCGCCCGTTCGCGCGGGCTCTCCGCCATGGTCGGGCACGTGCTCGCCAACAACAAGAGCATGCTCGAACTGTGCTCCGACCTGGGTTTCGTCATCGCCGAGAGCCCCGACGAGCCCACCCAACGGCGCGCCACCCTGACCCTCGTCCCCTGAAAACAGGGGTCAGAGCCCGATTTCCTGAACCATGGGGCTCTGACCCCTATTTCAGCTTGAAGGGGTTGAAGTCGGTGTGGCGGTCGTAGTAGTCCTCGTGCTCGGCGCGCTTGAGCACCGCCACGACCTTGTAGGTGAGCGGCGTGAACACCACCTCGACACCCACCTTGAAAAAGAACTGCGCGACCATCACCAGCGGCAGCTTGTCGTCGGGGATGATGCCGCTGCCGTAGAACGCGAGCGGATAAAAGAGCACCGAATCCACCGCCTCGCCGGCAACGGTCGAACCGATGGTGCGCGTCCACAGCCACCGGCCAGCGGTGAGCAGTTTCATCTTGGCGAGCACGAAGGAATTCACGAATTCGCCGCAGAAGTACGCCGTCATCGAGGCGGCGACGATGCGTCCGGTCGAGCCGAAGGCGATCTCGTAGGCGCCCTGGTGCTGCCAGAAGGGGGCCGGCGGCAGCGCCACCACCACCGACGACATGAACGAGGCGAATCCCAGTCCGGCGAAGCCCGCCCAGATCACCTTGCGCGCGCGCGCGTAGCCGTACACCTCGGTCAGGATGTCGCCGAAGACGTAGGAAATCGGAAAGAACAGCACTCCGGCACCGAAGGTGAGTGCACCCACCAGCGGGAAATCCACCTGCGCGATCTTCGCCGGGCCGATCAGGTTGGAGCAGATCAGCACCGTGACGAATGCCGCCATCACCAGGTCGTAGTAGCGGTAGTTGCGCGCCGGGGTCACGACAGCTTCGGTGCGTAGTCGAGTTCGTGCGCGTCGAGCTCCACGCCGAGCGCATCGAGCATGCGCGACACCATGGCGTAGGCCGCCGCGGTGAGGCACAGTTCCACGTAATCCGCGTCGCTGAAATGGCGCTTCGTCTCCGCGTGCACGGCGTCGGTCATGCGGCAGGCGGTGACGGCCTCGGTGAGCGCCAGCGCGGCGCGCTCGCGCTCGTCGAACTGGCGCGATCCGCGCCAGTCCACCAGTTCGGCAATCTGCTCCTCGCGCACGCCCGCCTTGCGCGCCATCGCGAGGTGATGCGCCCACTCGTACTCGGAACGCGCGAGCTGCGCGGTGCGCAGAATCATGATCTCCCGCAGCGGCCGCGGCGTGCGGCTTTCGTGACGCACTGCGTTGAAGAACTCGGTCCAGGCCGCCACCAGCGCCGGCTGATTGCCGAGCGCGCGATACAGGTTAACGGGCTTGCCCCAGAGTGCCTCCAGCCGCTTCTGCAACTCGGGCGCAAACTCGGCCATCGGGACGCGTTGCATGGGCCGTGCATAATAACCGAATGATCCCGCGCGAGGCGGCGCTCGCTTTCCAGCTCACTTCGGCGCCGGCCGATTTTTTCGACGACCCCTATCCCTGGTACGCCGCACTGCGTGAATACGATCCCGTGCATTCGCTCGCAGGCGGTGCCGTGCTGCTCACACGCTACGAGGACGCGCTCGCGGTATACCGCGATCCGCGCGCGAGTTCCGACAAGAAGATCGAGTTTCGGCCGAAGTTCGGCGATTCGCCGCTCTACGAGCACCATACCTCGAGCCTGGTGTTCAACGATCCGCCGCTGCATACGCGCGTGCGGCGCCTCATCATGGGCGCGCTGAACCAGAAGGCCATTGCGCGCATGGAAAGCGACGTCGTGCGGCTGGTCGACGCGCTGCTCGAGCGCATGGCCGGGGCGCGCCCGCTGAACTTCGTCGACGCGTTCGCCGCCCGGGTTCCGATCGAGGTGATCGGCAACCTGCTCGAGGTGCCGCGTGCGGAGCGCGGTCCGCTGCGTGGCTGGTCGACCGCGATCCTTTCCGGTCTCGAGCCGGCGCCGACGCCCGAGATGCTCGAGCGCGGCAATCGCGCCGTAAGCGAATTCGTCGCGTACCTGGAAGGCCTGATCGCCGAGCGTCGCCGGTGCCCCGGCGACTGGGATTCGGATGTCCTCACGCGGCTCATCCAGGGCGAGCACGACGGCGAGCGGCTCACCGCCACCGAGCTCTACCACCAGTGCATTTTCATGCTCAATGCGGGCCACGAGACCACTACCAACCTGATCGGCAATGGTCTCTGGCTGCTGCTGCAGAACCCGGCCGAACTCGCGCGACTGCGCGCCGACCCGGAGCTGATGCCTGCCGCGATCGAGGAGATGCTGCGTTGCGAAGGTCCGATCCAGTTGAACAACCGGCGCCTCACCGCGTCGATGGAACTCGGCGGCCGCACTCTCGCCGAGGGCACGTTCATCACCATCGCGATCGGCGCGGCAAACCACGATCCGGCGCAATTCGCACAGCCGGAGCGCTTCGACGTCGCGCGCAACCCGAACCGCCACGTGGCCTTCGGCCAAGGCGCGCATGCCTGCGCCGGGATGAACGTCGCACGGATGGAGGCGCGCATCGCCTTCAGCCGGCTGCTCGCGCGCTTTCAACATATCGAGCTCGCAGGCGAGCCTCAACGTGACCGCCGCATCCGCTTCCGCGGCTTCCGGACGCTGCCGGTGCACGTCGGCTAGGAAATCGGGCGTCCCGAGCGACCACGGCTGACTCTGCGCCTTGACGTTTCCGCCAGCGCGGCCTTGAAGCGATCGCTGCCAAGCGGATAACCGCCACTCGTCGCCTTCCGAACGTCGTCGAGCAGCATAGCGTCCATGCCGTCCTGAACCAGGGCTCGATAGATCTTCCGGCGCCGTGCCGGATCGTCGTCCAGATTCAAGAATTCTGGGCAAGGCGTTAGCCATGAGTCACCTTCCTCCTGCGTATTTGCCCAATAGCTCGACCAGCGGTAAGCCTCCGGATCACTGACCATTGCAGCGCGGACCGGATTGAGTTCGATGTATCGGTAGCACGCCAGCACGTAGCGGGCGGACTGTACAAGGCACGACCGATATCTGCCTTCCCAGAGCGTACCCGTGCGTAGATGGGTTCGATTGACGTACTGGACGTAGCGTTGTCCAAGGTTTCTCATCAAGGCCACGCAGGCATCTGCCGAGGGCGGTGTGACCAGCAAGTGGACGTGATTGGTCATCAGGCAGTATGCATGCACCGCGCAGGCGAATTCGATCGAGAGATCGCGCAGATGGCGCAGATAGCAGCGATAGTCTCCAGGTCGGAAGAAACATGGACCGCGGTTATTTCCGCGCTGCACGATGTGCACGGCAACATCGGGCAAGATCAAGCGTCGCTGTCGAGGCATGACCGCAGAACGACGCCGCGGTCTGCTGAGTTGACACGGAAATAGGGGTCAGACCCCAATTCATGCGGAAATCGGGCTCTGACCCCTATTTCTAGGCGAGCTGCTGCAGCGGCAGCGCGGTGGTGTCCTTGACGCGCTCGAGGACGAAATTGGACTTGATGTCGATCACGCCGGGTTGCTTGAGCAGCTTCTCCATGATGAAGCGCGAGTAGTGATCCAGGTTCTCCACCTGGACGCGCATCAGGTAGTCCATGTCGCCGGTCATCGCGTAGCAGGCGATCACCTCGGGCCAGGCGAGCACCGAGCGGGTGAACTGCTCGACCGGCATCTTGCCGCGCTTTTCCAGCTTGACCGTGACGTAGGCGAGCAAGCCGAGGCCGATCTTCGCCGGCTCGAGCAGCGCCACGTACTGCCGGATGACGCCGCTTTCCTCCAGCGCGCGAACTCGCCTCAGGCAGGGGCTGGGCGAGAGCGCGACCCGCTCGGCGAGTTGCTGGTTGGTCAGGCGCGCGTCGCCCTGCAGGGTTTCGAGGATCTTGCGATCGGTGCGGTCGAAGGCCGGTTTCTGCATGTTTATGTCCTAACAATGGACATTTGAGCCATATTATTGCGCCATCATCCAGTATCATGGCTCAACAAGCAAGCTCATTGCGTCTTTCCCGGCATACACTCGCGCCAAGAGGGAGACTCCAATCGATGAGTGCTGTCCTGAGACCGGCCGCAGCCGAACGCGCGGCAAACGCATTCCTGTCCGGCAACGAGGCCGTCGCGCGCGGCGCCTGGGAAGCAGGGGTAGAAATCGCCGCCGCGTATCCCGGCACCCCCTCGACCGAAATCGTCGAGACGCTCGCGACCCTGCCCGGCGTGTACGCGGAATGGTCGACCAATGAGAAAGTGGCGCTCGAGGTGGTGCTCGGTGCCTCGATGACGGGTCGGCGCGCGATCACGGCGATGAAACACGTCGGCGTCAACGTCGCCGCCGATTCGCTCATGACGATGGGGCTGGTCGGCGTCAAGGCGGGTCTCGTGATCGCGGTGTCGGACGACATCGGCTTCGCCTCGTCGCAGAACGAGCAGGACACGCGCTTCTGGGGACGCTTCGTGCACCTGCCGGTGCTCGAGCCCGCGGACGCGGCCGAGGCCTACGCCATGACGCGCGAGGCGTTCGAACTATCCGAGCGCTTCCAGGTCCCGGTGATCCTGCGCCTGACAACGCGCGTATCGCACGTCAAGCGCGTCATCACAACCGGCGAGCGCGCGGCACCGGACGCGCAACGCCACGGCTATCAAAAGGACGTTGCGCGCTGGATCATCACGCCGAACCACGTCGGCAAGCGGCTCGAGCTGCGCGCCGCACGCGACGCCGCGCTCGCCGTGGAAACCACGGCTTCGGCCTGGAACCGGATCGAACCGGGCGGCGATCGGCGCCTCGGCTTCGTCGTGCAGGGTCCGGCGTATCACGTGGTGAAAGAAGCATTTCCCGACGCACCGCTCCTCAAGCTCGGGTTCTCGCACCCCCTGCCCGTGTCGCTCGCCAGAACACTCGCGGCGAGCGTGGATACGCTGCTGGTGGTGGAGGAAATCGAGCCGATCGTCGAGCAGGAACTCAAATCCGCGGGCCTCGCGGTGCACGGCAAGGATGTGCTGCCGCTGCAAGGCGAGATCACCCTGCCCATGGTCGAGCACGCGGTGGCCCGCCTGCTCGGCACTTCGCCGGCGAGGGAAGCCGAAGTGCGCAAGGCCAAGGTGTTCCCGCGCCCGCCGACGCTGTGCGCCGGATGCCCCTACATGGGCGTGTACTTCTGGCTCGGGCAGTTGAAGGACACCATCATCTGCGGCGACATCGGCTGCTACACGCTCGGCTGCGGCTCGCCGTGGCACGCCATGGACTCGATCATTTCGATGGGCGCTTCGCTCGGCGTGGCGCACGGCATGACGAAGGCGTTCGAGGGCGACAAGGCGGGCAAGCCGGTGCTCGCGGTGATCGGCGACTCGACCTTCCTGCACACCGGCATGCCGGCGCTCGCCAACATCACCTACCACGGCGGCAACGTGACGGTACTGCTGCTCGACAACCGCTCCACCGCGATGACCGGCGGCCAGCACAACCCGGGCAATGGCCGCAAGCTGGACGGCTCACCCGCGCCTCGCCTCGACTTCGCGAAACTGGTGCAGGCGCTCGGCGTGCACCCGGAGCGCGTGCGCGTCGTCGATCCCTACGAACTGCCCACCTTCTTCAAGGTGCTGCGTGAGGAGATGAAGGCGCCCGAGCCCTCGGTGATCATCACCGACCGCCCCTGCGTGCTGACGGAAGATTTCGAGCGCCGCCCGC
>MERE01000154.1 GCA_001771975.1 Betaproteobacteria bacterium RIFCSPLOWO2_02_FULL_68_150 | reverse complement strand
ATCTGGTGATCTACCTGCAGGCGCCCTCGGCAATCCTGGTCGAGCGCGTGCGCCGGCGCGGCGCGGCCTTCGAGCGCGGCATCAGCGAGGAGTACCTCGCCGTGCTGGCGGAGAACTACGCGCACTTCTTCCACCACTACAGCGCGGCACCCGTGCTGATCGTCAATTCTGAAAACCTGAACTTCGTCGCGCGCGAGTCCGACTTCGAGCTGCTGGTCGAGCGCATGCGCGGCATGAAGAGCCAGCGCGAGTTCTTCAACCTGGCGCCCTGATCCCGTTCGAGGAACATCCATGGCACGGCTGACGCTGCGCGACCTCGCCCGCCTGCACCAGGCGGGCGAGAAAATCACCATGCTCACGGCTTACGACGCGAGTTTCGCGCGCGTGCTCGATGCGGCGGGCGTCGAGACCCTGCTGGTCGGCGATTCCCTCGGCATGGTGGTGCAGGGGCGCGACTCGACGCTCGCAGTGACGCTGGAGGACATCGCTTACCACACCGAATGCGTGGCGCGCGGCGCGCCGCGCGCCTTCCTCATCGGCGACCTGCCCTTCGGCACCTACCAGGGCGGGCCGCAGCAGGCCTTCGCGTCCTCGGCGCGCCTGATGGCGGCGGGCGCGCAGATGGTGAAGCTGGAGGGCGGCACCCTCATGGCCGAGACGGTGCAGTTTCTCGCCGAGCGGGGCATTCCGGTGTGCGGCCACATCGGCCTCGTGCCGCAGTCGGTGCACGCGCTGGGCGGCTACCGCGTGCAGGGCAAGGACGCGGCCGGCGCGAGCCGCCTGCTCGCCGACGCGAAGGCGCTCGCCGGCGCGGGCGCCAGCCTGATCGTGCTGGAGGCGATCCCCGCCGCAGTGGCCAAAGACGTGACGGCGGCCGTGAACGTGCCCACCATCGGCATCGGGGCCGGACCGCACTGCTCCGGGCAGGTGCTGGTGCTGCACGACATGCTGGGCATTTCCGGCTACGCGCCGCGCTTCGCGCGCAACTTCATGGCCGGCGCCTCAAGCGTCGCGGCGGCGGTCCGGAATTACGTCGCGGCGGTCAAAGACGGCTCCTTCCCGGGACCGGAGCATTGCTACTGATGCGCGTCGCGCGCACGATCGACGAGCTGCGCACGGCGCGCGCCGCGTTCGCTGACCTCGCCTTCGTGCCGACGATGGGCAATCTGCACGCCGGCCACCTCGCGCTGGTACGCATCGCGCGCCAGCAAGCGCGCCGCGTCGCGGCGAGCATCTTCGTCAACCGGCTGCAATTCGCGCCGCAAGAGGATTTCGACCGCTACCCGCGCACCTTCGCCGCCGACTGCGCGCTGCTCGAGGCAGAAGGCGTCGACCTGGTGTTCGCGCCCGACGAGGGCGTGCTTTACCCCGAGCCGCAGGCGTACGTGGTCGAGCCGCCGCCGATCGCGAATCAGCTCGAGGGGCAGTTCCGGCCGCGCTTCTTTCAGGGCGTCGCCACGGTGGTGCTCAAGCTGTTCAACTGCGTGCAACCCGCGAGCGCGGTGTTCGGCGAGAAGGACTATCAGCAGCTGCACATCGTGCGCGGGCTGGTGCGCCAGTTCAATCTGCCGATCGAGATCGTCGCCGCCGAAACGGTGCGCGAGCCCGACGGCCTGGCGATGAGCTCGCGTAACAGCTACCTCTCGCACGCCGAGCGCGCCGAAGCGCCGCGGCTGTACCGCCTGCTCGGCGCCATCCGCGACGGCAGGCAAACGCCGGGCGGCGCGCTGAGCGCGCTGAGCGCCGCGGGCTGGCAGCCGGACTATCTGGAGATCCGGCGCCGGGAGGATCTCGCGCCGCCGCGGCCCGGCGACCGCGACGCGGTCGCGCTCGCCGCAGCACGGCTGGGCAACACGCGACTGATCGACAACGTGGAGCTTCAGCTCGGGTAGGGGTCGAAGGTGATCGACTCGACCTGGCAGCCCATCGCCTGCGCGATGCGGTCCATCGCCTCGTCGGTCAGCGGCACGGCCTGAAATTCGGCGTCCGCGCCCTTGGCGGAAATGAAGGCTTGCGCGGCGCTCTCGCTGTTCCAGGTCACCACCGGGTCCGGCTCGACCCCTTCGATCTGGCGACAGACCGGAAAGCCGTCGGACTTGTAAACGATCGCGTACATGCATTGCCCTCCGCAATCTTTCGCCCCAATCGTGCGTCCGGAACTCTAGCGCAATGCGGCGATTCCGAACAGGCCGGGACCGCGAAGCGAAGCAACCCGCAGCCGGCCGCGGGCAATGCGGCCGTCCGATCGCAGTAAACTGGCGTCGATGGGCTCCTACGCAGGCGGCAGCAGCGACGGCAAGGGCGCGCGGGTGGCATGGTGAACCAGCCTGCCGAAGTATTTGACGTCGTCGCGTCGTACTTCAGCCTCCTTTCCGAACCGATGCGCCTGCGCATCATGCACGCCGTTTGCGAGCAGGAAAAGACCGTCTCGCAGATCGTCTCGGAGCTTGGCGCCACCCAGACCAACGTCTCGCGTCACCTGAGCCTGATGCACCGCAGCGGCGTGCTCGCGCGGCGCAAGGAAGGCAACCAGGTGCACTACCGCGCCGCCGATGCGGCGATGGTCGAAATATGCCGCAGCGTGTGCGATCGCATCGCTGCGCAGATGGACGAAAGGAAGCCGCTGCGCCGCGAATTGCTCCGCCTGATGCCGCGTCGCAAGCCCAAGCCACGCCCGGCCTGAGGCCACACCGGCGCATCAGATCAAGGTGAACTTTTCGGTCGATTCGTTGTAGCGCACCAGCGCGTACCAAAGCAGCAGCACGCCGCCGCTCGCGAGCAGCGCCCAGCCCCAGCCGTCGAGCATCACCGGGAAGTAGGCCTGGAAGCCGAGCCGCGTCTCTTCGATCTCCTCCAGCGTCATTTCCTTGACGATCAGCCCGGTCTGCTTCAGCAGCCCGCTCGCGATCGAACCGGACCAGGCGAAGAAGAAGACCGCGACCCAGAGTTTCAAGTGCCCTTCTCCCATGCGCCACAGCGAACCCGAGGCGCAACCGCCGGCGAATATCATGCCGATGCCGAATACCAGTCCACCGAGCAGCGACCCGACCCAGAACGTGGCCGGAATGGCGATATAGGGATCGATCAGCTTGTTCCTGAACAGGAGCGACGCAAGCGGAATGCCGACCGCCAGTCCGAGCATGATCGCCTTGGTCATGTCCCCTTCGGCAGTCATGAAGGGTTCGCGGAACGCCCGCGCAAAGCACAGGCGCGAACGATGCATGATGAAACCCATGGCGAATCCGGCGAGCACGACGACCCCCCGTGCGGCGAGCTTTTCGTTTTCCGAGTAGGTCCATCCGGCGGCCCACGCGATCGTCGCCAATACCAATCCGAACCCGAGCCAGGGGTAAAGCGACGCAATGCTCGCCGGCGTGTTCAGCGTCGGCGGCGCCTGCATGCCCCAGTCGATGTGTTCGAGCGTCCACGAGAGCAGCTTCAATCCGATCGCCGCGCCCAGGAGCAGCCCGGCCCACATCGCCCAGCCGGCCGGCGAGGAATGCAGCAGGGGCGTGAAGAATCCGCCGGTGGTACAGCCGCCGGCCAGCGTGGCCCCCAGCCCCATGAAACTGCCACCGATGGCCGCCCAGACGTATTCCAGCTTGGGCGGCCGGCTCACCTGGAACTGGCGCGAGAGCAGCGCCGCGCAAAAGGCACCCAGTACCAGCGTGATATTCATCAGCGACATGCGGTGCAGGAGCGGCCCCTCGAGCGCCTCCGGCAGATCCAGAGCCCGCCCCAGTCCGATCAGGTCGTTGAACCAGTCGCCCCACAGCTTGAGACCGCCGAACACACCCCAGAACAGGCCGCTCACCATCAGGCCCAGGATGACGAGCACCAGCAGGATGCTGCCGAGGTACGGCGACCATCCCTCGACCAGCACCGCTTCGTAATCGGCCTTGAACCCGGCGAGCCACGCCAGGCCACGCGGGCCGCTCGCATCCTGCGCAATCGCGCTGTCCATTTGGAGTGGTCCCTCCCGATCCGGTCGGCCTCAGGTGCAGCTGGCCGGAGAGTCGCCGTCCTTGGCGCCCTTGAGCATGAAACTCCGGATGTCGTTGAACAGTTGCTCGTCGGGCACGTCGGCGTACTTCTCGGCAGCCTTGTTCACGCCCTTGATGCTGGCGCGATACTCCCGGCTGACGTACTTCTTGAGAGCGTCCTTGCCCCTGGCATGCCTGTCGGCGCTGAGGTACGCGGTCCAATCCTTGATGCTGCGGCTATTGGGCGCGATCGCGCCGCCCGCTTTCGCGCCGTGGCAATCCGTGCACACCTTCTGGTAATAGACGCGGCCGCGCTTCCAGTCGCCATCGGCCGCGTGGGCGCCGATCGCATGCAGGGCAACCCCGAGCAGGCACAGCGAGACAGCGCAGGCAGGAGAAACGGTCTTGGTCATGTGTGGCTCCTTGTCGGTTCGTGCGCGGGTTCATCGTCCAGATCCTCCCAACCGGTGATCATCGCCTTGACATGCGCGAGCGGCGTATGGCCCGTGGTTGCGAGGTAGGCGTGCGCGATCAGGAATGCGAGCATCAGGAAAGCCGCGGCGGTGTGCACCAGCGCGATCGCGCCCAGGCCCGGGCCGGCGAAGACCGTCGCGCCGAGCTCGTTGTAATAGAGGTAGAGCAGCCCGCTCACCCAGATCAGCGGGTTGATGCAGACCTTCACCAGGAGGTAGGCAAGGCGCTGCAGGGGATTGTGTTTGCTCAGCCGCGTGACCCGGAACGGATGCGGCGCGTCGCTGAAGATGCCGACCAGGTAATACTTCAGCATCGCGAAAACCTTCTCGGTGGTCGGGATGTATTGTTTCCATTCACCCGTGGTGAAGTGCCAGAAGATCGCGAACAGCCACAAGCCGATCAGCAGCCACGCCGCGCTCGTGTGCAGGCTTGCCGCTCGCTCCCAGCCCAACAGCCGATAGCTGCCGTGGACCTCGAAGCCGGTGAGCAGCAGGGCAACGACGAGGGCGGCCTGGGCCCAGTGCCAGAAGCGCTCGAAGCGCTTGAAGATGTATACGCGTGCCATGATCGGTTTGCGCCTAGGTTCTGCGCCGGGATACGAAAATCCGGCCGCTGCCGTGGGCGAGCGCGCCGAACAGCGCGAGGGCTGCGAGCGCCCAGCCGATGCCGTCGAGCCAGGTTGCATGGTCGCTCCCGCGGCCGGGGATGTAGATGCCGGACACCTTTTCCAGGCGGCCGTCGGATGCGTGGCAGTCGCGGCACTTCAGGGCGCTTTGGGCCGGGGCCACCATGTGCGTGATCGGCCACATGCTCTCGGTGCTCACGAAATCCACCTGACCCGAAAACGGCGCGCCGACCGAGGCCATGCCGGCGGCGACGGCCTTTTCCCAGTTGAAGTTCGTCCAGAAGGCGGTGTCGTCGTTGCCGGCCATGTGAAGCACCGCCAGGGTCTGGTTCACCGGGTCATAGGCCTGCTTGCCGCGGAACACCTTGACCGGCCAGATCGTCGACTTGCCATCGCTCGCGCTGCCCTCGAAATGATTGATCCGCGTCGGCTGATCGCTCTTTTCGATCCTGTCGCCCAGCAGGGTGTAAGTCACCTTGCCGTTGAACCAGGCATATTCGGGAACCACGTTTTCGGCCAGGACGAAATGGCCCTTGGCGGCGGTGTAAATGACGCGGCCCTTGGCGTCCGTCTTCACCAGAGGCTTGCCGTCGGGCCCCATCCTGCCGGCGGTCGACCAGTCCCAGGCCATCTTGGTCGCAATGCCGCCCCGCGCGTACGCGGGAATATGGCAGGTCTGGCAGGCGACTTTATCGGTGTGGTCGTTCAGCTTGGCCAGGTTCGCCTTGTGCGGCGCCTGGCCGTGGCAGGACTGGCAGGTGGTCGGGTTGCCGGTCCGTTCCTTGCCGCGCAGATGCGCGCCGCCCTTGTCCACCGCAGTCGGCGCGTAACGGCTGCCCGGGACCTGGTGGCCTTCCGTCATGTGGCAGGTCGCGCAGGCAAAATTGTTGCCCGTCGCATCCATGTGCACGTCGAGCGCCTTGTCGGGCGATGCGAGCGAGCTGTCCAGGTCGCCGTGCTTGACGCCGTCTCCGCCGCCGCCGAAGAAATGGCAGGCGCCGCAGTTGTCGCGGCTGGTCTTCGCGACCTCCTGCGCAATGGGTCGAAGCTTGAGCGCTTTGACCACCTTGCCCGAGCCCGGGGGAAACTCCGTGTCCCTGGTGACGACGTTGCCCGCGAAACCGGATGGTTTTCGGTAGTTGCCCGTGGTGTCGTGGCAGATCAGGCAGTCGACGTTTTCCTGCGCAGTGAAATCGAACTGGTCGTCCTTCCAGCCGTAGCCGATGTGACAAGTGGTGCAGTAGGCGTAGTTCGAGGCGACCGAGGTACAGAAGTTGTTGATGACGTTCTTCTTGCCCAGGCGCCGTCCGTCCGGGTTGAGGAATTCCCACTTCCAGTGCTGCGTGAGCTGCAGCTGCCTGGCGGCTTCGGTATGGCAGGACAGGCAGGCCTTGGTGACTTCCGGGCCGGATTGGAAATCCTGCTGCAACACCTTGAATTTGGAGTGATCGGAGGTGGACTTGAGCAGCTGGGCCGATGCCGCGTCCGGCGCGCCGTGGGCCGCGGCAGCCATGAGCATCGCCGCCATGACGGCAATGGTGCGGAATGCGGCGTGCATCGGCATTTGCATATCGTCACTCGCCCGCCGGGCGGGCCGCGCTGGACCGCCTGGCCGAGCAGTTGAACCGATGTTAGGTCCGGATCGCGCCCGCCATGTTGCGTCACATCAATATATGCGCATTTACGCATATATAGGTTGGGCGCAACGGAGTTCCGGTACGGCGCCTGCCGCCGGCGGGAGTGGCCTGAGCGAAGCCTTCGCGCCACAACGGCGCTGGTGCCGGAAGAGAGACTCGAACTCTCAGCGCGGGCTAGGCGCAGGCGACGTTCAAGCTACCCGCTTGATCGGCGTCACGTTCCCGCCCGCGAGCAGACCGTCGAGGTGGTCGGATCAGCGCGGCGCGGCTGGCGTGACGCTCAGCCGCAGGCCAGTTGCACCGAGAATCGCGGCAAGGCTCTTGAGTTGCGGATTGCCACGCCGGGACAGGGTGCGGTAGAGCGCCTCGCGATTGAGTCCGGTCTTTGCCGCAATACGCGCCATGCCACCGCGCGCCTCGGCGATATTGCGAAGCGCCTGCAACAATCCCGCCGGGTTGTCTTCTTCCAGCGCCGCCTCGACGTAGGCCGCCGCGTTCGCCGCGTCTTTCAGCCATTCGAGAAGGTGCGGCCGGTGCGGCACGCTAGTGGGGGCGCTCGCCTTGCGTTTTCGTCCTTTGCTGGTGGTCACGCCAATACTCCTTCGCCTGTTTGATGTCCGCGTCCTGCTTGCGCTTGTCACCGCCAAGCAGCAACAGGATGATCCGCTCGCCCGAGCGCGCGTAATAGACGCGGTAGCCCGGACCCCAATCGATCCGCAGTTCCCACACGCCCTCGCCGCAGAATTCCACGTCGCCGAGCAACCCGCGCTCCAGGCGGTCAATCCGGGTCTGGATGCGCGCTTGCACCTGCCGGTCGCGCAGGCCCTTGAACCAGTCGGCGAAGGGGTCTACGCCCGAGACACTTACGTAGTGGCGAACCTCGAACGTCATTGTAGCTTAGAAACTACAAGAACGCCAGCTTGAGGACTCGTTCCGGAGTCGTACCATTCGTCCATCGGTCTTTGCTGGTGCCGGAAGAGAGACTCGAACTCTCAAGGGGTCGCCCCCGGCGGATTTTGAGTCCGCTGCGTCTACCGATTCCGCCATTCCGGCTGCGGTGCTGGGGCGGATTCTATAATGGCCGCGGATGAAGACTTCGGACTTCGATTACGCGCTGCCCGAAGAACTCATCGCGCAGCACCCCGCGGCCGAGCGCAGCGCGAGCCGCATGCTCCACCTGGATGGCAAGACCGGGGCGTTCGAAGACCTGATGTTCGCGCAGCTGCCCAGCCTCGTGCGGCCAAATGACCTCGTTGTGCTGAACGACACGCGCGTCATCAAGGCGCGCCTGTTCGGCCACAAGAGCACGGGAGGCAAGACCGAAGTGTTCGTCGAGCGCATCGTCGCCGAGCGCGAAGCGCTGGTGCTGATGCGCTCGGGCCATCGCACGCGCGCCGGCACGCGGCTGACGGTGGGCGATGGCGTCGGCGTCGAGGTGCTGGCGCTCGAAAATGATCTCTATCGGGCGCGCTTTTCCGAACCGGTGATGGCCGTGCTCGAGCGCTGCGGCAACGTGCCGCTGCCGCCTTATGTCAGGCACCGGCCCGACGCGGTCGATGCCGAGCGCTATCAGACCGTATTTGCCGATAAGGAAGGCGCGGTCGCCGCGCCGACCGCGGGGCTGCATTTCGACCGCGCCCTGCTCGAGCGCATCGAGCGCGGCGGCGTGCGCCTTGCGCGCGTCACGCTGCACGTCGGTTCCGGCACTTTCCAGCCGCTGCGCAGTGAAGAGGTCGAGCAGCACCGCATGCACAGCGAACGCTACGACGTGCCGCAAGCCACGATCGACGCCATCGAGGCGACGCATGCGGCCGGCGGCCGCGTGCTTGCCGTGGGAACGACGGCGCTGCGGGCGCTGGAAAGCTGGGCACAGACTGGCGAGTGCAGCGGCGAAACTTCGCTGTTCATCTACCCCGGGTTCGAATTCCGGGTCGCAGACCGGCTCCTGACCAATTTCCATCTGCCGAAGTCGAGCCTGCTGATCCTGGTATCGGCCTTCGGCGGCAGCGAAAACCTGCGGCGAGCCTACGCACACGCGATCGCGCAGCGCTACCGGTTCTTTTCCTACGGCGACGCGATGCTGATCGAAAGAACGCGGTGAAGTTCACGCTCAGTCATTTCGACGGCGCCGCCCGGCGCGGCGTGCTCGAACTGGCGCACGGCCGCGTCGACACTCCCGCTTTCATGCCGGTGGGCACCTACGGCTCGGTCAAGGCGATGTCGCCCGCCGAGCTCGAAGAAATCGGCGCGCAGGTCGTGCTCGGCAACACCTTCCACCTCTGGCTGCGCCCGGGACTCGAGGTGATCGCCAGGCACGGCGGGCTGCACCGCTTCATGGGCTGGGCGCGCCCGATCCTCACCGACTCGGGCGGCTTCCAGGTGTTCAGCCTCGGCAAGCTGCGCCGCATCACCGAGGAAGGGGTGCACTTCGCCTCGCCGATCAACGGCGATCGGCTGCTGCTCACGCCGGAAGAGTCGATGCGCATCCAGCACGTGCTCGATGCGGACGTCGTCATGATCTTCGACGAATGCCTGGAGCATCCGGCGAGCGAAGCGCAGACGGCGGCATCGATGCAGCTTTCGCTGCGCTGGGCCGAGCGCTCCAGGCGCGCGCACGAAGGCAACCGCAACGCCCTCTTCGGCATCGTGCAGGGCGGCATGTACGCGGCGCTGCGCGAGGCCTCGCTCGCCGGGCTGACGGCGCTCGGCTTCGACGGCTACGCGATCGGCGGGCTCTCGGTGGGCGAACCGA
>MERE01000153.1 GCA_001771975.1 Betaproteobacteria bacterium RIFCSPLOWO2_02_FULL_68_150 | reverse complement strand
GCGAGAACTCCTCGGCGAGCAGCGGCCCGAGCAGCGCGTTGACCGCGCGGTAGTTGTAGGAAAGAAAATACCCCGCCAGGAACGGCAGGGTGACGCGAAGGAAAATCAAGCCTTGGGCGTTTCCAGGCCGCCGGTGTAAAAGCGGTTCCAGGTCGGACTGATGATCAGTTCGTTAACGCAGGTGCGCGCCGGGAGCGACGCCACGAACAGGATCGCCGCGCCGAGGTCTTCGGGCTGCGCCATGCGCGCGCGCTCCTCGGGCGAGGGCGGCACCGGCCGCTTCTCGAGGATCGGAGTCGCCACTTCTCCCGGCAGGATCGAAGTCGCGCGGATGCCGTTGCGGCACTCCTCCATGTTGATCGATTCGGTGACTGCGATCACGGCGCGCTTGGTGGCGTTGTACGCGGGCCCGGTGAGCTGGCTGGCATAGCGCCCGGCCCACGACGACACGTTGATGACGAGGCCGTCCCGACGCGCGCGCATGCCGGGAATCACGGCGTGGCAGCAATAGAACAGGCCCGACAGGTTCGCCGCCACGACCTCGTCCCATCCCTCGAGCGTCATGGTCGCCAGGTTGCGCTTGCCGCCGCCGATGTTGGTGCCGGCGCTATTGACGAGGATGTCGATCCTGCCATGCCGCCGTTCGATCTCGGCGGCGGTCGCTGCGACCGCCTTCTTGTCGCAGACGTCGAGCAGGATGGCCTCGGCGCTGCCGCGGCGCTGGATCTCGCTCAGCGCCTGCTCGTTGGTACGAGCCGTCCGGCCGGAAATGACCACATGCACCCCGGCGTTCGCGAGCGCAAGCGCCGCGGCGAGCCCGATGCCGCTGCCGCCGCCCGTGATCCAGGCAACCTTTCCCGCCAAATCAGTGCTTGGCATACTGGGTGGCGCCGAAGAGGACCTCACGCTCCCTCTCCGTATGCGGGCCGGCGCGGCGCCGGTCGGCCAGCACCTGCAGTGCGCGCAGCACCGCAGGCCGTTGTGCGATGCCGTCGCGCCAGCGCTTGAGCGCCGGGAATTCGCCGATGTTCACGCCCTGCCGCTCGGGAAACCGCAGCCAGGGCATCACCGCCATGTCGGCGATCGTGTACTCGGCGCAGGCGAGATGCGGCGAGTCGTTCAGGCGTCGCTCGAGCACCCCATACAGGCGGTTCGCTTCGTTCCTGTAGCGATTCATCGCGTAGGGGATCTTCTCCGGGGCGTAGCCGAGGAAGTGATGCGCCTGTCCGAGCATCGGCCCGATGTGACCCATCTGGAACATGACCCACTGCAGCACCTGCCAGCGCTCGCGCAGGTCTTCGGGCAGGAAGCGGCCGGTCTTGGAGGCGAGATAAAACAGCATCGCGCCCGATTCCGCAAGCGCGAACGGCTTGCCGCCCGGGCCGTCCGTGTCGACCATCGCCGGCATCTTGTTGTTGGGCGAGATCTTGAGGAACTCGGGCTCGAACTGATCACCGGCGCCGATATCGACCGGATGCACCCGATAGGGCAGCCCGGTCTCTTCCAGCATGATGTGGATCTTGTGGCCGTTGGGCGTGGGCCAGGTGTAGAGCTCAATCATCGTCGTAGACCACCACCGTGTTGGCGAGTTTGTCGTGAAAGCCCTGCTTCCTGCGGTCGATACCGATCCAGAAGAAACCGAGACCGAGCGGCAGCGCCGAAACGAGGTAGGCGAAATAGCGCCCCACCAGCTGGCCGGTGCTCGGCGCCGCACCGCTGCGGGCATCGACGATGCGCGCCGAGATCGCCATCTTGCCGGGCGTCGCGCCGCGGTATTTCCAGAACAGGATCACGGCAACCGCGGGCAGCACGACCTGGATCACGAAATCCCAGAATCCGGCCAGGCCGGATTCCTGCGCGCGCGCCAGATATCCGGTGCCGTAGACCGCGAGCAGCAGCGGCACGATCACGATCAGCAGGATCAGCGTGTCGATGAGCGACGCCGCGACGCGCTTCCAGAAGCCGACGTATTCGGGTCCGTGTGGCGACGCCGCCTCAGGCGAGCTTGACGAGTTGCTTTCCAAAGTTCTCCCCCTTCAGCAGTCCGATGAAGCCCTTCGGCGCGTTCTCGATGCCCTCGATCACCGACTCGCGATACCTGAGCTTGCCGGCGATCACCAGGTCGAGCAGCGCCTTGTTCGCCTCGGGGTAACGCTCGAGCCAGTCGAACACGATCATGCCCTGCACCTTGATGCGGTTCACCAGGATCGAACCGGAGTTCTTCAGGCCGTACGGCTCGGCTTGATCGAAGGTGGAAATCCGCCCGCAGACCACGATGCGCGAAAACGTGTTCATGAGCCGTAATAGCGTGTCGAGAGTCTCGCCGCCGACATTGTCGAAGTACACGTCGACGCCTTTGGGACAGGCTTCCTTCAGGTCGCGGTGGAGGTTGCCCGCCTTGTAGTCGATGCAGGCATCGAATCCGAGCTCCTGGACCACGTAGTCGCACTTGGCGCGGCCGCCGGCGATGCCGACCGCGCGGCAAGCTGCGGCCCTGGCGAGTTGCCCGACGACGCTGCCCACCGCTCCCGAGGCAGCCGACACCACTACCGTCTCTCCCGCCTTTGGCGCGCCGATGTCCCTCAGCCCGAAGTACGCGGTGCGGCCAGGCATGCCGAGGCAGCCGAGGAAATACGACAGCGGCACCCGCGTTACGTCCACCTTCGTGAGCAATTCGCCCTTCAGGCAACCGTACAGCTGCCAGCCCGAGGGCGTCGTCACCTTGTCCCCGGGCGCAAACTTGGCGTGCTTCGATTGCAGCACCTCGCCGGCGGTCTCGCCGGTCATCACCTCGCCGATCTCGACGCCCTTGGCATAGCTCTTTTGCTGGCTGATCCGGCCGCGCATGTAGGGATCGAGCGAGAGCCACAGGTTCTTCACCAGCACTTCGCCTTCGCGCGGCGCCGCCGCCGGAGATTCGATCAGTTTGAAGTCGTCCTCGCGCACCGCGGTCGCGGGAAAACTCGCCAGCGTCCAGGCCTTGTTCTGCGGCATCTCAGGCGCCGCTGGCGTCCAACGCCGCGAAACGCGCCAGATGGTGCTCGGCGTCGCCGAACTGCTGCGCGATCATGGTCAGGCGCCGGAACGAGTGCGACACCTTCAGCTCCTCGGCCATGCCCATGCCGCCGTGCAGCTGCACCGATTCCTGGCTGATGTGGCGGCAATTGTCGGAGATCTTGATCTTGGCCGCCGATACCGCGAGCTGCCGCTCGCGCGCATCGGCCGCATGGTCCGCCCTCGAGCAGGCAACGCAGGCCATGGATTTGGCCTGCTCATACGCGATGTACATGTCCACCATGCGGTGCTGGAGCGCCTGGAAAGTGCCGATCGGCACGCCGAACTGCTTGCGCGTCTTCAGGTATTCGAGCGTCGTGTCGCAGGCGAACTTCATCGCCCCGACGGCCTCGGCGCAGACCAGTGCGGTGGCGAAATCCGTGGCCTCCTCGATCAGCGCAAGCGCCTCGCCATCACGCCCCAGGAGGGCGTCGGCGCCGACCTTCACCGATGCCAGCATCACATCGCCGGCGCGCATTTCGTCCAGCGTGCGGTATGGCCGCAGCTTGAGCGCGCCGCGATCGACCAGGAACAGGCTCATGCCCTTCGCACTGCGCGCCGAGACGACGATTTTTTCCGCCAGCGGAGCGCCCAGCACGACGACCTTTTCGCCGTTCAGCGCCCAGCCGCCGTCCGCGGGCGTCGCTTCGGTTCTCACCTGCGCGAGGTTGTAGCGCGCGCCCTTTTCGGTATGCGCGAAGGCGAGCCGCAGCTTGCCCTCCACCACCTGCGGCAGAATCGCTTTCTTCTGCGCCTCGCTGCCGGCGCGCGCAACGAGGCGCGCGGCGAGCACCGTCGCAAGATAGGGCTCGACCACCAGCGCCTCGCCGAACGCCTCCATGACTCCCATCAGGTCCACCGCGCCGCCGCCGAAGCCGCCGAATTGCGCCGGCAGCGGCAATCCGGTGACGCCCATTTCGGCGAGCGTCGCCCAAGTCTCGGCGCTCCAGCCCTCGGACGAGGCGACGATCTTCCTGCGCTTGTCGAACTCGTAATCCTTGGCGAGGAACCGCCGTACGGAATCGGCCAGCAGCTGCTGCTCTTCGTTGTAGTCGAAATTCATGGTCGCCTCACAATCCGAGAGTCATCTTGGAAATGATGTTGCGCTGGATCTCGTTCGAGCCGGCGTAGATCGTGGTCTTGCGGAAATTGCAGTAGCGGGGCGCAAGCCCGGCGGTAAAGGCATCGAACCCGGCGTCGGCGCCGACCGCCATGAACGGCTGCGCCAGCGGCCCCACCGCCTGCATCGCCAGTTCGCTGAGCGATTGCTGAATTTCCGTGCCCTTGATCTTGAGCATCGAGACGTCCGCCCCGGGCGGCTGCCCGGTGCGCCGCATCTGGTCGAGAAAGCGCAGGTTCGTGATCTCGAGTGCCATCAACTCGACCTCGATGCGGGTCAGCTTGTCGCGAAAGCGGCTGTCCTGCACGAGCGGCTTGCCATCGTCGCCGAGCTGGCTCGCGGCGAACGCCTTGAGCTTCGCCAGCTCGCGCTTGGAGGCGCCGATGCGGCCCGTGCCCATGCGCTCGTGGCCGAGCAGGTACTTGGCCACGGTCCAGCCCTTGTTCTCTTCGTAGACGAGATTCTCCACCGGGACGCGGACGTTCTCGAAGAAGACTTCGTTCACCTCATGGCCGCCGTCCATCAGGATCAGCGGCCGCACCATGATGCCGGGGCTTTTCATGTCGATGAGCAGGAACGAGATGCCTTCCTGCTTCTTCGACATGTTGGAGTCGGTGCGCACCAGGCAGAAGATCCAGTCGGCGTACTGGCCGAGCGTGGTCCAGATTTTCTGGCCGTTGACGATGTACTCGTTGCCTTCGCGCAGCGCCTTGGTCTTGAGCGAGGCGAGATCGGAGCCGGAGCCCGGCTCGGAATAGCCCTGGCACCAGAAATCGTCGCCGCTGTAGATGCGCGGCAGAAAGCGCTTTTTCTGCGCCTCGTTGCCGAAGCGCAGGAGCACCGGGCCGCACATCGCGAGGCCGAACGGGATCAGCGGCGGCGAGCCGACGTAGCCCAGTTCTTCCTCGAAGATGTAGCGCTGCACCAAGTTCCAGCCGGTGCCGCCCCACTCCTGCGGCCACGCCGGCGCAACCCAGCCCTTCCTGGCGAGTATGC
The DNA here is from genome assembly GCA_001771975.1 of Betaproteobacteria bacterium RIFCSPLOWO2_02_FULL_68_150. GTDB lineage: Bacteria > Pseudomonadota > Gammaproteobacteria > Burkholderiales > SG8-39 > 2-02-FULL-66-14. Next base: position 4,340 of record MERE01000153.1, on the reverse strand, counting down.
GGTGCCAACCCAACAGGTCTTCTCGGTTCAGCTCCTCATTATTCGCGACCTTGTCGCGCAGGTCTTGCGGCAGATTGGCGTTGAGCCAGCCTCGCACCTCGTCGCGAAAAACCAGCTCGTCCTGGGAATAGTTGAGGTCCACGGCAACTCCTCGTTCCTGCGGGAATGGCGAGAATACCCCGTCCCCAGCCGTTGCGGGAGGGGCTGGCGGCACGGGTAGCGTTTAAAACTTGCCAGAGTGGTGCGCATGCCGAGTTGTTGGTCCGGCGACGCGCCACGGATGCCCGGGCAGTTCCTCCTTTGTTGACCTGCCGGCAGATGGGCAATTACCATTTTCCGATCCTGGTTCGATTTCTTACCTCTGCCTCGCGAACGGGCAGGCACGCGCATGAACGAATTCGATTATGTGGTGGTCGGAGGCGGCTCGGCTGGCTGCGCGCTCGCGGCGCGACTGTCGGAGGACCCGGCCATGCAGGTTTGCCTGCTCGAGGCCGGGGGTCGCGGGCGCTCGTTTCTGATCGACACGCCAATCCTGCTGGCACTGACGGTACCGCACGCGATTTGCAACTGGGCCTTCGCAACCGTTCCCCAAGCGGGGCTCGATGGCCGCAAGGGATATCAGCCGCGCGGGAAGGCGCTAGGCGGCTCGAGCGCGATCAATGCCATGGTCTACATGCGCGGCCATCCGCGCGACTACGACGACTGGGCCGCGGCCGGCAATCGCGGCTGGGGCTGGAGAGACCTACTGCCGCTGTTCAAGCGCAACGAGCACAACGAGCGCGGCGCGGACGAATATCACGGTGGCGGCGGACCCCTCAACGTCGCCGACGTGCGCTCGCCGAATCCCGCATCGCACGCCTTTGTCGAGGCCGGCGTTCAGGCGGGCCACGCACGCAACCGCGATTTCAACGGCGCCAGCCAGGACGGCGTCGGGCTGTACCAGGTGACGCAGAAAAACGGGCGTCGCTGGAGCGCCGCACGCGCCTACCTCGATCCCGCCGCAAATCGGAGCAATCTCACCGTCATCACCAGCGCACATGCGCTGCGCTTGACCCTCGAAGGCAAGACCTGCACGGGAGTCGAAACCACGCGCGGCCATCTGCGTGCAAGGCGTGAAACGATCGTCTGCGCCGGAGCGTTCGGCTCGCCGCAGCTGCTGCTGCTGTCGGGAATCGGCGCGCAGGAGGAACTGGCGCCACACGGCATTGCGTTACACCACGAGCTTCCGGGGGTCGGTTGCAACCTCCAGGACCATCCCGACTACGTGATCGGCTATCTGTCCGACGCGCCGGGGCTGCTCGGGCTCACGCCGCGCGGGCTGCTGAATCTGGCGCGCGGCTGGCCGGCGTTTTGGCGCGACGGCAGCGGCATACTCGCCTCCAACATCGCCGAGGCGGGTGGATTCCTGAGATCGCGTGGCGGCCTCGAGCGGCCGGACTTGCAACTGCATTTCACCATCGGGCTGGTCGCGGACCACGGGCGAGATCGAAAACCGCGCTACGGGTTCAGCTGCCACGTCTGCGTGCTGCGTCCGAAAAGCCGCGGCCGCGTCAGCCTGACCTCCTCCAACCCGCTTGCGGCACCGCGTATCGATCCTGCGTTCCTCGAGCATGACGATGACGCGCGCGACCTGCTGCGTGGCGTGAAGATGACGCGCGAAATCCTCGAACAGCCCGCGCTCGGTCCGTATCGCGGCGCCAACGTCTTCGGCGAACCGGGAAAATCGGACGAACAACTGCTGGCCCTGGTTCGACGGCGCGCCGACACCGTCTACCACCCCGTAGGCACCTGTCGGATGGGTAGCGACGAGATGGCAGTGGTCGATGCCGAGCTGCGCGTACGTGGTCTGGATCGACTACGCGTGGCCGATGCGTCCATCATGCCGACGTTGATCGGCGGTAACACCAACGCGCCCGCGATGGTGATCGGCGAAAAGGCTGCCGAGCGGATCCGCACCGCCCGATAGCCGCGCTTTGCGGCAGCACCACGGCGGCTCTGTTACAGTCCGCCGCCATGAGCACCCGGCCTGATCAGCGCGGCCTTTCGGCACGCGACGTCGAGCCGATCCTCGCGGTTGCCAGCAAGCTGGCGGCGCCCTTCGATCTTCTGACCATGTTGACCGAAGTCGTCAATGCCGCCAAGCAGGTTCTCAGCGCTGATCGGGGCACGGTGTGGTTGTATGAGGCGGCGACCGATGAACTGGTGCTCGAAGTCGCCACCGGCATCGCGCCGGTGCGTGTGCCTGCCGGAGCCGGGATTGCGGGCAGTTGCGCGCGCAATCGCCAGATCATCAACGTGCCGGATTGCTACGCCGACCCACGCTTCAATCCGGACGTCGACAAGCGCTCGGGTTACCGCACGCGCTGCATGCTGACGCTGCCGCTGATCGACCACAAGGAAGTTTTGGTGGGCGTCATGCAAGTGCTGAACAAGGCCGGCGGCGTGTTCGATGCCGACGACGAAGCGCTTGCCACGGCGCTTGCGGCGCAATGCGCGGTTGCGCTGCAACGCGTGCGGATGACCGAGGCGCTGATCGAAGGCGAGAAGCTTCGCCAGGAGATGGAGATGGCACGTGTGGTGCAGATGAGCACCCTGCCTGTCGCCATGCCCTCCGTTCCCGGCTACGACGTGTATGGCACTTCCATTCCAGCCAGCGCGACGGGCGGTGACACCTTCGACCTGTCGCAGGTGACGCAGGGACTCTTGGTCGTGCTTGGCGACGCAACCGGCCATGGCATTGCTCCGGCGCTTTCGGTAACACAGATGCAGGCCATGCTGCGCATGGCTTTCCGGCTGGGGGCCGACCTCGATACTGCTTTCACCCAAGTCAATAACCAGCTCGCCGACACCCTGCCCGACGACCGTTTCATTACGGCATTCATCGGGATTCTGGATGCATCCACACACCGGATGCGCTATCACAGCGGTGGCCAGGGTCCGATCGTCCACTTTCACGCCGCCATCGGGGCCTGCACCAGGCACAAGCCGACGAGTTTTCCACTGGCGGCGATGCCTTTGACCGCATTGCGGCCGGCGGCGACGTTGGAGATGGCCCCAGGTGACATCCTGGTCCTGCTTTCGGACGGCATCTACGAGTACCACGATGCCAAGAGTGAGCAATTCGGCGAACAGCGGGTCGAGGGCCTGGTCCGGGAGCACCACGGCAAGCCGGCAGCCGGGTTGTCCGCGGTTCTGCTCCAAGCGGTGCAGGACTTCGCGCGCGGCGCGCCGCAGGAGGACGACATCACGGTGGTACTCGTGAAGCGCGAACCGGAGCCATTTGCCGAGCACCGGTCATTCGTTCGCAGGTTCGACTCGCTCCAGGAAATCTTTTCATTTACCGCCGCGGTGTTCGCGCGGCTGCAGATCGATCCGCGTTTGCTGCAGACCATCGATTTCGCGGTGGAGGAGTTGTTCACCAACATGGTCAAGTACAGCAAGACCAGCGACGCCGCAGTGCGGCTCGATCTGATCAAGATCGCAGGCGGTGTCGAAGCGATCCTGACGGACTACGATGTGGAGCCCTTCGACGTCACCCAGGCGCCCGACGCCGAGATCGATCTGCCGATCGAGCAGCGCACCCCCGGTGGCCTCGGGCTGCATTTAGTCCGGCGGCTGGTGGATTCGATCGAGTACCATTACTCGAAAGAAAACAGGCAGAGCCGGATCACAATCCGTAAAACCATCGCGGGCGACCCGACGGCCGGCGGCTCAGCCGGGACAGGGGAAGGCCATGCTGACGATTGAGAATGGCGCGGAGGGCACGGTAGTCATCGTCGGGCGACTCGACGCCGCCCAGTGTCCGGCCGCCCAGTCGTTTCTCGACCGGGTGCAGGGAACGGTCACCGTCGACTGCAGCCGGCTGGAATACATATCGAGCGCCGGATTGGGGGTGCTCCTCAAGACCCAGAAACGGCTGCTCGGTTCCGGCGGCAAGCTGCGTCTGATTGGCGTCAACCGGCACCTGCAGGACATCTTCAAGTATTCGGGTTTCGATCAGATCTTCGAGATTGAACCCGCCGCTTGACCTCGGCCCAACTATTGCCTCGGTCGCGTGTAATTGTGGTCGATGACGAAGATCGCAGATTGGTCGAGCGTTGGCGCGACGGCGATCGAACGGCCTTCGCCGAACTCGTCATGCGCTACCAACGACCGATTTACAACGTTGCCTACCGAATTCTCGGTAATGCCGAGGACGCGAGCGAAATTACGCAAGGTGTGTTCCTGAAAGTCGCGGAACGACTGGATGAATACGACCCGAGGTTCAAGTTCTTCAGTTGGATCTGTCGCATTTCGATCAATGAGTCACTTAATTTGCTGCGCCGCAACGGACGCGAAGA
>MERE01000152.1 GCA_001771975.1 Betaproteobacteria bacterium RIFCSPLOWO2_02_FULL_68_150 | reverse complement strand
GAGCGGTCCGCCGCGAGCAGGAGTTCCGCGAGCGTGCCGGCGAAGCAGGAACCCTGGTCCACGATCGCGAACAGCGAGCGCGAGGAGACATCCAGCCGCGCCAGGGTGCGGCGCAGGTAGCCGAGGGTCTCGCGCACGAACCAGTGCTTCGCATGCCGCTGCAGGAAAGCATCGGTGGCGACCACCGCTTCGATCGAGCCGCGGGTCTTCAGCAGCCACAGGCCCAGCTCGAGATGGTTGTGGCGCAGCATGAGGATCGCGTCGTCGAGCTCGCGCGCCACTTTCAGCGGCCACCACTCGGCGCCGAGCGCGAGCGCGGCCTCGGGCGTCGCGGGCTGCTGTCCTTCTGGCGCATTCACGGTGATCTGCGCGGTGCGTGCCGCGGCGTTGAGATGCACCTCTACGGTCGCGTAATGATAGCCACCTTCATCGGCGCGCCGCGCGAGGGGCGTGAGTGCAACGCCCTTGCCGCCCGGACGGTCCGATGGCGCGGCCAGTTCCAGCGCGCGCGCCTTCACGGCCTCGTTGAACTGCTGCGGTTTGGCAACGTGGTCCACCAGTTTCCAATTCCTGGCGCGGTCGGCGCGCACGCCCTCGGCGGTGGTGCAGAACACGTCCGCCAGGTCGCGCCGCACCTTGCGCTTGTCCACCAGCCGCGTCAGCCCTCCGGTGCCCGGCAGCACGCCGAGCAGCGGCACTTCGGGCAGGCTCACCGCGCTCGAGCGGTCGTCGATCATCGCGATCTCGTCGCAGGCGAGCGCGAGCTCGTAGCCGCCGCCGGCGGTGGCGCCGTTCAGCGCGGCGAGGAACTTGAGCCCGGAATGGCGCGAAGAGTCCTCGATGCCGTTGCGCGTCTCGTTGGTGAACTTGCAGAAGTTCACTTTCCAGGCATGCGTCGACAGGCCGAGCATGTAGATGTTGGCGCCGGAGCAGAACATGCGGCTCTTGCCGCTCGTGAGCACCACGCTGCGCACTTCCGGGTGCTCGAAGCGGATGCGGTTGAGCGCATCGTGCAGCTCGATGTCGACGCCGAGGTCGTAGGAATTGAGCTTGAGCTTGTAGCCCGGCGCGATGCCCTTGTCTTCGGCGACGTCGAGCGTGAGCGTCGCCAGGGGGCCGTCGAAGCCGAGCTTCCAGTGGTTGTAGCGCTCGGGTGCGGTATCGAAGGTGATCATGCTTTCTCCAGTGCGCGCCGCAGTTCGGCGAGCGATTGTTTGAGGGGGCGGTCCGAAGTGTCGAGCACCGCGTCGGCGCGCGAATAGAGATTGTCGCGGTCGGCGAGGAGCTTGCGGATTTCGTCGAGCGCCGCGGCGCGGCCGCGGAACGGCCGCAGGTCGCCCTGTGCCATGACGCGCGCCATGTGCTCGGCAGGGGAGGCCTTGAGCCAGACGCAGAAGCAGTGCTCGAGGAGCAGCCGGTAGCTATCCGGATGGGTGACCAGGCTCCCGCCCACCGCGATCACGGCGCGCGGCTGCGTCTTGAGGACACGCTCCAGCGCGCGGCGCTCGAAGCGGCGGAAGGCGTCCTGGCCGTACATCGAGAACACTTCGCCAAGCGGGGCGCCGGCTTCGTGCTCGACTTCGCGGTCGAGTTCCACGAACGGCACGCCGAGGCTCTGCGCGAGCTTCTCGCCCAGGGTCGATTTGCCGGCGCCGCGCAGGCCGATGAGCGCGACGCGCGCGCTGCGCGCCGTGGCGTCGTGTTCGCGCGTGAGTTCCTCGATCGGCACGCTCATCGCATGCGCGATGCGCCGCAGCAGCAGCACCGAGATGTTGCCTTCGCCGCCCTCGAGCTGCGCCAGATAGCGCTCGGATAACCCGGAAGCGAGCGCGAGCGCCTTGCGCGTCACGCCCTGCTCGGTGCGCCAGCCGCGCACGCGCTCGCCGAGCCGCGCCAGATAGCCGGCTTCGCCGTTGTCGGCGCGCTGGGGAGGCGCGAGGGCGGAGCTCATGGATTCGTTGATTTCGGACAATGAGATATAGTGCTTGAACTGGATTCTATGATGCAATATAGTTGATGTCAATCAAGGAACCCGGATGAGCCTGAAGATCACCATTGTGGTCGGCACCATGACCGGCACGGCGCAGCTCGTGGCGCAGGAACTGGAACTGACCTGGGACGACGGCGAGACCCGGGTCGCGACGGTGCTGATGGAGAAAACCGACGTCTCGGTGTTCGGCGGGGAGGGCGTCTTCCTGATCTGCACCTCGACCTATGGGCAGGGCGACGTGCCGGACAATGCCAAGGCGCTCTACGCAGAGCTGCAGGCAAAGCGCCCGGATCTGTCGCAGCTGCGCTACGGCGTCTTCGGGCTCGGCGATCGCACCTACGCCGAGACCTTCAATTTCGGCGGCAAGCGTTTCGACGAGCTGCTCGCCGAGTTGGGCGCGCAACGCATCGGCGAGCGCGTGCAGCACGATGCCTCGTCAGGCGTGCTGGCCGAGGAAGCCGCGGTGGAATGGGCCGCGGAGTGGCTTAAACTGGCACGCGACGCAACGACGCACGCCGCGTAGAGGGGAGCAGTCCATGGGCATGTTCAAGGCCGATCATTCGGTATCGCCGCCGCGCGTCGAGATCGCGCGCGAATACAACGCCGCCGAGGATCTGATCGGGCGCAACCTGGCCGCGGGGCGCGGCGGCAAGATCGCCTATATCGACGACGCCGGCCAGTGCAGCTACGCCGAGCTCGCCGAGCGCGTCGACCGCCTCGGCAGCGGATTGCAGGCGCTCGGCCTCGGCATGGAGGACCGGATCGCGCTCGCGATGCTCGACACGATCGACTGGCCGGTCGCGTTCCTCGGCGCGATCAAGGCGGGCGTCGTGCCGATCGCGCTCAACACGCTGCTCACCACGAAGGACTACGGCGCCGACCACGCGCGACGACGCCTGCTTCTGGCTCTACTCCTCGGGCTCGACCGGGATGCCCAAAGGCACGGTGCACGTGCAGAGCACGCTCGCCCTGACCGCCGAGCTGTATGCGCGGCCGATCCTCGGCATCCGCGACAGCGACGTCGCGTTTTCGGCGGCGAAGCTGTTTTTCGCCTACGGACTGGGCAACGCGCTCGCGTTTCCGCTGGCGGTGGGCGCGACCACCGTGCTGATGGCCGAGCGGCCGACGCCGGCTGCGGTATTCAAGCGCATCACGGAACGCAAGCCCACCATCTTCTACGGGGTGCCCACGCTTTACGCGGCGCTGCTTGCCGACGCGAATTTTCCGAGGCAGGAGCAGCTCGCGCTGCGCATGTGCACCTCGGCGGGCGAGGCGCTGCCGGCGGATCTCGGCAAGCGCTGGAAGGAGCGCACCGGCGTCGACATCCTCGACGGCATCGGCTCGACCGAGATGGGGCATATCTTCATTTCCAACCGGCCGGGCGACGTGCGCTACGGCACGACCGGAAAGCTTGTTCCGGGTTACGCATTGAAGGTGTTGGACGAGGCGGGCCAGCCGGTCAAGCCGGGCGAGGTGGGCGATCTCTTCATCTCCGGCCCTACGGCGGCGAACGGCTACTGGAACCAGCGCGAGAAAAGCCGCACCACCTTCCAGGGCGAATGGACCAGGAGCGGCGACAAGTATTCCTTCGACGCGGCGGGCTACTACACTTACGCCGGCAGGTCGGACGACATGCTGAAAGTCTCGGGCATCTACGTCTCGCCGGTGGAAGTGGAGGGCGCGCTGATCTCGCACGAGGCGGTACTCGAAGCCGCGGTGGTGGGCCACGAGGACGACAACCAGCTCACCAAGCCGAAGGCCTTCGTGGTGCTGAAGCCGGGGCACGCTGCGAGCGATGCGCTGAAGAGCGCCCTGCAGCAGCACGTCAAGGACAAGCTCGCGCCCTACAAGTACCCGCGCTGGATCGAATTTCTCAGCGAGCTGCCGAAGACGGCGACGGGGAAGATCCAGCGCTTCAAGCTGCGCGGTTAGCCTGCGGCGCGCCGATTCGCTTCGAGCCGCGCGTCCACCAGCGCCACGATTTCGTCCACCTCAGCCGAGTGCATGCCCTTGCGCGCGGCGATGCTCTTCACGAGGCAATCCACGCGCTCGATATTGGGTGCGCCAGCGTACAAGGCGCGCGCCGCCGACGATGGCTTGGCGAGCCCGAGCGCCGCGTTGGCATACTTTTCGAACGGCACCAGATCGTCCTCCTGCGCGCCCAGGGCCTTGCACACCCCGCCCACCCAGGCGTACACGGCGCGCGAGCGCTCGAGGTCGCCGTGCACCGCCTCGCGGATCGAGCGCACCTCGCCTTGCTGCACGCAGCGGTAATTCCCCGTGAGCAGCATGCACCACTTCGCCAGCGGCACGAAGACCGAGTCGTGCACTTTGAGCTTGACCGGCAGATCGACCGCGCCGCTGCCGGTTTCGAAGCGCACCGCTTCGATTCCGGCCTGCAGCTCGCGCAGCATGGCGGTGTGAGCGTCCGAAGCGAAGCGCGCCGCCTTGAAATTGGTCGGCAGGCTGACCTGCAGGACATTGCTTTTCTCTTCGGGAGGGCGAAACGCCTGCGGGTCCGGGCTGCACAGGGTCATCAATGCCGGATCGAATCCGTCCCACACCGGCGGATCGGTAAAGCAATGGCGGTAGGCATCGGCGGACAGTCCCGCTATGCGCGCGAGGAACGGCGGCGGCGGCATGTTCATGATCGACATGCACGGCCGCTTCGCCTGCGCCACCGCGTGCAGCAATTCGCGCACGCCGGGCGAGCGATACTGCGGCTCCTGCATGGCCAGCGCCACCAGATCGAATCCGGCTGGGTCGATCGCGCCCGGCATGTCGGCGGACAATTTGCCCGGCAGCTGCCGCGAATCGATCTCGACCAGGCTGTCGCGGCCTTTGACCGGCAGGCGTACGCGCGTGCCTTCCCGGTTGATCAGCTCGGCTTCGGCGGGCAGGCACGCCAGCTTGACCGTGTGCCCAGCCAACAGCAGTTTCGTCGCCAGCAGCGAGCCGTAGGAGGCGCCCATGATCAAGATTCGGCGACCGATGCTCATGATTCCTTCCTCTCTACCGGCAATGCGGTAGCTTAGCCTACAGCCGTGTACGCCTCGCGGTGAGCGGCGAGCCAGTCGCTCCCGGGCGAGCCGTCGGACTGCGACGGATGGAAGTTGCGCCGGAAGTAGGCGCGCCAGGCAGCGAAGCCGTGTCGTACCAGCCCTGCACGGCCGAACAGGAACGACGCCGCGCTCTTCCAGGTGCTCCAGCGCCATTGCGCACCGTCATGCTCGAGGTTGCGCCAGGTCTGCAGCGCGAGATCGCTCAGGAAATACCGGGTCACGATGCGCATCCAGCGCTTGCGCCGGCGCGCGTCGCCGCCGAGCGCGAGGTAGACATCGAACGCCGTGCTGCGATGTTCCATCTCCTCGGACGCGTGCCACAGCCACATCGTCGCCAGGCGCGGTTCAGTGTTGGCGAACCACTCGCTGTGATGCAACAGCCAGCCGGCCAGCACCGCCGTGAAATGCTCGTTGGCGGCGGTCGCGGCGACCGCATGGCGCGCATCGAGGCCCTGCAGCATCGGCAGGCGCTGGCGGATGCGCTCTTCCCAGAGGTTGACGTGACCCTGGCGTTCCAGCTGTGCGTTGAACAGCGCGTGAACGCGCCGGTGCGTCGCTTCCTGACCCACGAAGCCCTGCAGTTCGTCGGCGAAGCGCTCGCGTGCGGCGGCGGGCAGCGCCGCGACACCCGCCCGAACCGAGTCGATAAAGAACTGCTCGCCGAGCGGAAAGCTCATCGACAGCGCGTTGGCGAACGCGGTGCGAAACGCGTCGCCGCCGAACCAGTGGCGCGCGAACGGCGTGTCGAGGTCGATCAGCAGGCGGCGGACGATCGGTTGGTTCATCTCAGGCGGCCAGCGCCTCGGCGACGAATTCCATCCGGTCCTGTCCCCAGAACATCTCGTCGCCTACGAAAAACGTGGGCGCGCCGAACACGCCGCGCGAAACGGCTTCCTCGGTGTTGCGGATCAGCGCCTGTTTCACCTCGGGGTCGGCCGCAAGCGCCATGATCTCCGCCGCATCGAACCCTGCCGCCAAAAGCACCTCGGCCACGACTTTCTCGTCGCGCAGGTCGCGCGCCCGGCCGAATATCGCGTCGAACATCGCATCGACATAGGCTCCGAAGCGCTCGGGCCTGCGCATCTGCAGGCCGATCGCGCCGCGCATGAGGGCGAGGGTGTTGATGGGGAATCCGGGTGGATAGCCGAGCGCCACGCCGTCGCGGCGCGCGTAGCGCGCCAGATCGCCGACCAGCCACTTGCCCTTGGCCGGAATCGTCACCGGGCTCGCATTGCCCTGCGCCTTGAACACGCCGCCCAGGAGCATCGGCTTGTAAACGACGTTCGCGCCGCTGCGAGCGAGAAATTTCGGCAGCCGCTTCCACGCCAGATACGCGGCGGGACTGCCGAGGTCGAACCAGAATTCCAGCTGACTTGCCATCGCGATTCCTTGACCGTTGTTGCCAGGTATTTTTTGACCGGATCACCGACGCCGAAGATACTTCGCCTTGTGCGCTTGAACCCCCCGCCCTCTGCGGTCAGCCGGAAGTATACGGCGGCCATCTTCGACTTCGAGGGCACGCTGGTCGATTTCCAGTGGCAGCTAGCGCCGGCGGAAGCCGAGTTGCGCCGTGGCTTCGCCGGATTGGGATTCGGCGGCGACGAGTTCGCCCGCGGCAACTACGCCGCCATGTGGAATGCCGCCGCCGGCCTGCTCGCGCCGCAGGGACGGATAGCCGAGCTGCAGCAGGCGATGGCTCCCATCTACGACCGCTGGGATATGGATGCGCTGACCCGATGGACGCCTCGACCGGGAGCGGCCGAGCTGCTCTGCCGGCTCGCCACCAGGGGCTCGCGCGTGGGCATGGTCAGCAACGTGGGGCGTGCGGCACTCACCCTGGCTTTGAACCGATTCGACTTCGCCCGCTGGCTGTCGCCGGTCGTCACGCGCGACGAGGTGAGCTGCATGAAGCCCGCGCCGGAGGGCATTTTGCGGGTGCTTTCGGATTGGCAGGCCGCGGCGGATCGCGTGCTGTTCGTAGGCGACAGCCGGGCTGACGTTTCAGGCGCTCGCGCGGCGGGGATGCACGTGGCCATCATCCGGGGAGGCGAGTGTGACGAAGCCGACTTCGCCGACGCGCCGCCCGACTACATGATTTCGCACCTGAACGAGATCGGTGAGCTGATCGCTGGACGTTGGGTCCAATAGGCCCGATTCCGATGAGATCGCGGCGAGTGCCGTAGCATACGAGCCGTGAATCCTTCGAAGCCCTTGGCGACGCCGGAGGAATACGCGGCTGCGCTCGAGGCACTGAAGCGCCGCGTCGAGGCCGACCCCGCGGCGGCCGCGCTGGCGCGCGAGTTCGAGCGCATCCTGCGCTACGAGTCGGCGCACGGTCTTGCGGATGCGTCGGACCTCGCTTCGCGCCTGTCTGCGCCTGCCGTGCCGCGATCACGGCGTACTGCGGTGATTTCGGACATCCACGGCAACCACGACGGCCTGTTGGCGGTGCTCGAAGACATCCAGCGGCAGGGCTGCGAGCGCATCGTCTGTCTCGGCGATCTCATCGAGGGGGGACCTGACAACGAGGGCGTGATCGATACGCTGCGGCGGCTCGGGGTTGCGTCGGTGCGCGGCAATCACGATGAATGGAACGACGTCGAGCTGCCGCAGGAGATGCGCCGATACCTGCTCGGCTTGCCGGAGGTCACTGTCGAGGAGGGCGTCGTCTATACGCACATATCGCCGCGCGCGAGGCGGCGCACGATCAACCACGCGGTGGAAGCGTGGAACGTGTTCGACGAGAGCGCGTTCCGGCTGCTTTTCGTCGGCCACGTGCATGTGCCCATGATCTTCGGCAGGCGCTGCGACGCGTATGGCGAGGCGCGCGCGCATGCCTTCGATTACAACCGGCCCGTGCCGTTAGACCCGGGCGACCAGTACATCGTGAGCGTCGGCTCGATCGGCTACGGGCGCGACCTGGTCGGCAAGCTCAGGTATGCGATTCACGACAGCGGATCGCAGACGATCGAGTTGCGGGCGATCGAGGGGCCGCTCCTGCAACTGGATTATTCGCGGCGGTGACCGGGTTGTGGCGCGATCGCCGACGGTCATGGAAAGAATTAATCCGGCCCGCGAGAAGTGGGTCCTATTCGGCCGGCCTCCGCGCACTACTACACGCGCGCGCTATTTGATGTCTTCGAGTTTGACGCCTCGGCCCGCGCGGAAGCTGGCGCGAGCCTGCTCAATGCGCTGCAAAAACCGTGGGTCGTGTTCAAGTCGGTAGTCGAACCAGTCGTCCTCCGATTTGAACCCGATCAGTACGCCGGCTGGTTTGCCGTGGCGTGTGATGACGACATCTTGCGTCTCGGCTTCCCGAAGAAAGCGAGACAAATCATCCTTGACCTCGGAAAGGGGCACTTCCTTCATTCTGGGCTTCCGAACCGCGTTAGCCATGACTCAGCCTCCGGTTTGGGCACGATCGCCAACACCTCGACGGTCGGACCCGAAACATCGTAGAACACACGGACCTCTTCGACGCGGAGCCGGTACTGCGGTCGCGTTATGCCGCGCAAGCGCTTGATTCGGCTACGGCTAGTCTTGGTTGGTTCGTGCCTCAAATGTATTTCGAGGGCTTCCTTTACCGCCGTCCGTTCGCCGGCCTTCAACCTGCGCAGGTCTTCGACGGCCTCGGGGGCGAGGAGTATCTCGAAGCGCATTCTGGCTAGATTATAGCCAGACTTCTTGTCATCGGATGGTGCGCCCTACCACGGTGAGGGGCGCGCCGCTCTTGCGCGCGTCGGTTTGGACTGGACTCCTCCCACTCTTTGTTCGGCATCATGGTGCCAGCTGAGGCCTTGGGCGGTTTCAGCCTCAACGTGGAGCCAACCGGCGCGCGAGTTCAGAGCACTTTGCAAGGCACGACGCCCCGCGCGCGTCCGGGTTGGGCGCCAGGTTAAACGGCGATCTTTGCAAGGAGAACGACCCCTGGAAAGATGTGTGTGTGACGCCCCTCTCGCAAAGTGAGCCCCTGCGCGTCCGCAGGAAAACACCATGCCACGGCGTCCAAGCTCGCGTCTTGCAGCCCGTTGAAAAACGGACCGAGCAGCTCAAGCAGTGACCGATCGACCTTGCTGCGGAAATAGGGCACGGCAAATACGAGACCTATGCGAGTTCCAGAACTGTT
>MERE01000151.1 GCA_001771975.1 Betaproteobacteria bacterium RIFCSPLOWO2_02_FULL_68_150 | reverse complement strand
CGGGCCCGTGAGCATGATCGTCGGGTCGGCGCCCGAGAGTGCTGCGGCGACGATGCGCGCACGGGGCGCGAGACCCAGCTGGCGGCCTTTCGCCTCGGTGCCGATCAGCACCGCGGCCGCGCCGTCTACGATGCCGGAGGAATTGCCCGCGGTGTGCACGTGACGGATGCGCTCGACCTGCGGATAGCGGCGGATCGCCACCGCGTCGAAGCCCATCTCGCCCATCTTGTCGAACGAAAGCTTGAGCGACGCGAGACCTTCCAGCGTCGTGTGCGGCTTGATGAATTCGTCGGCGCCCAGGATCAGATCGCCGATACCGTCCTTGACCGGCACTATGGACCGGCCGAACAGGCCGCCGTCGCGCGCCGCCGCGGCCTTCTTTTGCGAGCCGAGCGCGAACGCATCCACCTCTTCGCGCGAAAACTCCTCCAGCGTGGCGATGAGGTCGGCGCTGATGCCCTGCGGGATGAACGCCGTGTCGAAGTTGGTCTCCGGATCGCAAGCCCAGGGGCCGCGGTCGGTGCCGAGCGGCACGCGTGACATCGATTCGACGCCACCCGCCACCACCAGATCCTCCCATCCCGAGCGCACCTTCTGCGCCGCCATGTTGACCGCATCGAGCCCGGAAGCGCAGAAGCGGTTGAGCTGCACGCCCGCCGCGTGCCAGTCCCAGCCCGCAGCGAGCGCCGCGGTCTTGGCGATGCACGAGCCCTGCTCGCCGACCGGCGTCACACAGCCCATGACGACATCGTCCACCTGCGAGGTGTCGAGATCGTGGCGCCGCTGCAACTCCTTCAGCACCCCGGTGAGGAGCGAAATCGGCTTCACTTCGTGCAGCGAGCCGTCTTTCTTGCCCTTGCCGCGCGGCGTGCGCAGCGCTTCGAAAACCATCGCTTCCGCCATATCGCCTCCGTTTTCAACCCAGCCCGAGCGAGCGGGAAATGACTTCCTTCATGATCTCGTTGGTGCCGCCGTAGATCCGCGACACGCGCGCATCGACATAGGCCTGCGCGATCGGGAACTCCCACATGTAACCGTAGCCGCCGTGCAGCTGCAGGCACTCGTCGATGATCCGGTTCTCGAGATCGCTCGCCCAGTACTTCGCCATCGAGGCGGTCGCGGTGTCGAGCTTCTTCTCGAGCAGCAGCTCCATGCAGCGGTCCACGAACACGCGCATCACCTGCGCCTGGGTAGCGAGCTCGGCGAGCTTGAAGCGCGTGTTCTGGAAGCTCGCCACGGGCTTGCCGAAGGCCTTGCGCTCGCGCACGTAATCGATCGTCCACGCGATCGCCGCCTCGCTTTTCGCGGCGGCCGCGATCGCGATCTGCATGCGCTCCCAGGGCAGCTCCTGCATGAGATACACGAAACCGTTGTTCTCCTGCCCGAGGAGGTTTTCCGCCGGCACCTCTACGTTGTCGAAGAAAAGCTCCGCCGTGTCCTGGCCCTTCAAGCCCATCTTCTTCAGGCGCTTGCCCTTCGCGAAGCCCTTCATCGTCGTATCGACCACCAGCAGGCTCGTGCCCTTGGCGCCCTTCGCCGGGTCGGTCTTCGCCACCACGATCACGAGGTCGGCGTTCCAGCCGTTGGTGATGAAGGTCTTCGAGCCGTTGACGAGGTAACGGTCGCCCTTGCGCACGGCGCTGGTTTTCACCGCCTGCAGATCGGAGCCCGCGCCGGGCTCGCTCATCGCGATCGCGCCGATCGCTTCGCCCGAGGCCATCTTCGGCAGGTAGGCTCGCTTCAGGTGCTCGCTGCCGTAATTGAGCAGGTAGGGCGCGACGATTTCGGAGTGCAGCCCCCAGCCGAGCGAGGAATTGTTGGCGCGCGCCTGCTCCTCGATCAGCACCATGCTGTAGAGCTTGTCGGCGCCTGCACCGCCGTAGTCTTCGGGCATGCTCATGCACAGGAAACCGTTGCGGCCGGCCTTGAGCCACACCTCGCGGTCGACGTATCCCTGCTCCTGCCAGCGCTCGTCGTTGGGTTTCACCTCCTCGTCCATGAAGCGGCGCGCGCTATCGCGGAAAGTCTCGTGCTCGGAACTGAAAAGGGTGCGCGCAATCATGGAGAGGTCGTGGACCGGATCGGCTGGATTCTATTTGAACAGGCCCAGCACGGCGAGCAGCGCCCGCTCTACTTTCGCCATCTCTTGCGCGGTGAGAATGGTAAGCGGTCCGTCCGCAAGGCGCGTCCGGTCGAGCGTGCGCGGCTGCTCGGGTATCACCTGACAGGTCTCGCGCAGCCGGTCGCGCGCCGGAACCGTAACGCGCAGCGGCTCCATCGCAGGTCGCGCCTGCGTGGTGAGCGGCAACACCACGACCGTGGCATGGCCCTGGTGCGTCAGGAAGTCCGCCTGAATGATCAGGACCGGCCGGATTTTCGCGGTCTCTGCGCCGCGGTTCGGATTGAGGTTGCCGATCCAGACTTCGCCGCGCCTCACCGCTTGAGCCTCCTGGCGCCCCTCACGGCACGATACGTGGCACGCGGTTCTGCAGTCCCGAGCGCCTCGTTGTCCAGCGGTAACGCCTCCGTCGCCACGGCTCTCGCGTCACCGGGGTCGATCGAGCGCGCCGCGCGGGCGATCTCGGCCAGGAAGCGCTGCCGCTCGCGCTCGCTCAGAAAGGCCGACAGCGCGTCGCGCACCAGCTCCGAGCGGGTACGGTTCTCGCGTTCCGCCTCGCGCGACAGCCGCTGGTCCAACTCGTCATCCAGCCGCATGCTGAGGACGCCCATGGAATGCCCCTTGAGGAAAATGAGTGTCAAAATGTATCACAGAACGAATGACAGGATGTGTTTCACAGTGAGTTGAAGCACGGCGCAGCGCACGACCCCGCAACCCGTGCCTAGCGCCGGCGCGCGTTGACGCACCTCGCACGCTGCGACAGACTTGCGCCACACCCAACCGTTCCACATGCCCACAGCAGAACGCTACCAATCGGTATTTCGCCCCACCCTGTTTCAAGGTCAGGTCGCGATCGTCACCGGCGCCGGATCAGGCCTCGGTCGCTGCACCGCGCACGAGCTCGCGGCGCTCGGCGCGCGCGTCGCCCTGCTCGGCCGCAAGCTCGAGAAGCTCGAGCGCACGCGAGGGGAGATCGCACAGGCCGGCGGCGAGGCGCGCAGCTACGCCTGCGACATCCGCGAAGAAGACGCCGTGAAGCAGACCGTTTCAAACGTCATCGCCGGTTTCGGCCGGGTGGATGCGCTCGTCAATAACGCCGGTGGCCAGTTCGCCGCGCCCCTGGAAAGCATCTCCGCCAAAGGCTGGGAGACCGTGGTGCGCACCAATCTCACCGGCGGCTTTCTCATGGCGCGCGAGTGCTACACGCAGTGGATGAAGACGGCGCGCAGCGGCGCGATCGTCAACATCGTCGCCGACATGTGGCTCGGCATGCCCGGCATGGGGCACTCCGGCGCGGCTCGCGCGGGGATGCTCAACTTCACCGAGACCGCCGCCTACGAATGGGCGCCGGTGCGAGTCAATGCGGTTGCGCCGGGCTGGATTGCTTCGAGCGGCCTCGATCACTACCCGCCCGAGATGGCGGCGCACATCAAGACCCTGCATCGGCAGGTGCCGCTCGGGCGCCTGGGCACCGAGTCGGAAGTGTCGGCCGCGATCCTGTTCCTCCTCTCGCCCGCGGCGGCGTTCATTTCGGGCAGCTGCCTGCGGGTGGATGGCGCGGTGCCGAACGTGCGCCACCACCGCAACCTCCTCGGCCAGGGGCAGACGCAAGCCTTCGACGGCTTCCATCTGGCGCGCCCGCCCAGGGTGCTCGACTAGCCATGCCCGCCATCGAGTCGAAGATCGATCGCCAGTCGGAAACGTTCCAGCGCAATCGAACGCGCATGCTGGCCTTGATCGAGCGGCTGCGCGCGCTCGAGCAGCGTACGCGCGACGAGTCGGCCAGGGTGAAGCCGCTATTCGACAAGCGCGGGCAATTGCTGCCGCGAGAGCGCATCGCGCGCCTCCTCGATCTCGGCGCGCCGTGGCTGGAACTGTGCTCGATGGCGGGCTTTTGCCTCGACAACCCGGATCCGGAAAAATCGATTCCCGGCGGCGGCGTGATCGGGGGCATCGGCTACGTCTCCGGGGTGCGCGTCATGGTGGTGGCGAGCGACGCCGGGATCGACGCCGGCGCGATCCAGCACATGGGACGCGAGAAGCTGTTGCGCATGCAGGAGCTGGCGCTCGCCAACAAGATGCCCTTCGTGCATCTCGTGGAATCGGCCGGCGCGAACCTGCTCAAATACCGCGTCGAAGGCTTCATCCACGGCGGCTCGATCTTCTACAACCTGGCGAAGCTCTCCGCGGCGGGCGTGCCGGTCGTCACCGTGGTGCACGGCTCGTCCACCGCGGGCGGCGCCTACATGCCGGGGCTCTCGGACTACGTCATCATGGTGCGCGGCCGGGCGAAGGCGTTCCTCGCCGGGCCGCCGCTTCTGAAGGCGGCCACCGGCGAAATCGCTACCGACGAAGAACTCGGCGGCGCGGTAATGCACACGCACGTCTCGGGCCTCGGCGAATACCTCGCGGAGGACGACTCCGACGGCGTGCGCCTGGCACGCGAAGTGCTGGCGCGCCTCGACTGGCGCACCGCGGCGCTGCCGCAGGGCAAGCCGCCGCGCTACCCGGAGGACGATCTGCTCGGCATCCTGCCGGAGGACTATCGCAAGCCACTCGACATGCGCGAAGCGATCGCGCGCTTCGTGGACGAATCGGACTTCCTCGATTTCAAGGCCGACTACGGCCCGGCGACGGTGTGCGGCCACGCCGCGATCCACGGCATGGCAATCGGTGTCGTGACCAACAACGGGCCGCTCGATCCGGCGGGCTCCAACAAGGCCACGCACTTCATCCAGTCCTGCTGCCAGGCGGGGCTGCCGATCCTGTACCTGCAGAACACCACCGGCTACATCGTGGGCAAGGCCTCGGAAGAGGCCGGCATGATCAAGCACGGCTCGAAGATGATCCAGGCCGTGGCCAACGCCAACGTGCCGCAGATCACGCTGATGTGCGGCGCCTCCTTCGGCGCCGGCAACTACGGCATGTGCGGGCGCGCCTACCAGCCGCGCTTTCTCTTTTCCTGGCCGAACGCGCAGACCGCGGTGATGGGCGCCGAGCAGGCGGCGCTCACCATGGCGATCGTCATGGAGGCCGGCCTGAAGCGCAAGGGCCAGCCGGTCGAGCGCGGCCAGATCGACGCCCTGAAGCAGAAAATCGTCGAGAACTTCGAGCGCCAGCAAAGCGCCCTCGCGACCAGCGCGCTCATGCTGGATGACGGCATCATCGATCCACGCGACACGCGCAATGTGTTGGGGCTCGCGCTCGCAATGTGCAAGGACGCCGATGCGCGCCGCCTCAGGCCGATGCAGTTCGGGGTGGCGCGGCCGTGAGGATTTTGGGCAGACGCATCGATCGGGGTGACGCTGTGATTTTGACTCTCCCATCTCTCGCCTTTTGGCTCGATGAATCTCCGAGCCAAAAGGCGAGACATAGGAACGGCAATAACGGCGCTCACGGTAGATCAGGCGCCAGCCCCAGTTGAGGAACCCCCATGCAATTCACCCAGGAGCACGAAGAAATCCGCCGCAACTTGAAGCGCCTGATCGACAACGAGATCAACCCGCACGTCGACGAATGGGAGGCCGCGGAGCAGTTTCCCGCGCACGAGGTGTTCAAGAAGCTCGGCAACCTCGGCCTGCTCGGCCTCACCAAACCCGAGGCCTACGGCGGCGCCGGGCTCGACTACAGCTATGCGATGGTGATGGCCGAGACGCTCGGCCACATCCGCTGCGGCGGCGTGCCGATGGCGATCGGTGTGCAGACCGATATGGCGACGCCCGCGCTGGCGCGCTTCGGCTCCGACGAATTGAGGAAAGAATTCCTCGCACCGTCGATCGCGGGCGACTACGTCGCCTGCATCGGCGTCTCGGAGCCGGGCGCGGGCTCGGACGTGGCCCAGATCCGCACCAGCGCACGCAGGGACGGCGGCGACTACGTGATCAACGGCGCCAAGATGTGGATCACCAACAGCCTGCAGGCGGACTGGATGTGCCTGCTGGCGAACACCTCCGAAGGCGCGGCGCACAAGAACAAGACCCTGATCTGCGTACCGATGAACACGAAGGGCGTGGTCAAGGCGAAGAAGATCCGCAAGATCGGCATGATGTCCTCCGACACTGGGCTGATCCACTTCGATGACGTGCGCGTGCCGCAGCGCTACCGCATCGGCGAGGAGGGCCTGGGCTTCACCTACCAGATGATGCAGTTCCAGGAAGAGCGCCTGTGGGCCGCCGCCAGCACGGTGCAGGGCCTCACGCGCAACATCCAGGAAACCATCGAGTACACGCGCGAGCGGATAATTTTCGGCCAGCCGGTGCTCGACTTCCAGTACGTGCACTACCGCATCGCCGAACTGAAGACCGAGATCGAGGCGCTACGCGCCCTCACCTACCGCGCCTGCGAGCTTTACGTCGGCGGCGAGGACGTGACCGAGCTCGCCTCGATGGCGAAGCTCAAGGCGGGCCGGCTGCGGCGCGAGGTGTCCGATGCGCTGCTGCAGTACTGGGGCGGCATGGGCTTCACGTGGGACAACCCGGTGTCGCGCGCCTACCGCGACGGGCGCCTGGGCTCGATCGGCGGCGGCTCCGACGAAACCATGCTCGGCATCATCTGCAAGTACATGGGCATCCTGCCGTCGCGCAGACCTTGATCCGTTTCGCATTTGACGCAGGATACCGGTGCAACCATAATGGTTGCTTCGGTCTGCTCGCGCGCTGAGTCATGCCCTCCCTCACGATCAAGGACATCCCGGAAAAGCTTCTCCGGCGCGTGCGTGCACGCGCCGCTGCGCAACGGCGCAGCATGAACGGCGCGGTGATCCAGCTGCTCGACGAGGCGCTTGCGGGGAGATCGCCGCGAGCCGCGGATAGTGCCGAGGCTCGCGCCCGGGCGCAGGTCGAGGCATGGCTGCGGCTTGCCGGTCGGTGGCGCTCGCGCGGCAGCGCCGCCCGGGAGATCGCGCGCATCTACGCCGCGCGCAGCCGGGGTCGTCCGGTCCGGTTGTGAGGCTGCTCGACACCGACGTCTGCATCGAGATCCTGCGCGGCAATCAGACGCTCATCGAGCGCCGTCTTGCCACGCCGGACGATGTGGCGACCAGCTGGATTACCGCTTGCGAACTCGCCTACGGTGCCGCGAAATCGGCGCGGCCGAAACAGAACCAGAAACTGGTGGATGGTTTCCTGGCAACCGTGGCCGTGCACGGTCTCGATCGCAATGCCGCCGGCCACTTCGGCGGACTCAAGGCCCGGCTCGAGCGCACCGGACGGACGCTCGCTGATGCGGACCTGTTGATTGCCGCCATCGCGCTGGCGCAACAGGCGGTGCTGGTCACTGGAAATCGCCGTCACTACGAGCGCATTCCAGGATTGCGGATGGAGGACTGGATGCATGGCACCACCAACGACGAGCGCTGAGCCAGGCCGGTAATCCGTGTTCCACTCGCTCCTCATTGCCAATCGCGGCGAGATTTCGCTCCGCGTCCAGCGCACGGCGCGGCGCATGGGCCTGCGCACGATCGCGGTGTATTCGGAAGCGGACCGCGACGCGCGCCACGCGCGCGAGGCCGATGCCGCAGCCTGCGTCGGCGGCGCCGCGCCGCGCGAGTCGTATCTCGATATCGACGCGCTCATCGGCGCCGCAAAGCGCAGCGGGGCACAAGCCGTCCATCCGGGCTACGGTTTCCTCGCGGAGAGCGCTGCCTTTGCGCAGGCAGTGATCGACGCCGGTCTGGTCTGGATCGGGCCGCC
>MERE01000150.1:6544-10796 GCA_001771975.1 Betaproteobacteria bacterium RIFCSPLOWO2_02_FULL_68_150 | reverse complement strand
ATGAGCTGGCGGCGGACGCGGTCGTCGTCGCGGCGGGCGCCTGGTCGCAGCGGCTTGCCGCGTCGGTCGGAGACCGCATTCCGCTCGAGACGCAGCGGGGTTACCACGTCACGCTTGCCAATCACGGCGTGCCGGCGCGCCGCATGGTCAACTGGGTGCGCCGGCGCGTATTCGCAACCCCGATGGAGATGGGAATGCGCTTCGCGGGCACTGTAGAGATCGCCGGGCTCGCCGCCGAACCGAACTGGGCACGCGCCGACGTGCTTCTGAATATTGCGCAGCGGATGTATCCGGACATCGATGCCTCGGCGGTCTCACGGTGGATGGGGCACCGGCCCTGCCTGCCCGACAGCGTCCCGGTCGTCGGCCCTTCGCCGCGCGCGCCGGGGGTGTTCTATGCCTTCGGTCACGGGCACGTCGGCATGTGCGGCGCACCCGGCACCGGCCGGACCATCGCCGAGTTGGTGTCGGGGGAAAAACCACAGGTCGACATTGCACCTTTCCGTGCAGATCGCTTCTGAGAGGGAAAAACCATGACGAGAATTTTCGCAGCTCTGGCGTTCTTGTTCAGCGGACTGATTTATGCGCAGGAATTTCCCGCGCGAACGGTGCGAATCGTGGTGCCTTTCACGCCCGCGGGCCCGGTGGACATCCTCGGGCGCGTCATCGCAGAGCGGCTTGCCGGGCGCTGGAAGACGGGCGCGATCGTGGAGAATCGCCCGGGCGCCGGAACGGTGATCGGCACCGAGCTGGTGGCGAAGGCGCCGCCCGATGGGCATACGCTCCTTCTCGCGGTGACTTCGCACGCGGTGAACGCGACCTTGGTGGACAAACTTCCCTTCGACCCGGTCAAGGACTTCGCGCCGGTGGTACTGGCTGCGACCGCGCAGAATATCCTCGTGGTGAATCCGTCCGTGAAGGCCCGCTCGCCTGCAGAGCTGATCGCGCTCGCGAAAGCGAACCCCGGCAAGCTCAACGCCGGCTCGCCTGGCAAAGGCACAACGCTGCACCTTGCTGCGGAGATGCTCAAGTCGGCAGCGGGAATCGACTTCGCCATCATCCACTACAAAGGCTCGCAGCCAGCGTTGAATGCGCTCCTTTCCGGCGAGGTGAGCTTCATGTTCGACGCCGGCACGGTCGTGCCGCATGCGCAGGCCGGCAAGCTCAGGGTGCTGTCGGTAACCGGCCCGAAGCGCTCGCCGATCCTGCCCGAGGCGCCGACCATGATCGAATCCGGCCTGCCCGGGTTCGAGGTGGTGTCCTGGTACGGCTTCCTTGCGCCTGCCGGCACACCGCGCTCCGCGATCGATGCGCTGAACCGCGCGATCAACGAGGCCTTGCTCGAACCGGAGGTGCGCACGCGCATCGGTCGCGTCAACCTGGAGCCGGCCGGGGGCACGCCGGAGGAGTTGGACCGCTACATCAGGAACCAGATTGCTCACTGGGGCGCGGTCATCCGCGCCGCCGGCGTCAAGTCCGACTGAGGCGAGCAGCCCGCAGCGATCTGCAACCGGATCGCGTTCGCGTGATGTGCGCCACGCGTTGACAGCTGTATTGCGTAACGATACAGTGCGCCATGATCAAGTCGTTCCGGCATCGAGGCATCGAACGGTTCTTCCGCGATGGCTCGAAGGCCGGGATTCAGCCGAAGCACGCGAAGCGCCTGCGCTTGCAACTCGGCCGGCTCGATGCGGCGAAGGGCGCGCAGGACATGAACCTGCCGGGCTGGAAATGGCACCCGTTGAAGCACGGCAACCTCACTGGGCACTGGGCGGTGTGGGTAGACGAGAACTACCGCCTGACCTTCGCTTTTGAGGGCACCGATGCCGTGCTCGTGGACTATCAGGACTATCACTGAGGGCAGAGACGATGGCAACGACGCGCATGTATAACCCCCCGCACCCGGGCGAAGTGCTGCGGGACACCGTGCTGGCCGATCGCAGGATCTCGGTGACGGAGTTCGCGGAAAAACTCGGCGTATCGCGGGTGGCGCTATCGCGGGTGGTGAACGCCCGGGCTGCGGTGAGCGCGGACATGGCGCTGCGTCTCGCGGCTGCGCTTGGCGGCTCGGCTGAATCGTGGCTGCAGATGCAGGCGGCCTATGATCTCTGGCGCGCGGCGAAGGAGCGCAGGGTCAATGTCCAACCGCTAAAGCTGCCGGCGTAGCGCCCTACGAGGCGCTAAGGCAGCGTTCGGAGCCTGCTCTCGAACCTGGCGGCCACGCGGCGGAATCCGGGCTCGGTGGGGTGCAGTTCGTTGGCCCACCAGTCCTTGTAGTCGGCGGGCTTGTTGGAGAGGGTCTCGCGCAGGTCAACGTGGTGGACGTGCGCAAAGGCGGCGGCAACTTTCTTCAGCATGGCGTTGAACTGGTCGATGACCTCGACCATCATGGCGACGCGCACGCGCAGCTCCTCGAACCCCTTGGCGCGGAAGCCGGGCTCGAGCCAGGGACCGGGCAGAGGGCCCCAGCCGCCCATGAACCCGCGGCCGTCGGGCACGGCGTAGTCGTAGCCGTGGACGAGGATCGGAACCGGCGCGCCGATCTTGCCGACGCACACGTCGGTGATCTGCTGCAGGATCATGATGTAGGCGTTGCGCACCCGGCGGCCGATGATGCCGCTCACCACGTCGTCGTTCAGCCCGGGTGCCGCGGAGCGGGCGTGGTCGAGGAGCATCGCGAACTCGTCGCCGGCGATGTCGTTACCGCCGCCCGAGAGCAGCACGGCCTTGAGAGGCGTGCCGCGCGAGATGACTTTCTCGACGAGGCGCGCGAAGGCCTCGAGTTGCCCTTCGCCGTAGGCCATGGCCTCGATCGGGTCACCCTTGTGCGCCACCGACTCGACGTCGTAGCCGTGCCGGTCCTCCAACTCGGAGAGGACGTCGGTGAACGGGTAGTCGAACCACGAGTCGCCTTCGGCGACGAGCACGCCCGCAGTCTGCATCTCGATGGGGGCCCGGCGGGGCAGCCGGGCGCCGGGGCGCGCCAATTGCTCGATACGCAGGCGGACCGGCGCCGGGTGTGCGCGCAGCGCGCGGCGCCGGAGCTTGAGGCGCTGCTCGCGGCGCTTGAGGACAGTTTCGGCGTCCCGGTGGGCGAGCGCGATGGCTTTGCGTGCGGATTTGTCGAGCGGCATGGTGAGCTCTCAGGCGGCGAGCAGCCGGTCGAGAAATTTCGACCAGCCGGGATAGTCCTGCGTGCAGCGCAGCGCCACGTACTCGCTGCGGCGAGTGGCGTAATCGGTCCGCACCAGCGGAAACCAGACCGACATTCCGCTCGAACGGCTTACCGCGCCCCCGTAGCGCCTGTTGGCGAGGACCGAGGCTTTCACCGCGGCGCTGACGGCGTCGCATGCGGCTCTGACCGCGCCCTCCGGAATCGCCGCCCGGAGATTGCGCGCGAGGTCGACCAGGTCGACGTAGGTCGGCTCCTCGTAGCCCTGCGTTCGCACCCGCGCTTCGACCACTGCATTGCGGCGCGCGGGCAGCAGCGCATGCAGCGCGCGTCCGAGCCGGTCGAGCGCCCTGCCGGCCGCGGGCAGGCGCGCAAGCTCGATCGCCGATTGCGTGACGTTGAACTGCCCGGTGTTGCGGTACGACCGGTCGTAGACCTGCACGACCCGCTTCGCCGCGGCTTTGGGGTCCGGGCGCCCCTGCAGCGCGGCGACCACCTCGCCGTACGGCCAGCCGTCGCCGGGCTCGGTCTGCTGCGAGCCGACGACGAGGTCCGCCAGTCCGATGAACTCGTAGGCCACCTCGATCATGTTCATGAGGCAGGCATCGAAACCAAGCACCGCGACGCGTCCCTGCGGCCCCTTCCCGAAGCCTGCCTTCTCGAGCGCCCAGCGCAGCTCGCCCATCGTGAGGGCGTCTCCCTTGCTCGAGTCGTCGTAGCCGATGTCGCGAGTAGGCTCGTGCATGAAGCCGGCGCCGTGGTTCCAGACCACCAGCAGGCGGTGGCGCGCCGGGTAGCGCTCGGCCGCCCAACGGGCGAACTCCGCCAGGTACTTCGGCTTGCCGGTGTTCTGCTCCGGCAGCCGCTGGATTACGGTGCGGTGCGACTTGCCGGCGAAATCCGGCAGCGAGATCTCGTAGCGCACCGAGCCTTCGTGTTCGCCGACGGTGTCGATCTGCACCGCGACGTGGACGTTCTTCGACGCGCCCGCGCTTTCCATCTCGCGGATGTCGCTGAGCCCCGCACTCGAAAGATTGTTGTCGCCGGCGATATAGGTGTACATCGCCCACTGCCGCGCCG
>MERE01000150.1:2281-6534 GCA_001771975.1 Betaproteobacteria bacterium RIFCSPLOWO2_02_FULL_68_150 | reverse complement strand
CAATCGGATCAACACGGTACGTCCGCGCGTTCGGCCAGGCAATGCGACCTAAGTCGGGGGTGCGGTCGGGTACCGGGGCCCGATAGCTCCTCGGCAAGTTGACGCCGCCGCCGCAATCTCGCGAGCCACAAAGCGGCACTCTACCTCTCGGCAGGAGCCTTTCGCTCTCATTCCCGGCTTGACCCAGTTGTCGGTTATACCCGACAATACGCCGTGACGGAACCGTTCGAGCTTTTCTACTACCAGACCCCGGGCGGGCGGATCCCGTACCGGGAATGGCTCGAGGCGGTGACTGATTGCGTAGCGTTCGCGGCGATCCAGTCGCGAACCGATCGCCTGAAGCGCGGGTTATTTGGTGATTGCGAGCCGGTGGGCGAAAGCGTCTGGGAGTTGAGGGTCGACACCGGACCGGGATACCGCGTGTACTACGCGCGATCGGGAAAACAGGTAGTGCTGCTGCTGTGTGGCGGCGACAAACGCAAGCAGACGGCAGACATCAAGAGGGCGAAGGATTTCTGGAGAGATTATGAGAAAAGAACACGTAGCAGCGGCAGTACCCGCTAGACCCTACGAACTCGAGCGGCTGCGCGACCCGGCAACCGCCGCTGCGTACCTGAGCATTGCCGCGAAGGACGAAGATCCCGCGGCCTTTCTCCAGGCGCTTAGGAACGTCACCGAGGCGATGGGCGGGATCTCGAAGATTGCCAAACGCACCGGGTTGAACCGGCAGCAGCTGTATCGCACGCTGTCGAGCGAAGGCAATCCCGAGCTGCGCAGCCTGACTAAGATTCTCGACGCCTCGGGCGTGAGGCTCCAGTTCGTGGCACGGGGTTCAAGGCGAGGTACCGCCCGCGCTGCGAGGACGGCGGCACGCAGGGCCGCGTAGACGACGCCATGCTATATCGATGGCATGGGTATCGTTCTGGCGGAAGAGGTGGGAGTCGAACCCCAGGGAACGCTCGCGCCCCCTCACTGGATTTGAAGTCCAGGCGCCCCACCGGGGACGCAACTCTTCCGGCAACGATGCTAATGTTTTTTCAGGACCTGCGGAAGGCGATCGAGTTGCTCGACGAGGCGGCCTTCGTCGTCCAGGCAGCGCAGGTCGAAGAAGAGCGCGCCGCCATGGACGCGACCGATGAGCGGAATCGGGAGAGCGCGGAACGTCCGCGCCAATCGCTCGACTCGCGCCGATGCCAGATGCCGCGGAAGCACCGCTCGGATGGCCAAGGCAACACTCGGCAACCGGTCGCCCGGCAGCGATCCGCTGCCAATCTGGCTCTCGCAGGATTCAATCGTTACCGTCGCGTGTCCCGCGAGCGCCCGCGCGACCTGCGGTAGCAAGCGAAGGGCCTGCGCCTCGATGTCGGATTTCGAACGGCACAGGCAGCGCAGCAGCGGAAGGCTCGTCGCCAATCGGTCCGGATTCGCATACAGCCGCAGTACCGCCGCCAGGGCGGCGAGTCTCAGCTTGTCGAGGCGCAGGGCTCGCTTGAGCGCGTTGCGGTTGATCCGCTCTACGAGCTCGCGTCGCCCCACGATGATGCCGGCCTGCGGGCCCCCGACCAGCTTGTCGGCGCTGAACGTGACCAGGTCGACGCCCGCGGCGATCATTTCGGCCGGCGTGGGCTCCTGCGGCAAGCCCCAGCGCCGCAGGTCGAGCAGCGCGCCGGCGCCGAGGTCGGATACGAGCGGCAAGCCGCGCGCATGCGCCAGCTTCGCCAACGAACCCTCGTCCACCGCCTTCGCATAGCCGACGATCCGGTAATTGCTCGGATGAACCTTCATGATGAGCGCCGTGCGGGGCCCGATCGCCTCCGCATAGTCCTTCAGATGGGTGCGATTCGTGGTGCCGACTTCGACCAGCCGGCAGCCCGCACGCTGCATGATCTCGGGCATGCGGAACTCGCCGCCGATTTCGATCAGTTCACCTCGCGACACCAGGACGTCCTTGCGGTGCGCCAGCGTATTCAGCGCGAGGAGGACGGCGGCGGCGTTGTTGTTCACCGCGGTCGCTTTGTCGGCACCGGTCATCTGCGTGAGGAGATCCTCCAGATGCCGATCGCGATCGCCGCGCCGGCCTGACTCGAGATCGAACTCGAGGTTCACGGCATTGCGGGCCGCGCTCGCGATCGCCTCGATCGCCGCCTGCGGCAGTACCGCACGGCCGAGATTGGTGTGCAGGATCGTTCCCGTCAGGTTGATGACGGGCTGCAATGATCCGGTCGCGTCCGCCTGCAGGCGGACGGCCACCTGCGCCGCGATCTTTTCCGCGCTCGCGGCGCTGTGCGTCGCGCCCCTTCGCCTGGTCAGCGCAGCGCGCAGGCCGTCCACTTCGGCGCGCACGGCGGCAACGACCGCATCGCGGCCATGATCCGCAACCAGGGGCGCTACGCTTGCGAGTCTCAGGATCCGGTCGACCGACGGGATCGAGGCCTGGATCGGTCGTGCGGCAGGCATGAACCGGACCGATGCACCGGTCAATCGACCTTGATGTTGGCGGCCTTGATCACCTTGGCCCACTTGGCGAGTTCGGCGCGCACGAAGCTCTCGAACTGCTCCGGCGTGGAGCCGACAATCTCCAGGCCCAGGGCCTCGAGGCGCGCCCGCACCTCGGGCTTGTTGAGTATCCTCGCCGTGTCGGCCTGAATCCTGTCTACGATCGGTCGCGGCGTTCCCGCGCGCACGATCAACCCGAAGAGGCTCGTCACGTTGAACCCGGGAATGGTTTCAGCGAGTAGCGGGTAATCCTTGATGTTCGTCGGCTGCCTCTCGCTGGTCAGCGCGATGACCTTGAGCTTGCCCTGCTCCACGAGCGGTTTCGCCGAGTGGTAGACGTCGAACATGACGTCGACGCGCCCGGCCACGAGGTCCGCTTTCGCGGGGCCGCTGCCCTTGTAGGGCACATGCCCCATGTCGATGCCGGACTCGTTCTTGAGCAGCTCGCCCGCCAGGTGGGCCGAGGTGCCGGTGCCGGGCGAAGCGTAGTTGAGCTTGCCCGGGTGCGCCTTCGCGTGCGCGATCAGCTCTTTCACCGAATTGAACGGCACCGAAGCATTCGCGACCAGCACCAGGTGCTGGGTGACGAGCTGCGTGACATGCGCGAGGTCTTTCAGCGTGTCGTAGGGAATCGTCGCGGGATTGAGCGCCGGGTTGATCATGTGCGCAGTGATCACCATGCCGATCGTCTGCCCGTCGGGCGCCGACTTGGCGACCGCGTCGGTGCCGATCATCGTGCCGGCGCCCGGCTTGTTCTCCACCAGGACGGGCTGGCCCCAGGTCTCCTGGAGCTGCTGCGCCACGATGCGCCCTACGATGTCGGTAGGGCCGCCGGGGGGAAACGGCACGATCCACTTGACCGCACCTTTCGGGTAAGCCTGCGCCGCCGCCGGCATTGCCGCGCCGAGTGAGAGCGTGCAAAGGCAAGCGAGACAGGTCAGGAATTTCTCGGGCTTCATGGCGGTTCCTCCGATATTTCAGATCAGCGCTCGCGCTTGGTGACTTCGACGATGCCGTTGTCGGCGTCGACGCTGACCCAGTCGCCGGTCGCGATGACCTGCAGCGGATCCTGATCGAATTCGGTGACGGCGGGGGCGTGCGCGACCACCGCGCCGAGCGCGATCTTGGTCGTCATTTCGTTGAACAGCATCGCGGCCGGTGCCGTTCCCGCAAGGCGCGCATTGTGAAACTGCGCGGACCAGCCCGACGAGCCCTTCGCCCCGGGGAAGACGAGCACCTTGCCCTTGAAGCTCTGGCCGCGCAGCTCGTGCCGGGTTTCGATGATGGTCCCGGTCTGCGGGTCGATGCCGCCCCAGCCGGAGATCCGGTCCCTCGTCACGAGCGCTTCGCCCTCCGCGCGGCCGCCGACGACCTTTCTGCCGCGCAGCACGATCTTTCTCATCGCAACCCGCCCGACCAGCGGCCCGTAATCGCCGCCTGAATGCATTCTGCGGCGGTGCCGAACCAGGCCTGCAGCCCCATGATGGCGGGCAGGTAATGCGCCTGCTTGGCCGAGTCGACCGCGGCGACTTTCGCGCCCTTGGGGACGACGCGGCCGACCGAGGAGCAGGTGTCGGTCATCAGGACGCCGCCGGCGTCCTCGATGATCTTCGTGTATCCGTTCTGATCCGCGAGCTGCTTGATCGCCCGCGGCGTGAAGATCCACAGGCTGCAGTTTGCGTGGATGCGCCGGCCTTCGAGCAGCCGGCACGCCTCCCAGATCTGCTCGATCGAGTAGTGCGGGCAGCCGAGCATGA
>MERE01000150.1:2059-2270 GCA_001771975.1 Betaproteobacteria bacterium RIFCSPLOWO2_02_FULL_68_150 | reverse complement strand
GATCGAGTAGTGCGGGCAGCCGAGCATGACGTAGTCCACCGCGCGGTCGCGCGCCGTCGTGTTGACGCGCTCGTAGGCAAGCCTGCGTTCCGCGGCGCCATACTTGAGCGCAGCGCGCGGCGTTTTCCCGCCGAACGCCTCCTCCAATGTACCTGCTTCGGGCGTCACGCCCGCGATGTGGTACATCTCGACGCCGCCGGAAGAGGACGCG
>MERE01000150.1:1927-2015 GCA_001771975.1 Betaproteobacteria bacterium RIFCSPLOWO2_02_FULL_68_150 | reverse complement strand
CACGCCGTTCAGCACCGGGACGCTTTCCTGCACCGCTTCGCCGACCCAGTAGCCGAGCAGCCCCCAGTCCGCCGTGTCCTTGACTTCG
>MERE01000150.1:0-1888 GCA_001771975.1 Betaproteobacteria bacterium RIFCSPLOWO2_02_FULL_68_150 | reverse complement strand
AATCTTGCCGGTCAGCATCGCGGCGCCGGCGCTCTCGCGCCCTTCGGCATTGGTACGCGCACCGAGCACCGAGTTGATGTAGATCACCGCCGAGGATTCCATCCACGCGCAGTGCTCGCCCTTCACCGGAACGTTGCCGACCAGATAGGGCGCGCAGGTGTTGAGGAGATTGACGCCGAGCCGGCCGAAAAAGCGCTCGCCCTCGCGGTACAGCTTGACCGCCTCGGGCCCGAGGCCCTGCTCGAGCGCGCGCTCCGGGTCGAGACCCTGTTGGAGGTGGCAGCTGTAGACCTTGACCTTCGGAATTTCGAGCGCCTGTGCGCTGCAGAGGCTGAACTCGGAAAACACCGCGTCGATTCCGGCGCCGTGTTTCGCGGCGTAGTCGCGCAGGAAGGGCATCGTGGCGCCCAGGGTGCCGCACACGTTGCGCGTGTCCACGAACCGCTCCGCCCCCAGGGCTTCGCCGTAGCGCAGCAGCAACTCCATCGCCTTCTGGCGGGCCGGTCCTTCGCGCCCGTCCAGCATCGCCTTTTCGTCGTCGGCGAGCTTCACCTTGCCGATGCCTGGGCGGCGAGCGAAGCTCTCGCGCCGCCGACCCCGGCGCTCTCGCCGTCCCCGCCCAGCCAGGCGCCGTCCGCAACCAGCCGCTGCTGCAGCGCCGCCACGTCGATCTGCGCCGGGCTGACACCGGCACGCAGCGCGAGGTCGGCGGCCGTGCCGGCTGCCTGTCCCATGACGAAACACGGGCCCGAGACGCGCGCCGAGGACTGGCCGTCGTGCGTCATCGAGGCGCAGCGCCCCGCCACGAACAGATTGTCGAGCCCTTTGGGAACGATCATGCGGTAGGGCAGCTGGTTGAAGCCGCGCGATTCCGGGATCGGCGGAAATTTGAGCACCACGCTCCCCGGAACATGCGCTTCCACCGGCCAGCCGTTGACGCCGATCGAATCGGAAAAACTGGCGCAGCCGAGGATGTCGCTCTCGGACACCATGTACTCGCCGACGACGCGGCGCGTCTCGCGAATTCCGATCTGCGGCGCGATGTCGACGATGTACGCATTCTCGAATCCGGGCGTCGCCTCCTTGATGAATTCGAACACGTCCCAGCTCTGCCGGCGCCCCTGGATCTCGCCGTCGCTCAACTGCTGGACGTCGATGCCGCTCACCGCGGTGCCGTCCGCGTTCTTGATCTGGGTGACGTTGGCGCGCCATTCGAGCGGATTCTTCTGCGGCCGCACCAGCGCGCCCTTGCGCGGAAACTGCCGGCCCCGCTTCGCCGCTTCCTCCATCAGCTTGGGAATGACTTCCCAGGCGCGCCCCGCCTTGACCGGATCCACGCCGTTGATCCGGAAGTGGGTAGAGGGATAAAGCATGTTACCCGCCCCGTCCCCGATCTCGTACGGCGCGCCCGCCCAGGCCGACAGATCGCCGTCGCCGGAGCAATCGATGAACATGCGCGCGCGAATCGCGTGGCGCCCGGACTTGCTCTCGATCAGCACGGCGTCGATCTCGCGCTCCGAGCGCTTCGCCATGCCGACGCCAAAGGCGTGAAACAGGATCCGTACTCCGGAAGCGGCCAGGAACTCGTCCGCGGCGACCTTGTAGGCCGGCGTGTCGTAGGCCTGCGCCATGATCTTGCCGGCGAGCGACAGGTGCGGCGCGTTGAGGCCGCCCAGGCGATCGATGCGGTCGATGAACTCGCTGGCGAGCCCGTGCACGACGCGCTTGTGCTCGCCGTGGACATTGGCGTGCAGGCCGCAGAAATTGGTCACTCCCGCGGCGGTGGCGGCGCCGCCCAGGAATCCGTAGCGCTCGATCAGCAGCGTCGAGCGGCCGGTGCGTCCTGCGGCTGCCGCCGCCACGATCCCGGCAGGTCCGCCGCCGAGCA
>MERE01000149.1 GCA_001771975.1 Betaproteobacteria bacterium RIFCSPLOWO2_02_FULL_68_150 | reverse complement strand
CCGGCTGCGCCGGCTCGAGATCGAACGTCATGCCGTGCCCTGTTTCACGCGCATACAGCGCGTACACGCAGGCCACCGGCACCGAAATCTGGCGCGCCGCGCCGGAAAAGCGCGCCGAGAACTCGACCAGGTCGTTGCTCATCTGCAGCTTGTGCACCGCAGTCGGCGAAATGTTGAGCGTGATCTCGCCGCCCTTGACGTATTCGGTCGGTACCAGCGAGCGCTCGTCGACCTTGACCGCGAGGTGCGGCGTGTAGCCGTTGTCCACGCACCACTCGTAGAGCGCGCGCAGGATGTACGGCTTGGTCGGGATTTCGGCCATGCGCTACTTGCG
This sequence comes from Betaproteobacteria bacterium RIFCSPLOWO2_02_FULL_68_150, assembly GCA_001771975.1. Lineage (GTDB taxonomy): Bacteria > Pseudomonadota > Gammaproteobacteria > Burkholderiales > SG8-39 > 2-02-FULL-66-14. The sequence continues at coordinate 4,854 of MERE01000149.1, read as the reverse complement.
CATCACCTTTTCCGACGGCGTCAGCGCCTCGATGAACGCCGGGCGGGAAAAGATGCGCTCGGCGTATTTCATGAGCGGTGCCGCGAGCTTGCCGAGCTTGATGCCGTAGTGATCGAGCCGCCACAATAGCGGCGCGATCGCCACGTCGAGCATGGTGAAGTCGTCGCCCAGCATGTGCTTGGACTTGGTGAACACCGGCGCGAACTCGATCAGGCGGTCGGTGATCTGCTGGCGCGCGCGCTCGACCTGCTTTTCCTTGCCCGATTCGAGCGCCTCGATCTGCGAGAACAGCTCGACTTCGAGGTTGAACAGCATCAAGCGTGCGCGTGCGCGCATCACCGGGTCGGCGGGCATCAGCTGCGGGTGGGGAAAGCGCTCGTCGATGTACTCGTTGATGATGTTCGACTCGTACAGGATCAGGTCGCGCTCGACCAGCACCGGCAGCCGGTTGTACGGGTTCATCACCGCGATGTCCTCCGGCTTGTTGTACAGGTCGACGTCGATGACCTGGAAGTCCATGCCCTTTTCGTACAGCACGAAGCGGCAGCGGTGGCTGAAGGGACAGGTGGTCCCCGAATACAGTTGCATCATGGCGCATTACCCGGAGAAAAAGACCGGACGGTTGCGCCGTCCGGCCGCGATGGTGGATTGCCCGTGAGGGTCAGTGAATGTCTTTCCAGTAAGCTTTCTTGAGCGCATAGGCGAACACGAACAGGACGCCCAGCACGAACAGCACCACGACGCCGATGCGCTTGCGCGATTGCCCGGCGGGCTCGCCGACGTAAACCAGGAAGTTCACCAGGTCGCGTACCGCCGCGTCGTATTGCACGGCGTTCAATGCCCCCGGGGACACCTGGCTCCAGCGGTATTCCGCTGCGACATGGCCCGCCGGGCTCTTGACCTGGAGCACTTCGAGCGCGCGCTCGCCCTGCAGTGTCCAGAGCGCATGCGGCATCGCCGCGTTCGCGAACACGGCGTTGTTCCAGCCGCTCACCGTCTTCGGGTCGCGGTAGAAGGTGCGCAGGTAGGTGTACAGCCAGTCGGCGCCGCGCGAGCGCGCGATCACCGAAAGGTCGGGCGGCGGCACGCCGAACCATTCCTTGCCGTCCTTCGTGCCGAGCGCGACTTTCATTGTCTCGCCCACCTTTTCCACCGGAAACATCAGGTTGTCGCGAATCTGCGACTCGCTCAGTCCGATTTCGACCAGACGGTTGAAGCGCATGAACTGCGCGCCGTGGCAGTTGAGGCAGTAGTTGACGAAGACGCGCGCGCCCGATTGCAGGCTCACCAGGTCGTTCGGGTCGTGCGGCGAGCGGTCCAGCCGGTAGCCGGCCTCGGATGCCACGGCGGGCAGCACACCCACGGTCGCGAGCGCGGGCACGAAAAGCAGCGCGAGAAACAGGATTTTCATGGCCCGGCGCCTCACGGCGTCACCCGCTCGGGAACCGGCCGCGCGGCGTCGCGCGCCGTGTACCAGGGCATGAGGAAGAAGAACAGGAAGTAGATCACCGTGCACACGCGCCCAGCCCAGGTGGCAATTTCCCTGGTGTCGAGGAAGAAGGCATCGAAGCCGAACTGGCCCCACACCGTGGTCGGCTCGGTGCCGAGATAGCCGAGCAGCAGAAACACGATGACGAACGCCGCCAGCCAGGACTTGTACAGCGTGCCCCGGTAGCGGATGGATTTCACCGTGCCGCGGTCGAGCCAGGGCAGGAAGAACAGGATCATCGTCGACAGCCCCATCGCCAGCACGCCCGGGAACTGCGAATTGAACAGCGGCGGCACCGCGCGCAGGATGGTGTAGAACGGCGTGAAATACCACAGCGGTGCGATGTGCGTCGGCGTCTTGAGCGGATCGGCCGGGATGAAGTTGTTGTATTCGAGGAAGTAGCCACCCAACTCGGGCGCGAAGAACAGCACGCTGCAGAAGACCGCGAGGAACACCACCGCGCCGACGATGTCCTTGACCGTGTAGTACGGATGGAAGGGAATGCCGTCGACCGGATGGCCCGTCTTCGGGTCCTTGTTCTTCTTGATCTCGATGCCATCCGGATTGTTCGAGCCGACGTCGTGCAGCGCCAGCAGATGTACCACCACCAGGCCGAGCAGCGCCAGCGGGAGCGCGATCACGTGCATGGCGAAGAACCGGTTCAGGGTCGCGTCCGACACCACGTAGTCGCCGCGGATCCACAGCGCGAGATCGGGGCCGATGAACGGTATCGTGCCGAACAGGTTCACGATGACCTGCGCGCCCCAATACGACATCTGGCCCCAGGGCAGCAGATAGCCCATGAACGCCTCGCCCATCAGGCACAGGTAGATCAGCATGCCGAAGATCCAGATCAGCTCGCGCGGCTGCCGGTACGAGCCGTAGATGAGGCCGCGGAACATGTGCAGATACACGACGAGGAAGAATGCCGAGGCGCCCGTCGAGTGGATGTAGCGGATGATCCAGCCGCCCGGCACATCGCGCATGATGTATTCGACCGAGCCGAAGGCGAGGTTGGCGTCCGGCTTGTAGTGCATCGTGAGAAAGATGCCGGTGACGATCTGGATCGCCAGCACCAGCATCGCGAGCGAGCCGAAGTAGTACCAGAAATTGAAATTCTTCGGCGCGTAGTACTCCGCCAGGTGCTTGCGGTATTCCTGCGCCAGCGAAGGCATGCGCGCATCGATCCAGTCCCACAACGCCATCAGCCGGCCGCTCATCGCTTACGCTCCCTTCTTGTCTTCGCCGATGAGGATGGTCGTCTCGGACAGGTAGGCGTGGGGCGGCACCGGCAGATTGAGCGGCGCGGGCGCGCCCTTGAACACGCGGCCGGCGTAATCGAACTTCGAGCCATGGCAGGCGCAGTAGAAGCCGCCGCTCCAGTCGCCGCCCATTTCGGCCTTGGCCTCGGCGCCCTTCAGTTGTGGCGAACAGCCCAGATGCGTGCACACGCCTTCCATCACCATGAACTCGGCCTTGCGCGCGCGATGGTCGTTTTTCGCGTACTCCGGCTGCTCCGAGTCCTTCGAGCCTGGATCGGTGAGCCGCGCCACCGCCTTGAGCGAGTCGAGCATTTCCTTGGTGCGCCGCACGACCCAGACCGGCTTGCCGCGCCATTCGATGACTTTCATCTCGCCCGGCTCGAGCCTCGCGATGTCTACTTCGACCGGCGCGCCGGCCGCCTTGACACGCTCGGAAGGCCACCAACTGGCGACGAAGGGGATGGCAGCGCCGGCGCTCGCGGCGCCGCCGACCACCGAGGTCGCGACGATCAGATTGCGCCGCGTGTTGTCGATTTTCTCGCTATCGCTCATGGAAAAGTCCGCAAGAACGGGATGATTGACCGCAAAAGCGGCGCATTTTACCGACTGGCTTGCGCGGTGTCCACGTTTTGATGGCTAAGCTTTTGATCGCACAGCAGATTTCCTGGTTCCGGCAACCTTCTGTCGAACGGCCTGTGGTAGATTCGGCGCCCTGATGCAGCGATTGTGGCTGGTGTTTTCGCAAGCGGTGACGGTGTGCGTCGCCGCGCTGTTCGTCGTCTCCACCTTCAGGCCGGAATGGCTGCCCGCCAAAGGCGGCGGCACGCCGGCGGCGCCGCCCGGCGTCGCGGTGGTGCAGCAGGTGGCACCGGTGGCCACCGCCGCGCGCTCGGATTCCTACCATGACGCGGTGCGCAAGGCGATGCCCGCCGTGGTGAACATCTTCACCTCGAAGGAATTGCGCACGCCGCGCCACCCGCTGCTCAACGATCCGCTGTTTCGCCGTTTCTTCGGCGATCGCTTCGGTGAGGACGCGCAACGCGCCAACAGCCTCGGTTCCGGCGTGGTGGCAAGCGCTGCCGGGTACGTCCTCACCAACCATCACGTGGTCGAGGGCGCCGACGAAATCGAAGTGGCGCTCGCCGATGGCAAGAAGCTGCAGGCGAAAATCGTCGGCACCGACCCCGATACCGATCTCGCCGTGTTGCGCGTGAGCGCGGATGGCCTGCCGGCGGTGACATTCGGTTCGTCCGAGGCACTGCGCGTCGGTGACGTCGTGCTTGCGATCGGCAACCCGTTTGGCGTCGGGCAGACCGTGACCTCCGGAATCGTCTCGGCGCTCGGCCGTTCCGGCCTCGGCATCAACACCTTCGAGAACTTCATCCAGACCGACGCCGCAATCAATCCGGGAAACTCCGGCGGCGCCCTGGTCGATTCGCGCGGCAACCTGGTCGGCATCAATACCGCGATCTACTCGCGCTCGGGAGGTTCGATGGGCATCGGCTTCGCGATTCCCGTTTCGACTGCCAAGGTGGTGCTCGAGCAGATCGTGCGCACCGGCAGCGTGACGCGCGGCTGGATCGGGGTCGAACTGCAGGAAATCAGCCCGGCGCTCGCCGAGTCGTTCAAGCTCGGCGGTACCGAGGGCGCGGTCATCGGTGGCGTGCTGCGCAACGGCCCGGCCGACAAGGCGGGCGTGAAGCCCGGCGACGTGCTGCTCGCCATCGAGGGCAAGGCGGTCGCCGACCCGCAGGGCGTGCTCAATGTCATGGCGGGATTGACCCCCGGCACCAACGCCAGGCTCAAGCTGCGTCGCCAGGGACAGGACCTGGAGCTCGCGGTGAATGTCGGGCGGCGCCCCAAGCCGCAGGCGCGACTGGCTCCCGAGTAATAATCGGGGTCAGAGTAAGATTTCGGCGAACCGAGGTGAAAGTTCGCCGGATGCCCGCGAAATCTTACTCTGACCCCGATTATCCGTGACCCCCCGCGCCGACCTGGATCAGGCGCTGCCGCAGGACGCCGAGAGCATCGTCGAGCTGGCGGCGCGCTCGATGTTCGATCTCTTTTCCAGCATGGCGCAGGGCATGATGCTGGTCGATCGCG
>MERE01000148.1 GCA_001771975.1 Betaproteobacteria bacterium RIFCSPLOWO2_02_FULL_68_150 | reverse complement strand
CTCTCCGCAGCGCCGCTCGCCACCTTCGACACGGTGGGATTGATGCCTGCGGCGCGGTCCCTGGGCGCCACCACCGCGTGCGTCCCGGCCGCGTTCGCCACCCGCAGGCAGGCGCCGAGGTTGTGCGGATCGGTGACGCCGTCGAGCACCAGCAAGAGCGGCGGCCCGGCGATGGCGTCGAGCACATCGTCCAGGCTCTCGCCCGCGTGCCGCACCTCGATGCGCGCCACCACGCCCTGGTGTCGGCCGCCGCTGGCAAAGCCGTCCAGCCGCTTCGCCGGCACCCGCATCAGGCGCACGCCGCAGCGCTCGGCGGCCGCCGCGAGATCCTTCGCGCGCGCATCCTGGCGCGCCTCGTCGAGGAAGATCTCGAGCACCGCGGCCGGCTCGGCGCGCAGGCGCGCGAGCACGGCGTGAAACCCCGCCACCACCCTGGGCTCGCGGCTCACGCGGGCACGAAATCCATCTTGCGGCCCTCGAGATCGACCCGCACCAGCTTCACCTTCATGCGGTCGGCGAGCCGATAGCGCGTGCCGGTGCGCTCGCCGAGCAGCATGTGGCGCGGGCCATCGAAGCGGAAATAGTCGCGCCCCAGCTCGGAGATGTGCACCAGGCCGTCGACGAAGTAGTCGTCGAGCGTGACGAACAGGCCGAACGCCGTGACGCCGGTGATGCGACCGGCGAACACGCCGCCGACATGCTCCTGCATGTACTGGCACTTGAGCCAGCTCTCGACGTCGCGGCTCGCATCGTCGGCGCGGCGCTCGGTCTCGGAGCAGTGGCGCCCGAGTTCGTTCCAGTCGACGCCCTCGTAGCGGCGGCCGGCGAGGCAGGCGGCGATGGCGCGATGCACCACCAGATCCGGGTAGCGCCGGATCGGCGAGGTGAAATGCACGTAAGCGTCGAAAGCGAGGCCGAAATGGCCCAGGTTCTGCGGGCTGTAGACCGCCTGCTTGAGCGAGCGCAAGAGGATCGTCTGCAGCAGCGTGAAGTCGGGGCGCGTCCGAATGCGCTCGAGCAGCTGCGCGTAGTCCTTCGGCAGCGGCCGCTCGCCGCCGCCCAGATGCAGCCCCAGCTCGGCCAGAAAATCGCGCAGCGCCTGCACCTTTTCGACCGTCGGCACGTCGTGCACGCGATACAGCGTGGCATGCTCGCGCCCGGCGAGGAACGCCCCGGCGCACACGTTCGCCGCCAGCATGCATTCCTCGATCAGCCGGTGGGCGTCGTTGCGCACCTCGGGGACGATGCGCACCAGCCGGCCGCGCGCGTCGAACTCCATGCGCGTCTCGAGCGTGTCGAAATCGATCGCGCCGCGCGCGCCGCGCTGCTGCGCGAGCTTCCCGAACACCTCGTACAGCGTGCCGAGCGGCTCGCGCGCGCCGCCCTGCTGCAGCTCGCGCCAGACGCCGTTGTAGGTCAGCCGCGCCTGCGAGCGGATCAGCGCCGGATAGAACTCGTAGCGCTCGATGCTGCCGTGGCGGGTGAGCGCCATCTCGCACACGATCGCGAGACGGTCGACCTCCGGGTTGAGCGAGCACAGGCCATTGGAGAGCTTCTCGGGCAGCATCGGGATGACGCGCCGCGGGAAGTACACCGACGTGCCCCGCTCGCGCGCGGCGAGATCGAGCGCGTCGCCATGCCGCACGTAATGCCCCACGTCGGCGATCGCCACCCACAGCCGGTAGCCCTTGCCGTTCGGCGCCGCGCTCACCGCGTCGTCGAAGTCCTTCGCCGATTCGCCGTCGATGGTGACGAACGGCAGCGTGCGCAGGTCGCACCGGCCGGTCGCATCCTGCGCGCGGACCTCGTCGGGCAGCCTGGCCGCGAGCGATTGCGCGCGGCGCGAGAACTCGTGCGGCAGATCGAACTTGCGCAGCGCGATCTCGATCTCGATGCCGGCGTCGTCGTGCTGGCCGAGCACTTCCATCACGCGGCCGACCGGCTGCGCGTGGCGCGTCGGCGGCGCGATCAGCTCTACCGTGACGACCTGCCCGGGGCGCGCGCGACCGGCTTCACCCGGCGGCACCAGCACGTTCTGCGCAATGCGCGTGTCCGACGGCGTGAGGAACAGCACGCCGTGCTCCACATGCAGGCGCCCCACGACGCGCCGCTCGGCGCGCGCCAGCACCTCTACGATCGCACCCTGCGGCCGGCCGCGCGCGTCGCTCCCCGTCACGCGCACTCGCGCGCGGTCGCCGTGCAGCGCCTGGCGCATCTCGGCGAAAGGCAGCAGGATCGTCGCCGAGCCGTCGTCGGGAACCAGAAAACCGTGGCCGTCCGGGTGCCCTTCGACGCGTCCGGATGCCAGCGCCACCGGCGTTGCGGCTGCCCCGTGCGGCAGCGTCACAGCGCGTCGCGGCGCACGGGAAAACTTCCGCGCGGGTTTCTTTGACACGTCAGAAGTCAATCTCTAGAATTCGCGTCCGCTGCCGAGGTGGCGGAATTGGTAGACGCACATGGTTCAGGTCCATGCGGTGGCAACACTGTGGGGGTTCGAGTCCCTTCCTCGGCACCAGAGTCTCGGCACGCGCGCCAGCAGCGACGCCGCGGCGACGGCCCAAACGCTGAACCTCCAGCCGTAACGCGGCGCCCATGCCATGACTAAGAGATGGAATGGCCGCGTTTGACATCAGCGGGCTGAGCCGTGATCTCGTCGAAGTTCACCACGCAGTCGCGCCCGCGCGCCTTCGCTTCCATCAGCGCAGCGTCGGCGCGACGCAGCAGCTCGGTCGCCTCGAGTTCAGCGCCCGGACGTGATTCGGCGACCCCATAGCTTGCCGTGAGCGCAATGCCGAGCCCGCGAACGCGCGGCGGCTTCGAGGCCAGCGCCGTGCGCAGGCGCCGCGCGAGCGCCAGCCCACCGGCCGCGGGAGTCGCGAACAGCAGCATCGCGAACTGCTCGCCGCCATAGCGGCCGATCACGTCCTCGCGGCGCACCACGCCGCGCGCGAGCGCCACGAAATGGCGCAACACCTCGTCTCCCCCGCGATGGCCCTGTTCGACATTGAGCTGGCTGAAGCGGTCCAGATCGGCGAGCAGCACGCTGCAGGCAAATCCGCGGCGCCGCGCCAGGTGGAGGACGCCCTCCATCTGGTCATGCAGGGCGGGCCGATTGAGGATGCCGGTCAAGCCATCGAGCATCGCAAGCGTCGCCAGTTCGTGCTGGCGCAGCATGATGAGGAAGGAAAACGCGCCTGCCGCGACCGCGCCTGGCAGGGCGAGCGCAAGCAACGTGTTCACCTGCGAGGCGTTCGTCAGCGCGGCGGGCGCCGTGCCCGCAGCGATCGCCACGCCGCGCGTGAAGGACGCGGCAGCAGCAACCATGAACATCACCAACGCGAACTGATGGGCGTATCCCGAACCGGGCTCCTGCTTCCTGAACAAGGACGGAACGGGCAGCAGGAGGACGACCGCCATGCTGAACGCGCCCACCGCGGCGCGCACCTCCACGGGCGTGCCACCGACGATACTGCCCCACTCGGCGAGCAGCGCCGCGCCAAGAACGAACAACGGCACGCGTGCACGCTCGGGTTGCCGCTGCAGCTGGTCCATGGCGAAGCGGAACAGCAGCGCACCCAGTGCGACAAGCGAGACGCCTAACCCCTCTGCCCACCCGGTGCCGCCCCGTCCGCTCAGCCCCAGCGCGAGAAGGCCGGCTGCCAGCGCCAGCGTGGCATACACCACGCTCTCCAGCCCGTCGTGGCGGCTGGCGAGTCCGCCACTCGAGAAAATCGCCCCGGCGAGCAGCGCGCTCACGAGGGCGCCGATCAGGTAGGCGGTAGCGATGTCGAGCGGCACGGACATCACTTTACCGCGAAGACCGGCCGTAGACCTGGCGGGACCGATGCTGGACCAGCCGCGCGCGCGAGCGATGCTGAGGTGCGCGCCGCCGCATCCGCCCTGAAATCAGCGAAACGGGTGCCGCAGCACGATCGTCTCGTCGCGATCGGGGCCGGTGGAGATGAGGTCGATCGGCACGCCGCAGAGCGCTTCGATGCGTGCGAGGTATTCGCGTGCCGCGCGCGGCAACTGGTCGTGTTCGCGCACGCCCACCGTGCTTTCCTGCCAGCCGGGCATTTCCTCGTACACCGGCGCGCAGCGCGCCAATTCCTCGGCGCCGACCGGCAGGATGTCGCTCAGCTGGCCGTCCACCTCGTAGCCGACGCAGAGCTTCACCAGTTCGGCGCCGTCGAGCACGTCGAGCTTGGTGATGCACAGCCCGGAGACACCGTTCAGCTGGATCGAGCGCTTGAGCGCCGCGGCGTCGAACCAGCCGGTGCGCCGCGGCCGGCCCGTGGTGGCGCCGAACTCGCGCCCGCGCTGGCGCAGGCGCTCGCCGACGTCGTCGACCAGCTCGGTCGGGAACGGCCCGCCGCCAACGCGCGTGGTGTAGGCCTTGGTAATGCCGACCACGTAGTGCAGCTGTTGCGGGCCAACGCCCGCGCCCGCGGCAGCCGCCCCGGCCACGCAGTTCGACGAGGTCACGTACGGATAGGTGCCGTGATCGATGTCGAGCAGGCTGCCCTGCGCTCCCTCGAACAGCAGATTCTTGCCGGCGCGGTTCGCTTCATAGAGCGCGCGCGGCACGTCCGCCACGAGCGGCGCCAGACGCGGCGCGAGCGCGAGCGCGCCATCGAGCGTCTGCCGGAAATCCACTGCGGGCCTGCGGTGGTACCTGGTGAGCACGAAATTGTGGAATTCGAGCAGCACCGCGAGTTTCTCCTCGAAGCGCACCGGATTGAGCAGGTCCTGGAGGCGGATGGCACGGCGTGCCACCTTGTCCTCGTAGGCGGGGCCGATGCCGCGGCCGGTGGTGCCGAGCTTGTGCTCGCCCTTGGAGACCTCGCGCGCCTGGTCGAGCGCGACGTGATACGGCAGGATCAGCGGGCAGGCCTCCGAAATCCGCAGGTGGCACGCCACCTCGACGCCGGCGCGCTCGAGTTCGTCCATCTCCTCGATCAGCGCCTGCGGCGACAGCACCACGCCGTTGCCGATGAAGCAATCGACGTTGCCGCGCAGGATGCCCGACGGAATCAGGTGCAGCACGGTCTTCTTGCCGCCGATCACCAAAGTGTGGCCGGCGTTGTGGCCGCCCTGGAAACGCACCACGCCCTGCGCATGGTCGGTCAGCCAGTCGACCACCTTGCCCTTGCCCTCGTCGCCCCACTGCGTGCCGATGACGACGACGTTGCGTGCGGTGGATTTTCCGGTCACCTGGAATTCATCCTGCCAGTGGCGACGTCGACGCGGGGTTGGCGTTTACCGATCCCTGCCGACCTCGCAACTGCGCGAGGTCGGCAGGCCGCTAGAGGCAAAATACGCCCACTCGTCCGATTCGCGCCACACCGAATCATCTGTTCTTCCGCTTCACGCGCCACGGCGGCAGCGCGCCGGCGGCGGCCAGCTCGCGCAGATCGATCGAGAATCCCGTCGCCGGCCGCGAGCGGCCGAAAGCCTTGCCGACGTCGTCGTAGCGGCCGCCACGCGCGACCGGACCCGCCACGCCGTCGCAATAGGCATCGAACACGACGCCGGAGTGGTAGTGGTAGCCGCGCAGTTCGGCGAGATCGAAGCTCGCCGGAATGGCGCACGCCGCGGCGAGGCGCCGGAGCGTGGCCAGCGCGCGGCCCAGCGCGGGCAGCTTCGGCAGCCGTCGCGCGGCGCGCGCGAGCACTTCGGCGCCGCCATACAGCTCGGGCAGCAGCAGCAGCGCGTCGCGCGTCTGCTTCTTCAGGCCGCGCGTCAGGCCCTCCAGCGCCGGGACGTCCTTTTTCTGCAGCGCCTCGAACAGCTCCGCCTCCGGCTCGGCGCCCAGCCGGGCGGCGCGCACCAGCGAGCGGAACACCGCCACGTGGCCGATGTCGACGCGCGCGCCCCGCACGCGCGCGAGCTTCAGCACCGAGCACGCGAGGCGCAGGATCTCGAGGTCGCTCGCGACCCCGGCGTCGCCGTAGATCTCGGCCCCGATCTGGATCGGCTCGCGCGTCGCCGCCACGCTGGCGGGCCGCGCATGCAGCACGCTGCCGCAGTAGCACAGGCGCGTCACGCCGGGCCGGTTGAGCAGGTGCGCGTCGATGCGCGCCACCTGCGGCGTGATGTCGGCGCGCACGCCCATCATGCGTCCCGAGAGCTGGTCCACCAGCTTGAAGGTGCGCAGATCCAGATCGTGCCCGGTGCCGGTGAGCAGCGATTCGAGGTATTCGAGCAGCGGCGGCATCACCAGTTCGTAGCCGCGCGCTGCGAAGCGGTCGAGGATCGCGCGCCGCAGCGCCTCGATCTTCGCTGCCTCGCCGGGCAGGATGTCGTCGATGTGCTCGGGCAGCAGCCAGCGCATGATCGGCCCCGTCAGCCGCGCGCCAGGAACAGCAGCAGCACGCCGACCAGCATCGAGGTCAGGCCGAAGAAGCGGATCTGGCCGTCCTTCAGCAGCATGATGCGGCGGAAAGTCTCGCGCCAGGCCTTAGGCGCGAGGAACGGCAGCAGGCCCTCGACGATCAGCATCAGGGCGAACGCCATCAGGAATGTCGTGCCCATCGCGCATCACTTCTTGCCGACCGGCCTGCCCGCGGCGTCCTTGAGATAGCGGAAGAAGTCCGAATTCGGCTCGAGCAGCAGCAGGTCGGACTTGCCGCGGAAACTCGAGCGGTAGGCTTCCATGCTGCGATAGAAGGAATAGAACTCGGCGTTCTGCTGGAATGCCTGGGCGTAGGTCGCAGCCGCCTTGGCGTCGCCTTCGCCCCGGGCGCGCTGCGCGTCGCGGTAGGCTTCGGCGAGGATCACTTCACGCTGCCGGTCGGCATCCGCCCGCACGCGCTCGGCTTCCGCCGCGCCGGTCGAGCGCTGCTCGTTGGCGATGCGCTTCCTCTCGGCCTGCATCCGGCCGTACACCGATTCGCTCACTTCCTGCGGCAGGTCGACGCGCTTCAGCCGCACGTCGATGATTTCGACGCCGATGCGGCGCAGGTCCTGGTCGGCCTTGTCGCGCATCAGCTCCATGATCTTGTCGCGTTCGCCGGAGACCACGTCGTGCACGGTGCGCTTGCCGAATTCCGCCTGCAGGCCGTCGGAGATGGTCTGCTTGAGCCGCGTCGCGGCGCGCAGCTCGTCGCCCTGCACCGAGACGAAGTACTCCTTCACGTCGACGATGCGCCACTTGACGAACGAATCCACCAGTACCGGTTTTTTCTCGGAGGTGATGAAGCGCAGCGGCTCGGCGTCCTCGAAAGTGAGGATGCGCATGTCGAAATAGCGCACGTTCTGGATCAGCGGCCACTTGAAGTTGAGTCCCGGCTTGGTGATCACGTCCTTCACCTCGCCGAGCTGGAACACGATCGCGTGCTGCCGCTGGTCGACGGTGAACAGCGAGCCGCTCGCGAGCAGCGCCAGCGCGACCACCGCGGCCAGGAGGGGGCCGAGGGCCTTCACTGCCGCTCCCCGCGCTCGCGCGGGCGCAGCGTCTCGCGCGAACGCGCGCCGGTCT
>MERE01000147.1 GCA_001771975.1 Betaproteobacteria bacterium RIFCSPLOWO2_02_FULL_68_150 | reverse complement strand
GAGGCCAGGCCGGCCGAGGTGCCGGCGGGCGCTTGAGCGGCGAGAACCGGGTCGCGATCGCGGGCCGCCTGGCGGAGCTGGGAGCGCTGCGGCGCACGCCGGCCGGGGTCGCGGTGATCGAGTTCCGCTTGCATCACGAGTCCGAGCGCAGCGAAGCCGGCGCGCAGCGCAAGGTGAACGCCGACATCGACGCGATTGCATTCGAAACCGAGGCGCGGCTGATTGCCGCGGCGAGACTGGACCATCTGATGCGAGTGGAAGGATTCTTGTGCGCCAAAAGCCGTCGCTCGAGGAAAGCCGTGCTGCACGCCACACGCATCGAATTCATCGAAGGAGTCTGACATGGCACCACCGAGAAGAGGCAAGGGCAAGTTCAAGGGCAAGGGCAAGGACAAGAAGGACCGCGGGCAGCGGGCGCTGTTCCGGCGCCGCAAGTTCTGCCGCTTCACCGCCGACAAGGTCGAGTGGATCGACTACAAGGACGTCGACACGCTGAAGGATTTCATCAACGAGAACGGCAGGATCATTCCGGCGCGCATTACCGGCACGTCCTCCGGCTACCAGCGGCAACTGTCGGACGCCATCAAGCGGGCGCGCTTCCTCGCGCTGCTGCCGTACACCGACCTGCACTGAGACCCATGGGAGAAATGCGGCCATGCAAGTGATCCTGATGGAAAAACTGGTCAACTTGGGCGAACTCGGCGACGTCGTCAAGGTGAAGGACGGTTTCGCGCGCAACTACCTGATTCCGCAGGGCAAGGCCAAGCGCGCTACGGAAGCCAACCTGAAGGCTTTCGAGGCGCGTCGCAGCGAGCTCGAACGAGCGCAGGCGCAGACGCTGGCGCAGGCGCGCGAGCGCGGCGCCAAGCTCGACGGCCTGACGATCCAGATCACGCAGAAGGCGGGCGTCGACGGGCGGCTGTTCGGCTCGGTCACCAACATCGATATCGTCGACACGCTGCTGGGCCAGGGCCACGAAGTCGAGCGCGCGATGGTCAGAATGCCGGACGGGCCGCTCAAGCAGGTCGGCGACCATCCGATCCAGATCGCGCTGCACGGCGACGTCGTGGTAACGATCACGGTCTCGGTGTTGGGCGAGTCCTGAAAGAATGGGGTCAGGGTAACGCGTTCGCAGCACGCGCCAACGCGCTTTCCGAAGGCGTTACTCTGACCCCATTGTTTCCCGTTTTTTGGTTAGGATGACCGCAGCATGGCCCGCACGCCGCAAGCTCAGGCAATCCGCTCCGACGCGGTCGACCCGCAACTCCTCGCGATGCGGGTGCCGCCGCATTCGATCGAGGCCGAGCAGTCGCTGCTTGGCGGCCTGCTGCTCGACAACCAGGCCTTCGACAAAATCGCCGATCAGGTTACGGCGGACGATTTCTACCGCGACGACCACCGGCGCATCTTCCGCCACCTGGTCAAGCTGATCCAGGCGGCGAAGCCCGCCGACGTGGTCACGGTCGCAGAATCGATCGACGCCAGCGAGGACCGCGAGAGGACGGGCGGCGCGGCCTACCTCGGCGCGCTGTCGCGGAACACGCCCTCGGCGCTCAACATCCGGCGCTACGCCGAGCTGGTGCGCGAGCGTTCGGTGCAGCGCCGCCTGGCCCAGGTGGCGACGGAAATCGCCGAAAACGCGCTCGGTCCTTCGGGCAAGGACGTGCGGCAGCTGCTCGACGAGGCCGAGTCGCGCATCATGGAAGTCGGCGAGGCCGGCACGCGCTCGAGCCAGGGCTTCAAGGACATCAAGCAGGAGTTGGCGCGCGTCTTCGAGCGGCTCGACGAGCTGTATCACAGCGAGAACCGCTCGGGGATCACCGGGATCCCGACCGGTTTCATCGATCTGGACGAGAAAACCGCGGGCCTGCAGCCTGGCGACCTGATCATCATCGCCGGCCGCCCGAGCATGGGCAAGACTGCGCTCGCGCTCAACATCGCCGAGCACGTGGCGGTGGACAACGGCCTGCCGGTCGCCATCTTCAGCATGGAGATGTCGGGTACGCAGCTTGCCTCGCGCGTGCTCGGCTCGATCGCGCACGTCGACCAGCACAAGATGCGCACCGGGCGCCTCTCGGACGAGGAGTGGCAACAGCTGTCGCACGCGATGGGGCGGCTGCACGAGGCGCCCGTGTTCATCGACGAGACCGCGGCGCTCAACGCGCTCGAGCTGCGGGCCCGCGCGCGGCGCATGCGCCGCCAGTGCGGCAAGCTCGGCCTGGTGGTGGTGGATTACCTGCAGCTCATGTCGGCGTCCTCGCAGGGCGAGAACCGGGCCACCGAGATTTCGGAGATCTCGCGCGGGCTCAAGGCGCTGGCGAAAGAGCTCGAGACACCGGTGATCGCGCTGTCGCAGCTGTCGCGTGCGGTCGAGGGGCGCAACGACAAGCGCCCGATGATGTCGGACCTGCGCGAGAGCGGAGCGATCGAGCAGGACGCCGACGTCATCTTCTTCATCTACCGCGACGAGGTCTACTTTCCGGACAAGCCCGAGGTGAAAGGTCGCGCCGAGGTGATCATCGGCAAGCAGAGGAACGGCCCGATCGGCCGCGTCGAGCTGGCCTTCCTCGGCCAGTACACGCGTTTCGAGAACCTGGCCAGCACCTCGAGCTATTGAGCGCCGCCGCGATGGCCGAACCGAACATCGCGCAGAAAGGTCCCTACGCGGTCGAGCTGGCGCCGGGCGACTATTGGTGGTGCGCCTGCGGACGCTCCAAGCGCCAGCCGTTCTGCGACGGCTCGCACAAGGGCTCGGAGTTCTCGCCGACCAAGTTCACCATCGCCGAGGCGCAGAAGGTGTGGCTGTGCGGCTGCAAGCATACTGCGGGCAAGCCGTTGTGCGACGGAACGCACAAGAAGCTGGATTGAAACCGACGTTCAGCCGCCCGCCAGCGGCTGAACGGGACTGTGGAAAAAGCGGTTCCGGTCATTTCTTGGCGGCGCTCCACTTGCCTTCGGCGCCGGTCTCGGCGCGAAAGCTGCCTTCCATGCGGTTGCCGCTGACGCGCCCGGTGAAATCGCGCCGCACGCCGCCGTTGTCCACGTAGGCGAAGCTGAACGCGGCGCCGCGCAGGCGCGCGTCGCGCAGCCCCGCCTGCATCGCCCCCCGGAACGATACCGAGCCGTCGACCTTCTGATAGCGCTGCTCGAGGGCGAGCTCGTGGCGCTCGCCGCCGAACTCGAGATTCCAGGTGCCGGCGACGTTGGCCGGCACGAGCCAGAAGTAGGCGCGCCGGCCGTCGAGGCTGGAGGTCTCGTCGGGCTCCCAGTCCTCCATGTTGAACGAGTGCGACACCACGCGCGTCCCCGGGCGCATGGCGAGGATCTGCGGCCGCAGCTTGAGGTTGAGCGCCGGCAGCAGGTACATGGTGACCACCGTGGCCTGCGTGAAGTCGGTGACGAAGATGTCGCCCTGAATGATCTTGGCGCGCGCCGTGACGCCGGCCTTCTCGAGGTTGCGCTGCGCGTGCTTCGCCATGTCCGGGTTGTATTCGATGCCGAGCGAGCGGGCGCCGAACTTCTTTGCCGCTGCAATCGCGATCTTGCCGTCGCCCGCACCGAGGTCGACCACGTAGTCGTTCGGCGTCACCTGCGCCATGCGCAGCATGCGCTCGACGACGTCGTCGGGCGTCGGCACCCAGATCACGTCTTTGCCGGCCTGGCCGACCTGCGGTTCGTAGTCCTTGTCCTTCGGCTGCGCGGCAGCGGGCAGGGCAAGCGTCAGGGCGACGGCGAGCGCGAGCAGCGGGCGGGCGAGAGCGATCATGCGAAGTCCTCGAAAAAAGGAAGGAAGGCTAGCAGAAATCAGAGCGTTTCGGCAGCGTGATCTGCGAGCCTGGAGCGCTCGCCGCGCGCCAGCGTGACGTGGCCGGAGTGGGCCCAGTCGCGCATGCGGTCGACGACGTAGGTCAGCCCCGAGCTGCCCTCGGTGAGGTAGGGCGTGTCGATCTGCGCGATGTTGCCCAGGCAGACCACCTTGGTGCCGGGCCCGGCGCGCGTCACCAGGGTCTTCATCTGCTTGGGCGTGAGGTTCTGCGCTTCGTCGATGATCAGCCACTTGTTGATGAAGGTGCGGCCGCGCATGAAATTGAGCGACTTGATGCGGATGCGCGAGCGCACCAGGTCGCGCGTCGCGGCGCGGCCCCATTCGCCGCCCGATTCGTCGGAGGTGTTGAGCACGTCGAGGTTGTCCTCCAGCGCGCCCATCCAGGGCTGCATTTTTTCCTCTTCGGTGCCGGGCAGGAAGCCGATGTCCTCGCCCAGCGGCACCGTGACCCGCGTCACGATGATCTCGCTGTAGCGCTTGTCGTCGAGCACCTGCGTCAGCCCGGCGGCGAGCGTGAGCAGCGTCTTGCCGGTACCGGCCTGGCCGAGCAGCGTGACGAAATCGACCTGCGGGTTCATCAGCAGGTTGAGGGCGAAATTCTGTTCGCGGTTGCGCGCCGTGACGCCCCAGACCGAATTCTTGGCATGGCTGTAGTCGCGCAGCGTCTCGAGCACGGCGGCGCGCCCCTGCTTGTCTTTCACCAGGGCGTACAGCGGCCGCTCGCCGGACTCGTCGTAGACGAACTCGTTCAGCTGCAGCTGCGACACCAGCGGCCCGCGCACCCGGTAATAAGTGTGGCCGTCCTTCTTCCACGATTCCATGTCGCGGCCGTGCGTGTCCCAGAAGTCCTCCGGCAGGCGGCGCACGCCGGTGTACAGCAGGTCCGTGTCCTCGAGCACCTTGTCGTTGAAATAGTCCTCCGCGGCGAGGCCGAGCGCCCTCGCCTTGATGCGCATGTTGATGTCCTTCGACACCAGGATCACGTGGCGCTGCGGCTCGCGCTTCTGCAGGTGGCGCACCACCGAGAGGATCTGGTTGTCGGTCTTGCCCGCGGCGAGCGTGGCCGGCAGTTCGCCGTTGATGGCTTCGGTCTGCAGGAACAGCCGCCCCGCCGGCTGCTCGCCGGCGCGCGCCGGCAGCGCGATGCCGGCGGCGATGTCGGCGGCGTTGCGGCCACTGACGTTGGAGACGATATCGTCGAGGAAGCGGCTCGCCTGGCGCGCATTGCGCGCCACGTCGGAGAGCCCCTTCTTGTGGTCGTCGAGTTCCTCGAGCGTGCCGATCGGCAGGTAGATGTCGTGCTCCTGGAAGCGGAACAGGCTGCTCGGATCGTGCATCAGCACGTTGGTGTCGAGCACGAACAGCTTGGTGACGCGCGCTTTCCTGGGGTGAGGGGATTTTTTCGCCATGGGCGAGGAGGATAGCGATGTTGCAGCGATTTCTCGGTCGAATGCTTCCGCGGGCGAATCAGAGGGTTTTAACAAAGTCGAGTACCTCCATGGCGTGGCTGGGCACCTTCACACCGCGCCATTCGCGCGCGAGCCTGCCTTCGTCGCTGATCACGAAGGTGCTGCGCTCGATGCCGCGGACTTTCCTGCCGTACAGGTTCTTCATCTTGATGACCCCGAACTGGGCACACGCCTTCTCGTCCGCGTCCGAGAGCAGCTCGAACGGCAGCTTGAGTTTCGCCTTGAAGTTCTCGTGCGACTTGAGCGAATCGCGCGAGACGCCGCAGACCTCGCAGTGCGCCTTGAGGAATTCCGGGTAGAGGTCGCGAAACTGCATCGCCTCGGTGGTGCAGCCCGGGGTGCTGTCCTTGGGATAGAAGTACAGGACGAGTCGTTTGCCGCGAGCTGCGCTCAGGCGGAACGTGCCGCCGCCGGTCGAGGGTAGGGAAAAGTCCTTGACGGATTTTCCGGGCATCCGCGGGTTCTTACGACCCCATCTTAGGAAAGTTGCGCAACGCCTTCATTGAACATGTTTTTTGCCAGCGCCGCAAGTGCGACGCAGAACCCTGATCTGAAAGCCCTTTTTGAACGCTCACGATCTTGCCACGAGGTACACGCCGACGACGATGACGCCGATGCCGAGCATCCGCAGCGGCGTCACCGCCTCGCCCAGCAGCCACCAGGCGAGCAGCGCGTTGAG
>MERE01000146.1 GCA_001771975.1 Betaproteobacteria bacterium RIFCSPLOWO2_02_FULL_68_150 | reverse complement strand
TCCTCGCAGCTGTAGGCCGACAGTCCCAGCTCGGGAAATACCGCCACCCGCGCGCGCCGGCGCGCCGCCTCGCGCATCAGCGCCAGCGTCGCCTCGCGGTTGAACCCCGGATCGCCGACGCGCACCGTCGGCGTGGCCAGCGCGACACGCACGAAACCGTGCCGGTAGAGGTTGAAGAAGTCGTCGCGCGGGGGCATCACCGCGGCATTTTACTCCACCCTGGTTATGGTATTCTGGGCCATATGCTAAGAGAGTGCGTGCTGCTGCCTGGCGGTCTGCGGATCGAGATCCGGCTCGAGGCGCGCGGCCGCTACTGCCTCGCGTGCCTGGCGCGCGCCGAAGTCCTGGTGCGCTATGCGGGCGAGGGTGCGCGCCACCGCCGCCGCGTGCGCGGCCGCGAGGAAGCGTACCAGTTCCGCTCGGTGGAGCAGTTGCGCTACGACTTCGAACGCGATGTCGCGGACGCTCAAGCTGCGGCTTGATCCGCTGCCCGACGCGCTCGACCGTTTCGAGGCGGCGTGGCACCTGGCGAGCGGGCGCACGCCGCCGGCGCCGCTCGCGATCCTGTCGTTCGCGAGCCTGCCGCTGCTTCTGAAGACGCTGACGCCGGCGCGCT
Source organism: Betaproteobacteria bacterium RIFCSPLOWO2_02_FULL_68_150 (assembly GCA_001771975.1). GTDB lineage: Bacteria > Pseudomonadota > Gammaproteobacteria > Burkholderiales > SG8-39 > 2-02-FULL-66-14. The sequence goes on along the minus strand of MERE01000146.1, from coordinate 5,662 downwards.
GGGCGTTGCTCGGCCGGCTGCGGCGGGCGGGCACGGTGCCGGTATACCAGCTGGCGAAACGGCTCGGCCGCGACTACAAGAACGTGCACACGGACGTCGCGCGCCTGGTCGAGCTGGGCCTGATCGAAAAGACGGCAGGCGCCCAGGTGCGCGTCGCCTGGGACGCCGTGCGCGCCGAGCTGCGCCTCGGGCAGGGCGCTCAGGCAAGCGCCGCGAGGGCGGATTCGAGCGCGGGGAGCGCGCAGTTGATCTCCGCCGCCGCGGCCTCGGCGCGCAGGCGCGCGAGCGTGGCCGCGACCTCGGCGCCGCGCTCTCCCCGCCCGAAGCGCGCCAGCGCGCGCGCGCGGGCGACGACGAAATCGGTCCAGGGCAGCGGCTCCGGCGACGCGTAGGCCTCGAGCTTGGCGCAGTAGCGCTCGGCGGCGTGCCAATCGCCCGCGGCGAGGGACACGTCGATGGCGTTGTCGTAGAAGTGGAAATGGTTGTGGCTGACGCAGCCGCCGGCGAGCAGCTTCTCGCCGTGCGCCAGCGCGCGCTCGCGCGCGGCCGGATCCGGCGCGAGCCCCGCAATGACGCCGTACAGCCAGGCCCCGGTGAAGCCCATGCCGTGCTCGCGGCAGATGCGCAGGCTGTCGTCCGCGAACGCGAGCGCCGCCTCGCGCTCGCCATTGCGGGACGCGAGCACGGCGCGGAACTGCTGGATCTGCGCCTCGAAGCGCTTGGCGCCGAGCGCCTGCGCCAGGACGAACGCCAGATCGAGCTGGCGCCGTGCCGGCTCGACGTTGCCGCGGATGCAGCCGTCGACGTAGCCGACCAGCATGCGCGCCAGCACCTCGGAGCGCCGGTGCGAAACCTTCGCTGAGAGCGCCGCGGCCTGCGCGCCGGATTCGACCGCAGCGTGCATTTCGTTGAGATAGGCCGCGGTCCAGCCGACCATGTGCAGGATCGTGACCTCGAGCCGGCCGAAGCCGTGCTGGCGGCAAAGCGCGACGCACTTGCCGAACTGGTCGTGCGAGGACCGCATGCGCCCGCCCAGGTAGTGCGCATCCCCCAGCCCGCCGAGCGCGGTGGCCTCGGCTTCGAGCGAGGCCGCCTGCCGCGCGTGCTGCAGCGCGAGCTGGTGCTCGCGCAGGCACTCCTCGATGCGGCCGAGGGGAAAGTAGAGGTTGCCGCGCAGGTGGTGCAGATGCGATTGCACGACCGGCACGCCGGCCTGCTCGGCGAGCGGCTGCGCCTGCTCGAGCGCGGCCAGCCCGTCGTCGTAGCGGTCGTTGATGCGCATTCCGGCCGCCATGCCGATGAGCGCCCGGGCGCGCTCGGCCGCGCCTTCGGCGGCCTCGAGCGCGGCGCCGCCAGCCTCGATCGACTCGCCGGCGCGTCCCATCTCGAGCAGGAGCTTGGCACGCGCCACCAGCAGGGCGAAGCGGTCGGCACGCTCGATCGCCACGCTCAACCCGCGCTCGGCGAGCGCGAGCGCTGCGTCGTAGCGGAATTGCGCGGCCTCGGCGTCGCTCGCGGCGACGTAGGCGGCGGCGGCCCGGGGGCTGTCGGCGCGGTCGAAATGCTCGGCGGCCAGCACGGGGTCGCGTCCCTCGAACCACTGCGCCGCCCGCGCGTGCAGCTGCTTGCGGCGCGACTTGAGCAGCGATTCGCGCGCCCCGTCACGGATCAGCGCGTGACAGAAAAGATAGTCCGCGCCCTCGGGCCGCACCAGGAAATGCTCGGCGAGCCCCGCGCAGTCGTAAGCGGGATCCTCGACCAGATGGCGCAGCGCTTCGAGCGAAAAGCGCTGCCCGAGAATGGCGGCGGCCTGCAGCGCGCTGCGCTCAGACGGTTGCAGGCGGTCCATGCGCGCGAGCACCAGCGCCTGGATCGTGCCGGGCAGGTTCTCGAGCGCCGCTCCTTCGACGTTCAGCAGTAGCTGTTCCAGGAACAGCGGATTTCCCTCCGCGCGCTCGACGCAGTTGCGTACCACCGCCTCGGGCATCTCGCTCATTCCGGCGGCGAGCACGGCGGCGTCTGCCGCCGCGAGCGGACCGAGGTCGATGGCGGTCGTCGGCACGCCGCGCAGCGCGCCGCGCCAGGGGCCGACCATCGGATCGCCGTCGAAGCGCGTGGTCATGGCGAACAGCAACGAGTTGGCCGTGGCGATCGCAGCGAGCGTCGCAAGGCGCTCGAGGGTCGCAGCGTCCGCCCAGTGGATGTCCTCTACGAGCAGCAGCAGGGGCCTGGCGCGGCTGCTGTTGCGAACCAGCTCGGCGAGCGCCTCGAGCGTGCCGCGCTGGCGCGCCGCGACGCTGATGGCGGCATGAATCGCACGCTGCTCGGCCGGCGGCGCGACATCGGCCAGGTCGTAGAGAAAAATCTCGCGCTCGGCGCCGACCAGCCCTTGGGCGCTCGCCCGCGCCACCGCGTTCCGGCGCGCGGCCTCGTCCGCATCGGGACCCACCGCGAGCAGGCTCTGGACCAGGCTGCGCACCGCGTCGCGCCCGGTCTGCGCCCCGAAATCGAGCACCAGCGCCCGGTGACAGGAAAAGCGCAGGTTGCGTGCGACCGCGAGGAACTCCGCTGCGAGCCGGGTCTTGCCGATGCCGGGGTCGCCGCGCAGAACGATGACGCGGCCACGGCGATGCTCGATGCAGGACTGCGCGAGCGAGGCGAACTGGCGTACCTCCTCGGCGCGGCCGACCAGCGGCCGTGCGCTCGACTCGCTGGCAGCGCGCTCGCCGCAGATGCGGTACGGCACCAGCGGCTGCTCCTTGCCCTTCACTTCGACCGCGTCGCCCGCCCGTGCCTCGAACGCGTCGGCGATCTGGCGCCAGGTCGCGTGACTGACCACGATCTCGCCGGGTGCCGCCAGCTTGAGCAGCCGGGCAGCGGTATTGACGGTGTCGCCGGTGAGCACGTAGCGGCCGGCGTGCGAGTCGCTGCGGCGCACGAGGACCGGACCGGAATTGATGCCGCTGTGCATCGAGAGTTGCTGGCCGATCCTCGGTTCGACCTGCGTGCCGATCTCGCCGACTGTGCGATGCAGCTCCAGGGCGGCGCGCACCGCGCGTTGCGGGTCGTCGCGGCGGGCGTGCGGTATGCCGAACAGCGCGTACACCTCGTCACCCACGAACTGGTTCACCGTGCCGCCGTGGCGCTCGATGATCGAGGTGGCGGCCTGCTTGATGCGGGACATGATTTCCTCGACCTCCTCGGAGTCGAGCCGCTCGTTGAGCGCGGTATAGCCGCTCAGGTCGGAGAACGCGACCGTCGCGTAACGTCGTTCGCCCGCGTCGACCGCCGGCTGCGGCGCCACGGCTTCGCCCGCAGCGAGCGGCTGGCCGCATGCGGAGCAGAACTTCTGGCCGGCGACGACGGCCGCGCCGCAGGCCGCGCAGGCGAGGAAGAGCCTCGCGCCGCAGTGCGCGCAAAAGCGTGCACCCTCCGCGTTGTCGTAAGCGCAATCCGCGCACTTCATGAACGGCGGCCTAGATCGGGGCGAAGACGAGGAAGTACTGGTTCGGCAGGAAGGCGTGCTCGCCGGCGAGCCGGTAGCCGGCGCGCGCCATTTCGTCGGCGACGGTCTTCGGCGCGATGCGGTGCTGTATGGGCGGCCCCGCCGCAGCGTCGGGCCGGAAGTCGATGATCGCTACGCGCCCTCCCGGGGCGAGCCGCTGCTTCAGGTCGGTGAAATACTGCACCCGCTGGCCGACGTGATGATAGGTGTCTACGAGCAGCGCGAGGTCGACCGGCGCGGGCAGGTTGGGTGCGCGCTGCGAGGCTTGCACCGCGTAGAGGTTGGCGAGGCCTTCGCGCGCCGCGCGCTCGCCGAGAAAGCGCACCATGTCGGGCTCGATGTCGGCCCCGTACACGCGGCCGCGCGGCAGGGCGCGCGCCAGGCGCACCGCGAAGTAGCCGGTGCCCGCGCCGATGTCGGCGACCGACGCATCCGGCGCCAGGGCGAGCGCGCGCACCACGTCTTCGGGTTTCTGCCAGGCATCGCGCGCCGGATCGTCGAAAATCTTCGACCATCGCTCGGCGCCGCCGAAACCGCGGTGCATGGGCTGCTCGGCATGCTGCGCGGGCAGCGCCGGCGCCAGCAGCAGCCCCAGCGCCAGGAGCAGGATTCGGATCACAGCCATCCCGCCCTGCGGAAGCGCCAGAACAGGATCGAGTCCAGGATCACCATCAGCCAGATCGAAAACGGGTAGCCGAACTCCCATCTGAGCTCCGGCATGTGCTCGAAGTTCATGCCGTAGACCCCGGCGATCAGGGTCGGCACCGCCACCAGCGCGGCGTACGCCGCGAGGCGCTTGGTGACCTCGCTTTCGCCGATCGTGATGGTCGCGAGGCTCACCTGGATCGCGGTGAGCACCATGTCGCGCAGGCTGTCGATCGACTGGTTGGCGCGGATCAGGTGGTCGTAGATGTCGCGGTAGTATTCGCCCAGGCCGGTGCAGGCCTGCGGCACGCGCCCGCCGTAGAGCTTGCCGGTCGCCTCCAGCAGCGGGCCGGCGGCGTGCTTGAGCGTCATCAGCTTCTGCTTCACCCAGTAGAGCGCCTCGATGTTGGCGCGCGCCGAGGCCTTGGGCGAGAAGATGCGCCCCTCGATCTGCTCGAGCTCGGTTTCGAGCGCGTCGATGAGCGGGAAATAGCGGTCCACCACGGCATCCATCAGGGCGTAGAGCACGTAGCCCGAGCCGTGCCGCAACAGCTCCGGCTCGCGCTCGCAGCGCGCGCGCACGTCGTGGAAGCCGCGCTCGGCACGGCTGCGCACCGAGAGCACGAAGTTCGGTCCGACGAAGATCGAGACTTCGCCGACGTGCAGCTCGTCGCCCGTGGACTCGATCATGTGCAGCACCATGAACAGCTCGTCGCCGTACTCCTCGAGCTTGGGGCGCTGGTGGCCGTGGCGCGCGTCCTCGACCGCCAGCGGATGCAGGTCGAACTCTTCCTGCATCTCGATCAGCTCGTCATCGCTCGGGTCGCTGAGCGCGACCCAGACGAAGCCGCCGGGGCGGCCGAGGTAGCTCCGGATGTCGTGCCGCGCGATGTCCGCCACCTTCCGGCCTTCCTGGTAGGCGACGCAGTTGATGAGCATGCGGAACCGGGGTCAGAGTAACTTTTCAGCGCGCGATGTTACTCTCGATACAATCGGGGGAGCTGAAAAAGTTACTCTGACCCCGGGTTTCCCATGCCAGAAATCAGCCGCCGCGCCGCGTCCCTCGGCACCGAGAATGCGTTCGTCGTCCTCGCCGAAGTGAACGCGCTCGCGCGGCAGGGCCGCGACATCATCAGCTTCTGCATCGGCCAGCCGGATTTTCCGGCGCCCCGCAACGTGCAGGAGGCCGCGATCCGCGCCGTGCGCGAGGGCAAGCACGGCTATACGCCGTCGGCCGGCATCGATCCGCTGCGCGAGGCAGCGGCGAGGTATCTGGCCGCGATGCGCGGCGGCCTGCCGATCCGGCCGCAGGACGTGGTGGTCGGCGCCGGGGCGAAGCCGTTCATCGCCTACGCGATCCTCTCGTGCACCGATCATGGCGCGGGCGACGAGGTGATCTACCCGAATCCCGGTTTTCCGATCTACGAGTCGCAGATCGTCGCCTGCGGCGCGCAGCCGGTGCCGATCCACCTGCACGAGGCGCGCGACTTCGCTTTCGACCCGGCGGAACTG